>DATBKV010000138.1:0-126101 GCA_036555745.1 Xanthobacteraceae bacterium | reverse complement strand
GGACCAGAGCTGGTGAACGGCGGCCACGACCTTGGCCGGCACGGGGACGTAGTCGAGGGCCTCGGCTATCTTGCCGCCCTTGGCATAAGCCCAGTCGAAGAACTTGAGCGCCGCGCCTGCGGCCGCGGCGTTGCCCGGCTGCTTGTGAACAAGGATGAACGTGGCGCCCGTGATCGGCCAGGTCGCAGCTCCTGCTTCATTAGTGAGGATCACGCCGAATCCGGGCATCGCCTCCCAGTCCGCATTGGCAGCAGCGGCCGCGAAGGAGGCGAGATTGGGGGCAACGGCGTTGCCCTGCCGGTTCATCAGCTTGACATGGCTGAGACTGTTCTGCCGGGCATAGGCGTATTCCACATAGCCGATCGCGCCCTTGATGCTGGCGACTTTGCTGGCCACGCCCTCGTTGCCGGCGGCTCCCACGCCGACCGGCCATTCGACCGAGGTCATCGAACCGATTTTCGACTTCCAATCGACGCTCACCTTGGTGAGATAGTCCGTGAACAGGAACGTGGTGCCGGAGCCGTCGGAGCGATACACGACCGTTATCGCTCGCGACGGCAGCTTCAGCTTTGGATTGAGCTTGCGAACCGCAGGATCGCTCCAGGACTTGATCTCGCCAAGGAAGATCCTGGCCAAGGTCGCGCCATCGAGCGTCAGCTCGCCTGGCTTGACGCCATCGATATTGACGACGGACACCACTCCGGCCGTCAGGGTCGGGAATTGTACGAGTCCACTGGCATCGAGGTCCGCCGCGCGCAGCGGCATGTCGGTGGCGGCGAAGGTCACCTCCCGGCTCTCAACGAGCCGGATGCCGTCGGCCGAGCCGATCGAGCGATAGCTCAGCCCGACGCCGGTCTCCTTTTTGTAGGCCTCGGCCCATTTCGCGTAGATCGGGTAAGCGAAAGTGGACCCGGCGCCGGCAATGTCAGCGGCATCGGCGGGCGCGAACGCGGCTGCCGCCGACACGATGCCGGCCAGCACAGATCCCCGAACAAGCTGCAAGGCCCTCTCCTGCGTGCCTCGGGACGTTAGCAAAGCGCCGCGGATGATCAACCCGACACTTTGACCCTATCGGGCGTCGCGCGAACCCGCCGCCTCGCCACGCGCCAGGGCATCCCGCGCGTTGAGCCGGGCAGCCGAGCCGCTCAGGGATTGCCTTTCGCCGCGTCGGCAATCGGCAAGTGCGCGGTAAACGTCGCCCCTTGTCCGAGGACGCTCTCGATCGTCAGCCGGCCACGGTGGCGATTGAGGATGTGTTTGACCAGTGCCAAGCCCAGGCCGGTGCCGCCCTGGGCGCGGCTTTCAGAGACGTCGACGCGGTAGAACCGTTCGGTAAGCCGCGGCAGGTGCTCGGGCGCGATGCCGGGTCCGCGGTCTCGCACCGCGACGCGCGCCTCGCGCTCCCCATCAGGTCCTTCCGCGACCGACAGGACGATGTCCACCCGCTTGCCCGACGCGGCGTATTTGAGCGCGTTCTCCACCAGATTTTCGAACACCCGTATCAATTCGTCGCGATCACCTGGCACCAGCAGGGCTCCGGGGGCACCGATGGTTTTGACCTCGACGTCGCGATCGCGCGCGAGCGTCTGCAAACTGTCGGCGACCTGCCGCACGATGGCGCCGAGATCGACCTGAGTGTCGGGCCGCAGATGTGCGTTGAGTTCGATACGCGACAATGACAGCAGGTCGTCGATCAGGCGCGCCATGCGATCCGCCTGCACCTGCATGATCGCAAGGAAGCGTTCGCGCGCCGCGGGATCCTCGCGCGCCGGGCCTTTCAGCGTGTCGATGAAGCCCGACAACGCCGCGAGCGGCGTACGCAGTTCGTGGCTGGCATTGGCGACGAAGTCGGCGCGCATTTCCTCAACGCGCCGCAACGGGGTGAGGTCGTGGAATGCAAGCAGCACCAGTCCGGGCCTGATCCCGGGTCCGGCCAGCAAGATCGGCGTCACGATCGCCTCGTACCAACGGTCGACCGGCACACGCTCGAAAAACTCCACGCGTTGCGCGCTACCGTTCGCGCTCGCGCGGCGGATCGCGTCCAGAACCTCGGGAACACGCAGCCCGAGCGAGACCGGCTCACCCGGGCGCAACGCGGGCGCCACCGCCGCCGCCCGCGGGTTGAGCGCGATGACGTCGCCCCGCTGGTCGAGCGCGACCACGGGATCCGGCAGGCCGGCCAGCACCGCTTCGATCAGCGGATCGCCTGTGCGCGCTGCCGGCGCCTCGCTTTTCGGCAAAGTCGCCGGCGCCACCTCGGCGCGCGCGACGGCGATCACCGCCGCCGCGGCGATCAACAGGAACCCCCCCAGTGCCGGCCCGGCGGCGATCGCTCCGAACGCCCACAGGCCGGCGAACACGACCGCTGCCGCAATCACCACGACGCGCAAAGGCCCCGGCCCGCGCAGCCAGCGGCTGGAGCGGAATTCCGCGCTATCGCGAGTCGCCGTCATGTCGCGCCGGATACATACGGCTTTGCCGCGGCAGCGACAATCTCGAGGGCGCTGCGGGCAAGTTGAGCGTGCGTGACCTCGAGCAACCAGTGATCAGGACAGTGATCAGCATCCGCATGCCTCTGACATCGGGGCGATCGGCAATGGCGCGACTGTCGCAGGTGCGCGATCAGCCACGGCCCGAAAGCGCGCCATAATGTGGGGTCGGACGCCGCCTTCACCCGATGGGCATTCGGGCTTCTCTCGCAGGGCAGACGCGACGAATGCGGCCACCGGCATCACGCCGGGCGGCCACAAGCCCGATACAGCTTGTGCCGGGGCACAAATACTCCGGCAGCGCTTGAGAAGCGCACCTAGCGGCGTGGGTATGGAAGTTGGCGGGGCGACGAGCGAAAGTCGGAGGGACTGTCGGGTTAGCCTAGGCCGCGGCCGAACTAGTCGGCATCAGCCTCGAAGCGGGCGCTCCAGAGCTGCACACGGGGCGCGCCGAGCGGCGCCTCGTTCTTGATCGCGATCGTCCGCAGAGCGTTTTCATACCAGCTGCTCGCCTTGAAGGTCACGCGGCGTTTCGACCTTGTGCTTCCTGTTCTGGCAGCGGTTGTCGGCGAAACAGGACCTCTTGCGGCGATCTTCCTCTGCATTTTCTACTCCTTGAACCCGGTCCCGGACTTTTATTAGCAATAAGACTTCCAGTTGTCACGCGCATCGTTGATCATCATGCTCCACGCGATACCGCCGCTCGCATTTCCGCAGCGGCCGCCCTGGCGACCGCGGCAATTCCGGTTCCTCTTGCCCGCGGACCGTTCATCTGGGGCACTGCCAGAGGCGGAGCGCGAATCAGATGAGAAGCAAACCGTAGGATGACAAACGCAGCTCCACGTCAGTTGCCGGCGCACTCGCCGCGCTGACTGCCGGGCTCCTGCTGTGCGGAGGGTTGGCAATGGCGGCGGATGGTCTGACCCTCATGGTCAGCAGCTTCGGACCGAAGGAATCCATGGATCGGCTGGAAACCGAGGTCAGGGCGAAGGGCATGACCGTGTTTGCACGCATCGATCACGCCGCCGGTGCGGCCGAGGTCGGCCTGCCGTTGCGGCCGACCGAGCTTCTGATCTTCGGCAACGCCAAAGCCGGCACGCCGCTCATGCAGGCCAATCAGGCGGTCGGTATCGATCTGCCGTTGAAGGCCCTGGTCTTCGAGGATGCGGCGGGCAAAGTATGGCTGTCCTACAACGACCCGCACGGGCTCGCCCAGCGGCACGGGCTCGGCCCAGAGGTCGCGCCGGCGCTCGATGCCATAGCTGCCGCGCTCAAGGCGATTGCGATCAAGGCGACCACCCCACCCTGATCTTGTGGCGTCGCGATGAATGAGGCGTCATGATTCCGGTACAGCGACCACCCGGCCAATGAGCGGACGTTCCTTGCCTAGGTGCGCACCGGCATTGCGGTGATCGCCTTTGGATTCGTCGTCGAGAAGTTCAATCTGTTCGTGCTGACGGTGGCGAGCGCGGCCTCGACGGAGGCCGCGCAGCGAATGCTCTGACGCCGGCCTTGCGCGCGCGGGCGATGAGGTTTGCCCGCGCAGCGAACGGAGCAAGAACCACGCCTCTCTTTGCGCCTCGGCGTTCCGAACGAGAAATTTACCGGATGGATAGAATTATGGCGCTTAACTGGTCCGACATGGCCAATCATACGAGCGAAACCGCGGCGACATGTCCGGGTTGCCGGTGCCGGATGGCGTCCATCGACCGCAGGCCCATCCTTTTCACTGACTGCCTGGTCGATGTGACCTACCTGTGCGAACGGTGCGGCACCGAGACGAAACGCGCAGTCAGAGAGCCGCTAAAACCGCCTCGCGCCGGTTATGCCCGCAGCGGCGACCGGTATGGTCTAACTCCACGATAGCCGGCGTCCACGCCCGATAAGCGGGCGAAGGCACGCCGCAGGAGCTTCGCGAGATCTACGTACAAGCACACTGCCGCGTCCTTGAGCTGCGCTCGCTACGAAGCAGGCCGGTCGCGGCTCGGCTGCTGTTCAGCGCGGCTTGTCGAACACCATCACCTTGGAGATGAAAGCCTTCACCTCCCGCACCCGCGCCAGCCCGCAGGCGCGCGCGATTCCGCCAAAATCCTCCTTGAGGTAGCTCAAATAATAGGGCTCGTGAAAGTTCTGCGGAAACAGTTCGAGCATGCCGTCGTAGTCCGGTTCGTCACCGGTTTGCAACGAATCCAGGATGACGAGGCGACCGCCGGGCTTGAGCACGCGGGCGAGCTCGCGCAGCACGGCGCGACGGACCCGGGACGGCAGTTCGTGAAAGGTAAAGATGCTGGTCACCGCGTCCTGGCTTTCGCTTGCCAGCGGAACGGCCTCTGCGTTGGCGACCGCGAGATCGAGCCAGCACCACCGGCGCAGATGGCGTCGGGCCTCGGCAATGTAGGTCTCGGAAAGGTCGATGCCGAGCGCCGGCAGGCGCGGCCAGGATTGTTTGACAAAATCGAGAAAACGGCCGGTACCGCAGCCGACGTCGAGCACGCGCAGGCGTCGCTGATCGCGTCCGGCGAATGCCTCGTGCAGCGGCGGCAGGGCCTGCCGCCGGATGGCGTTGGCCGTGCCCTTGAAAAGCACCTCGACTTGCGTGTCGTAGCGCTGTGCCGACTCGTGCGTCATCCAGCCCCCCGACTGGAAATGGAAATTCTGCAGGTAATACCGTGGCCGCTTGCCTCGCACCGCCTCGTCCAACACTTGTCGATGGTCGCGGGCCTCGCGGCGGCGATGGACGGCGGGCAGGTCCTGGAAGAACAGGCGCGAGCGCTCGAGCAGCAGCGGCCACGAGCCATCGTGATCCGCGGGCAGCGGGTAGACGCCGGCTTCCACGTGGGCGAGGTCCTGCCGGAACAGTGCTGCCATGTCGACATAGAGCCGCGCGCGGTCGGGCACGGGCGCGGCGGTATGAGCGCGCGGTCGGGTGTCCCGGCCGGCCCGTGGACGCGCCGCCGCCGACAGTCGCCGCATCAACATGTCATGGCCGAGATACCAGGCCAGCCGCGGCAGTTGACGCGCGCCGTAGGCGACACGGGTGGTGAGGCGGAAGGCGGGATCGGCCATGGCGTCCTAGCCGGCGCTGGTGGATCGCTGACGCACTGATATACGCAACCAGCGCCAACGATTCCACCGCAGCCGGCCGCGCGATATCGCGCGATTTTTCGCCTGGGATGTGACGCAACTCACAGGCTCGCATGCGCCACTGCGCAATGTTTGCCTATGCGGCGTCCCGACCGACCTATTGAAGCCCTCGCCGGCGAGGTCCCCCAGCGCATGTGCGGTGACTGCGGGGATGCGATGAGGCTGGCAGCCTTCTTGCCGCGGTTGGGCATACTCCCGGCACTGCGCCACTACCGATGTCCTACCTGCGGCAACGTCGAATTGGACGCGCTCGATCATGCTGGTGAGAGCGTCGACCTCTGTCGGGGACGCTGGCCGACGCACCCATAGTTGAGTCCGCCGCAGACGCTTGGTCAGCCACACTCGCGCTTCTTTTCGTCCGCATCGCCCACCACGTCGGTCGGCGCCAACGAAGGAAGCAGGGCGACCGGCGGCAACCGGGTGCCGCGCAGCGCAAGAAGAAGCTCACGGATCCCGAGAATTGCGAGCGAGAGCGCGAAGGGGACGATGTAGTACAGCAGTCGGAACAGAAGCAGACCTGCAAGCATGTCTTCCCTGTCGAACTGCCACAGCGCCACTAGCATGGCCGCGTCGAAAACGCCGATGCCTCCCGGCGCGTGGCTGGCAAACCCGAGCATGGTCGCCGAGACGAAGATCACCGCTACCGTGACGAAGCCGATGTTGGGCTCGTCGGGTAGCAACACGTACATCGCGAGTGCGCAGAAGCAGAGATCGACAATGCCGATGCAAACCTGCAACAGCGTCAGCGGCCCGTCGGGCAAGGAGACCTTCCATCCTTGCCGGCCCACAATGCGCGGCCGCCGCCACACCCACGCGATGTAGAGCGCCAGCACCAGCAAGATCACAAAGGCACCGATGCGGTTGAGCCAGGGCGGCAACTGGTCGATGGCGCTGGCCGCGCCGGGCACATAGGCGATACCCAATCCCAACACAGTCGCATTTCCGAGCCAGAACGTGAGCCCGGCCACGAAGCAGATCTTGGTCACTTCGACGGCGGTAAGACCCCAAGCGGAATAGACCCGGTAACGAACCGCGCCTCCGGTGAATACGCTCGCGCCGACATTGTGGCCGACGGAATAGCTGGTGAAGCCGGCGAGCGCCGCCGCCCGGTACGGGACGTCACTGCGCCCGATGGTGCGCAGCGCGAAAAGGTCGTAGAGCGTCAGCGTGAGGTAGCCGCCGGCGACGAACGAGGCGGCGAGCGCGATGTCGTGCCAATCCGTGGTCACCAGGGCATGCACGACCTCCCCGGCATCCATGGTGCGCAGGATTCGGTAGAGTACGATCGCCGCGATGGCGATCAGCACGATGCTGAGCGCGATTCCGATACGGTGCCAGCCGATCTTGCGGTCGCAGAAAAGCGCCGCCCGATGCAGCGCGTCGAGCACCCTGCTCTGCCGATCCTCGGAGCCGCATGGCATCGGCCGATCTGTCACGCTAGGTCCCGGGACTTTCCGCATCCCCAGATATATCGTCGTTGCACCACCCGATTTCCAATCTGGACGCTGGGCGGTCTTGCCCTCGCAGGGGGCATTGCGGCCAAAGATCGGCAGGTGTTAGCCAATAAAGCCTGCAAGCCATGGTCCTGGGTCGAGTCAATATGGCGCGGGACGCGCTGGCAATAGGCCGCGCCCCACGAAGCGCGAAAGCATTGAATCGAGACGTCGGTATGCGAAACCGGCGCTGCCGGTAGAGCGTCTCATCGGCCCAACAGGGTCCGCGGTCGTACCGGGGCAATCGCGGATTGTCGAGGAAGTCCCGGCCCAATCGCGCCGCATCGGAAGGCGCTACATCGGCGCGGCTGGCGGAACTTTCGGGGCTGACGTCGTCGGCCCGCTTGGGGTCGCGCCCCCCTGCTCCCCGCTGGGGCTCCCGAGCGGCGCGGCGGATGGCGACGCCGAGGGCGCAGCGGAGCCGGCATTGCCCAAAATGACCGGCAGTCCATCCTTGCCGCTGCCGATGATCACGACCTTGGCATTGTTGGATTGCGCAAGTTGAAGGGTCGCTTCGATGCCGCGCCACGCCAGGTAGGAATCCGAAATGCCTTGGCTGACGATCTGCTGGAATGCATGGATGCCTTCCGCCTCGATCTTCTTGCGTTCCGATTCGCGCTTTTCGCGCTCAACGCGAAATTTGTACTCCTCGGCGATGTAGTATTGCTCGGTCTTTCGATTGATCGCATTGACCACGAGTTCGGGCAATTCGATGCCGTAGACCAAGGTATCGTAGAGGACGATCGTATCGCGTAGCGAGATGCGATACTGTTCCTCGCCCTCGCGCTCCATCATCTTCTCGCTCAGCCTGGACTCCACCAGGCTGCGGATCTTGTCCTGGATTTCCTGCCGGGCGGTCGAATAGACCTGCTCTGCGGTGTATTGCGCTATGACCTCGCGAGTCAGACTGCCGAGCCCGGGCTTCGCCAGCACGTCGATGTAGTCTGGGCCGATCGCCTGGTGCAGAACGGGTACCGCATCCCGCTGCAGTCGGAACCGAACGTTCATGGTTGCGGTCAGGCTCACGCCGTCGCTGGAAATGGCATTGTAGGTTTCGGTGATCGACTGGAGTCGCAAGTCGTAGATGAACAGCTTGTTCCAGGGCCAGATGAGGTGGAAGCCTTCGTCCCGGAGCTGGCGGGGGTCGAGCACGGTGCCGCCGCCGAAGCGCTTCCACAGCACGCCCACATGCCCGCTGGGAACAGTCACCACCATGTGCGGGTAGAGCACGACCCCCACCAGCGTGAGGACCATCAAATAGATCACCAGGCTCGGAAGGTAGCGATCGAAGAACCCCCGCCATCTGGAGCGCTTGGTCGGCGGCAGCGCCGCATCGGGGGAGAGGGCATATGCTTTCATCAGCGGCAACCCCATAGCGCCCCGGGCGAAATCATAGTTGACGGCATCACCGCGATCAATCTGCGCGGCCGCCGCATGCCGTTGGCGCTGCTGGCTCGGAAATCACCCCATCGACCCAGAACGCGAGCGCATCCAGCATGTCGGCGCGGACCTGTGAATCCGTACGGCCGCTGCGGGCCGGCACGTGAAAGGAATGATCGGCATCCTGGAAGAGCTTCAGGACCGCGCGTGCGCCGAGCGCCTCGCACAGGGGCTCAAGCTCCTCCGGCCGCGCCAGTGCGTCGCGTGTTCCCTGCAGGAAAAGCATGGGGATCGCGACGTCGAACAGGTGTTTGCCCCGCTCCCTGGAGGGCCGCCCGGCGGGATGCAAGGGGAATCCGAGGAACGCCAGGCCGCGCACTCCCGGCAAGGGCGCGGCGGCCTGCGCCTGCGACGTCATGCGGCCGCCGAACGACTTGCCGGCGGCGATCAGCGGAGCGCGCGGCAGCAGGCGCGCGGCCTCTGCCACGGCCGCCCGGACGGTGGCGTGGGCAAGCGCGGGCGCATCGGGCCGCCTGCCACCGCGTTCCATGTAGGGGAATTGATAACGCAGGCTGGCGATGCCCCGTTGCGCGAGCCCGTTCGCGACCGCGGCCATGAAGGGGTGCGTCATCCCGGCGCCCGCGCCATGCGCCAGCACCAGACAGGCGCGCGTCTGTCGCGGCGCTTGCAACAGGCCGCAAACGCGCACGGCCGCTTCGACAGTCACGGCAATGGGTTCTGGCTCCGAAAGCAAAATGGTCAGCTCCGCGGCGGAGTGGGCTTTATCGGGTCGTTCACCTATATTGCGGGATAGCATGCGCTGCACAGGAGGAATTGATGTGCCGGAACATCCGGACCCTGTTCAACTTCGAGCCGCCCGCCAGCGAGGACGAAATCCGCGCCTCCGCCCTGCAGTTTGTCCGCAAGCTCAGCGGATTCACGCACCCCTCGAAGGTGAACGCCGCCGCCTTCGCGCGCGCCGTCGATGAGGTTTCGGACGCTGCTCACCGGCTGCTCCAGTCGCTGCAGACCACGAGCCCGCCGCGCGACCGCGAAACGGAAGCGATGAAAGCGCAGGCACGGTCGCGCGAGCGCTTCGCGTGACGCTGCAGTGACCCAAGCAGGGGCGACTCCCGCAGCACATGGACGCCGCGATCCGCGCGGCGGCAGGGACCGTGCCTCCCTCTCACGATCATAGCGATCACGCCTCTCACGCGCACGGTCCGGGGCATCTCCACGCGCCCGCGAATTTCGGCCGCGCCTTTGCGATCGGCGTTGCCTTGAACCTGACCTTCGTCGCGGTCGAGCTCGGTTACGGCGTGGCCGCAAATTCCATGGCGCTCATCGCGGATGCCGGACACAACCTCTCCGATGTTCTGGGGCTCGCCATCGCCTGGATCGCGAGCGCGCTGACCCGCCGGCCTCCGTCACCGCGCCTGACCTACGGCCTCGGCGGCTCGTCGATCCTGGCGGCGCTATTCAACGCGGTGCTCTTGCTGACGGCGGTGGGTGCAATCGCGTGGGAGGCCATCCTGCGATTGTTCAATCCGGAACCGGTGGCGAGCGGCACCGTCATGATCGTGGCCGCGGTCGGCATCGTCATCAATGGCGTGACCGCGTGGCTGTTCGCCTCCGGGCGCAAGGGCGACCTCAACGTCCGTGGCGCGTTCCTGCATATGCTGGCCGACGCCGCGGTATCGGCAGGCGTCGTCGTTGCCGGGGCGATCATGCTCTATACCGGCTGGCTTGTGGTCGACCCCCTCACGAGCCTGGGGGTGTGCGGCCTGATCGTTTGGGCCACCTGGAGCTTGTTGCGCGACTCGCTGGCAATGTCGGTGAGCGCAGTCCCGGCCGCAATCGACCCCCGGACGGTGCGGCGGTATCTCGAATCCTGTAGGGGGGTCTCCGCCGTCCACGATCTACATATCTGGTCGATGAGCACGACCGAGAGTGCGCTGACGGCGCATCTCGTCCTGCCCGCCGGCCATCCCGGCGACGAATTCCTGATGCAGGCCGCGATTGAGCTGAGGCGCCGCTTCGGGATCGGGCACACGACCTTGCAGATCGAGACCAGCGCGGAGACCGCCTGCCACCTGGCTCCCGATCACGTGGTCTGAGCTGCCGGCCAGCCCTCGTGTGATGGCGCCCCTAACAGCGGCGCCTGGGCTCGATCACCGAAACGGCCGGTGCCGGCGATGTCGGCGCGGCGCGCGCGGCAAGGCGCGGATAGGCGCCTCACCAGGAGCGGACCAGCACGCCAGCTGCTGAGGCGGGACGGCCAGCCATTGCTAGACCCGCCGCTCATCGTCGAAGTCTGCCGCAAAGAAATCGCGCAGCTCGCGATATGTTTGCTCCGGCGCTTCCTCGCACAGGTAATGGCCGCATGGCAGCGCGCTGGCGCGGCGGATGTCGGCCGCGTAACGCGGCCAAATCTCCGTCGGCTTGTGGTTGCGCCCGACTCCGCCGGTGGCGCCCCACAACAGCAGCACCGGGCAGCTGACCTTGTTGCCGGCGGCGAAGTCCTCGCTGTCCATCGCGAGGTCGACGCCATGAGTCGCACGATAATCCTCGCACATGGCGTGAATGGTCGCGGGGTTGCGAAAGCAGCGCTTGTATTCGGCGAGCGCCGCCGGATCGAAGAAACTCAGTCCCTGCGTGGTCTTGGACAGCTTGCGCTCGATGAAAAAATCCGGATCGGCGCCCATCAGCCGCTCGGGAAAATCGTAAGGCTGGATCATGAAGAACCAGTGCCAGGAGAAGGTGCCCCATTCCCGCGTCACGTGGTTGAGCAGGTGATGCTGCGGGATGATGTCGAGAATGGCGGCGCGGGTCACCTTGTCCGGCTGGTCGAGACACATGCGGTGGAGCACGCGCGCGCCGCGATCGTGGCCGGCGGCGTAAAAACGCTCAAAGCCGAGCGCCGCCATGACCTCGACCTGGTCCTGCGCCAGGGCGCGGAACGAGTAGCCGCCGTGATCCGCGCCGCCAGGTGGCTTTTCCGAATCGCCGTAGCCGCGCAGGTCGGTGGCGACCACTGTGAACTCGGTCGCAAGCCGCGGCGCCAGCTTGTGCCAGGACACGTGCGTGAACGGGTTACCGTGCATAAGCAGCACCGGCGGCCCCCTGCCGCCGCGCACGGTGACGATGCGCGCGCCGCTGGTTTTAATCTCGCTGCGGGTGAAGCCTTCGAACATCTCCTGGCCGCCCTGCAGCGCTGCCTGTCCCGGAAGTTGCTGCGCACCGAAGAGGTCTCAGCCGTCGGCGACGCCGCCGACGTCACTTCACCCCTAATCCCGCGGCCTTGGCCAGGGCGACCGCGATCGGGGCCTCGCGGGCGATCCGGGCGTCGAAGTCCTCAGGGCTCATTACCATCTCCTCCACGCCGAGCTTCGTCAGCCTCTCCTTGACAGCCCGATCCTCGAGTGCGTTCACCGTCTCCCGGTGGATATGCGCGACGATGTCGCGCGGGGTCTTCTTCGGCACGACCATCCCGATCCAGAAATCGAAGTCGGAATCGGGAAATCCCGCTTCCACCGTGGTCGGGACGTCCGGCAAGGCGGACGCACGCTTCGAGCTGCTGACGGCGAGCGCCAACAACTTGCCTTCGCGGATCAACGGCATCGCCGGAGTGATCGGGCAGAAGTAGAAGTCTACTCGTCCTGCAAGGACCTCGGTGATCGCCTCGGGCGCGCCCTTGAAGGGAACGAGTTGACCCTCGAACTTGGCGGCCAGGCGGAATCGCTCGGTAGTCAGATGTGGCGGGGTGCCGATGCCGGCGGCGGCGTAATTGATCGACCCCGGCTTGGCCTTGGCCGCGGCCACGAGCTCCCTGAGCGTCTTGATGTTCTTCTGCGGCGAGATCACCAGCACCAGCGGCACGTTGCCCAGCGGCGTGATCCCGGCAAAATCCTGCACCGGGTCGTAAGGCATGCTCTGGATCGCCGGTGCCGTCACCAGTGCATTGGAGTGGACCAGAATGGTGTGACCGTCCGGCTCCGCCTTGGCGACGGAACTGACCCCGATGGCGCCCCCTCCGCCCGGCCGGTTTTCAATGATGATGGGCTGGCCGACTTTCGCCGAGACGTGCTCGAAGATAGTCCGCGGGAGCAGGTCGGTGGCGCTGCCGGGCGAGAACGGCACGATGATCTGGACCCGCCTGGTGGGCCAGCTCTCCGCCGGCGCAATCGTCATCGATGCGCATGCTGCCGCCGCGACGGCTGCAACAACAGCCCATCCGCGAGCGCCTGACCGTCCGTGCATTGGCTCACCCTCCCGCCGCCGCGGCCCCATTGCGCGGAGGCACGCGCGAGCCTAGTGGATCGCGGCGCATCCCACCACTGGCAACCGACGGCTAACGCGTGAGGACGATGAATTCCGTGTAGCGCCCGGTCTCACGACCGAGGCCTTCATCGGAGACCACCAGCGACGAGCCGGGGATCAGCAACTCGTCGACGCGATCGGCGGCCTCCTTCGGAAAGTGAATGCGATCGAGTGCCTCTGCGGCGCTCGATGCCCGTTTCAGGTGGACGATCGGCTCGGCCTGCTCCTTGAATTTTCTCCGACCATCCCTCGGCTCGATCCGGGGGGACGGATCCGTGGGAATGCTCATGAGATTCCAACGCATGCCGGCGCCATCATCGGTCGTACCCATGGCGGTAAACACGTGAGTGCCGAGCGGCCGGTCAGGCTCGTCAATGGTGATCGGAACATCGAACAGCGGAATGAAGCCTTGCCGCACGAACATCTTCATTTCCTTGCGACTGACGAATACCGCAATCTGCCCGCTGCGCTTGGCCGGCTGGTCGGCCGCCTTAAGGCGCGGCGCGATGGGTTTGGGCGGGTCGGCGGTGGTTGCGGGCGCACCGACATCACTGTTGCCGGGAGACGACACCTCCTCGCCCGGACGCGATTGCGCGATGGCGCGGTTGCCTTGTGCCGAAGTTGCCAGGGGCTCGACCTGCGCAGCCTGCGGCGACCCGATGGCGGAGTTGCGACCACGGCCGCTGCCGGGAGCCGACTCAATCGGCGGAACGTCGGGCACCGCGTCGCTGGCCTCGCGATCACCGCCGGTCGGCGTCACCTGCGCCACCCTGATTGCTGACTGGGGGCGTTCGTCCGAGATGCCTGCGGCCGCGATTTGCGGCGCCTCAGGCTTGAGTTTCGGCGCAAACAGTTTGGGATGCTCGAACGCGACAGGGGTCACTTGGTTGCGCGCGACGATTACGCGAATGCCAAGCTTGGTGATCGGCCACAGCTTGCGGGCAAAGTCGTGCGACATGCGGATGCAACCGTGCGAAGCCGGATAGCCCGGCAGCACGCCTTCGTGCAGCGCCACCCCGGACCAGGTGATCCGCTGCATGTAGGGCATCGGCGCGGCGCTGTAGATGTTGGAGTGATGGTAACGGTCCTTCTCGATGATGCTGAAGATGCCCATTGGGGTAGGGTGGCCGGGCACGCCGGTCGAGACCGGCCCCTGTGCGACCCGCGCGCCATTGCTGAAGAGCGTGACTTTCTGATCGTCAATCGAGACGACGATCTGCAAGGGCCCCTTCGGCATGTCGCCGAAACCCGCGTCCTTGGCCGGCTCGAGAGTCTCGGCTCGGTTCGGAGCGCGCCGCGCCCTGCGGCCGGGAGCGCTCGCGGGCGGCAGAAACCAGCCGCCGCCGTACCACCCATAGGGGCTGAAGTAACTTCCGCGCGGGCCGGCATCCGCCGGACTTCCCAGTCCCGCCAGCAAGCCCAAAGCAGAACCCGATACCAGCGCCGCGCGCAGGAGCGCGAGCATGCCGGCGTTCGTTGCAAGAGGTGTTGCCCCCGCCAATTTCCCCACGACATTCTCCCGACTATTGTTCCAACTCAGGCGGCGTGCCGCGCTGACTGCTCATATTGGCATGCGAGCAAGGCGGTGCCGGCCGGATTGTCGGCAAGCGCCAAGCGAAGCCTGCATTGATTCGGTAAACAAACCTGAGCCCCTCACCGTTCCCCGCATCCGGCCCGTGCTCGCTCCCCGCAATCCTACGCCAGTTAGTGTCGAGTCGAGGCGAATTGGTTCAAATGCTCGCGCTCGCATGGCAGCATCGCGCGGCAATCGTGGCGAGCGATTTCAGCGCCGGGCGGCTCACGGGTATTCGACTATAGGTGCCACTTACCGTATGCCTTACCTGCACACACGAGGACCTGGCCTGTGTGCGGATTCTGCTATCGTGAGGGCCCCCGCCGAGGCCAGCGCCATGACCCTGATCCTGTCGAATGAGGACGTCGATAAGCTGCTGACGATGCGGGAATGCATCGAGGTGATGGAACAGGCCTATGTCGAGCTGGCGGAGGGACGTGGGGTGTCGCGCACGCGCTCCGACTGTTTCACGCCGACCGCGCGGCCGGAAGCGCTCTACAGCCTCAAGTCCATGGACGGCGTGGTCCCGAAGCTCGGCGTTGGGGCCGTTCGCATCAATTCCGACATCATCACCTGGCCAAAGCGCGGCAACAATATGCGACGCGAAAAGGTGGCCGCCGCGTCTAACGGCCGCTACGTCGGACTGGTGCTGCTGTTCTCGGTGGAAAATGGCGAGCCGCTCGCCATTCTGCCCGACGGCGTGCTGCAGCGCACACGCGTGGGTGCCGCCAATGGGCTCGCGGTCAAATATCTCGCGCGCGCAAACGCACGAACGCTCGGAGTGCTCGGATCCGGTTGGCAGGCGGGCGCGCAGCTGATGGCGGCGTGTGCCGTACGTGAAATCGAGCGCATCCGCTGCTTCAGTCCCAACCCAAGAAACTGCAAGAGCTTTGCCGAAGCAATGTGCAAGCTGCTCGGCATCCCAGTCGAGCCCGTCGGCGCTCCGGAAGAAGCGATCGCGCGCGCCGATATCGTGATGTGCGCGACCAACTCCATCGATCCCGTCTTCTTCGAACGCTGGATCGAGCCGGGGATGCACGTCAGCTCGATCAAGCGTCCGGAGCTCGAAGTTGCAGCGGTCAAGCGCGCCGATCGCGTCGTCATCCACGCTAACGATCCGGCTCCCCTCCACGTCGTCGCGAAGGACGTGACGATCGCGGAAAAGGCACCGGGTCGCGGCTGGCAGCTGGCGGAGGAGATCGACTTCAAGCGGCTGCCGACCTTACCCGACCTTATTGTGGGCCGGGCTGAAAGCCGCAAATCGGAGGCCGACGTCACCTGCTTTATCAACAATATCGGGCTCGGTTATCAATTCGCCGCCGCGGGCGCGCTCGTCTATCGCAAGGCGAAAGAGCGCGCGCTCGGGCGTGAGCTGCCGACCGAATGGTTCACGCAGGAGGAGCACCCCTGACCGACGTAGCTTTTCCCGATTTGTCAGTAGCGCCGGTCCGTGTCGCCGGTCGCCGGGGGCCTGCGGAAGACCCTCAGCCGCGCCCGCCAGCGGAGAGGATCGCACGCGTGGTGTGGTCGGGGCCGAAGTCGTCCGCGCTGTCGATCGAGAGCAGCTCAGCCAGCCGGGTGCGCGCGCGATTGACCCTGCTCTTGATCGTTCCCACCGCGCACGCGCAGATCGCGGCTGCCTCCTCGTAGGAGAAGCCCGATGCGCCGACCAGGATCAGCGCCTCGCGTTGATCCGCTGGCAGCTTGGCCAGCGCCACGCGAAATTCCTGAAACTCGACCCGGCTGTGCTGCTCCGGATGCGACTTCAGGCTCTCGGCATAGCTGCCGTCGGTATCCTCAACCTCGCGCCGCCGCTTGCGATATTCAGAGCGGAACAGGTTGCGCAGGATCGTGAAAAGCCAAGCCGACATGTTGGTGCCGGGTTGGAAAGAATCGATATTCGCCATCGCGCGCAGCAACGTCTCCTGCACCAGGTCGTCGGCACGATCGACGTTGCCGCACAGTGAAATGGCAAACGCGCGAAGACTCGGAACGGCTGCGAGCATCGCGTCACGCACGGATGGTCGCATTGTCATGAGCTCGATCCCTTGTCCTGGGGGAAACTCTTGGCACCTTGACCGAAGCCGCGGGCCTCCATGAGCTCGTCCGGCTTGGACTCGCGGGCTTGCGCCGACCCCGGCGAGGCCGGCTTTTCGCCCCCCTTTTTCTGGTCGTCGAGCTCGTCAAGGAGATTTCTAAATCGGTCGGGGACGCCTTGACGGACCACGTCGTCGTAGACGCGTTGCAGAATGTCACCGAGTCTGCGCTGGTCTTCGCGGCTCAGGCGTCCCCCGGTCTTTGTCATTGCGGCGTGGCTCTGCATGGTCGCCTCTGGCCTTAGGGGGGGTTGTGCCGCCTCCGACCCGATCGGGTTTCGAGCCGCTGCTCTCGGCCGAACTGCCTTCTCGTTCATTTGCATCTCCCCGGCCCGGAATCGCCGGCGGGGTCCCTCTGTGCTCGTCAGAGCATAACGGCTCGCAAAACCGTTCGTTCCGTGTCCTGGAACTTTTTTCCCGACACCCAGTTTATGGGTAAGCTGGTGGCAACAACGGGAGGGTCCCAGTGCCCAACTCAGCAGCGGTAGCCCAGTACCTACCCTTTCTGCGCCGTTACGCCCGCGCTCTGACGGGCAGCCAAGCCTCCGGGGACGCCTACGTTGCCGCCACACTGGAGGCGCTGATCGCAGACCGAGCCGTGATCGAGGACCCCCGCGGGCCCCGCGTGGCCCTCTATCGCCTGTTCACGAAGATCTGGAATTCGCTCTCGATCAACGGCGCCGCCACTGCGGGGGAGACGACGTTGCCCGGAGAGCACAAGCTCGCCAACATCACGCCGCTGCCGCGGCAGGCATTCCTGCTAGTCGCACTCGAAGGATTCTCGGAGGCGGATGCCGCGCGCGTGCTCGATATCGACGTGATGAAGTTGCGCGGCCTGGTCGAGGAATCCGGCCGGGAGCTCGCCGCCGAAATCGCTACCGATGTGCTAATCATCGAGGACGATACCTTCATCGCGATGGAGCTTGAAACACTGGTGGAAGGGCTCGGGCATCGGGTGCTCGGGGTCGCCCGCACCCACGCCGAGGCCTTGGCGCTGACCAAAACCAAGCAACCCGGGCTCATTCTCGCGGACATCCAGCTCGCCGATGGCAGTTCGGGACTGGAAGCGGTCAACGAGCTGCTGGGATCTTTCGAGGCCCCGGTGATCTTCATCACCGCCTACCCGGAACGCTTCCTCACCGGGGAGCGGCCGGAGCCGGCCTTCCTGATCGCAAAGCCTTTCCAACCGGCGACAGTCTCGGCGGTCGCAAGCCAAGCGCTGTTTTTCGAGCGAACCGCCAAACGGCGCGAACGTCGGGTCACCGTGTGAGGCGGCCCCCACCGGCCGTCACCGGCGGCGGCTGGCCAGACCAACCAGCACTCCCACTCCCACTGCCACCGCCAGCAGCGCAAGCGGCCGCGCCTCGACTTGGCGCGAGAGCCGGCGCACGGCGTCATTGCCGAGCTTCGCCGCCTCGTTGCCGAGTTTGAGCGCCTCATCGCTTACTGAGTTGGCCCCGCCGCGAAGCCGTTGCGCGATGCTCGTAAGTGCGGAGGCGATGCCCTCGCCAACCCGGTCGGCGGCCTGCACGGCGCCGGCCGAAGTCCGGCCGCCCAGACGCTCAAGGTACCGCTCCAATGTCCACAAGCGCTGCTCGATCTCGCCGATGTCAGCGGGTAGCGCGCGGGAATATCTCGATCGACGATGCATGGTAATCCTCTCATTGGGCGCGCTGGCGCCAACCGGGCCGGGCTTAGAGATGGCGCGGCTGTTCAACCCGGACGCCGACGCGTGAGTTTGACGGCCGCGCGCTTTTCATCCGACGATCTCTGCGATCCACGCGGCGCAAGTCGATGCGGGCGCCGAATATCCTCGCCGTTGAGCGACTCACCGCCGAGGCTTCGCTCGCTTCCGTTATCAGCCGCCAGCGGAAAACCCTGCCTGTGGGCAAAAGTTCCAGTAGCGGTGGCGTCGCTCTCGAACGCTGACGTGGACAAGACAGGGGCGTAGTCGACATCGCGTCGACTACGCCCGAGATGACCGGCCGAGCACGGGGAGGGGGAAATGGGCGGCCGGCTGCCCTGACAATGCACGACGCGCGGGTTGGTTCCCCGGGCCGCTTCGCGCAAGCAGTCGCGGCGATACGGCCGGCGGCGCTTCGAACTGCCTTGATCGTGAGCCTGCGGGGGGGGTGCCGAGCCGCCAGTTGCTCACGCGCGACCATGGCGCGCGCGGGAAGGTCTCCGGGGCGGCTGCGACACCAAGAAGTCTTTGTTGCTCAATGCGTTGGACCCGCCGGTCGTCGACATCCCAGCGGCGTGAAAAAATTGCCATCGGCTATGAACCTGAGGCCTGCCTCCCACGACTAAACAAGCACAGGGATCGTGGGAGCACTCCATGCGGCGTTATTCGCAATATTTTGCCGGCTGCTTCGGCGCGGCTTTCGTCATCGCTTCGTTCCTGGTCGCCCTGGAGGTCTCCGCCACGACCGCGGCGCCTTCGATCACGCAGGACACGGTCAGCATCAACCGCGTCCTGAAAGGGGACCGCATGCCGCTGGTCACGCCGGTAAGCGGCAAGCCCCTCAACCGTCCGCTCGAAACGAAGGCGCCTCCCACGCCGAGCCCCAAGCCGCGTTTGCTCGAGGGATGCGAGCCGGTGATCAGCGCGATCGGACAGTCGCCGCTGGCGCAGGTTGCGGGCCGCTGCATCTCCTGACGCGGCCGCCTTTCTCCTGACATTGAAACAGAAGCATTGCCCCGCCTCCGGCGGGGCAATGACTTTGCTGGTAATCGTGAGCGCCGGGCTGGCCGCTCCCGCGGGGCGACGCTTTGCAGCAAATCGCCGCGAACGGCGCTAACGCCAGCCGCGAGCTCCGACCCCTCAGCTAGATCCGTCCGAGCAACAGAAGGATGATGACGATGATCAGAATGAGCCCGATGCCTCCGGCGGGGTAATAGCCCCATCCCGAGCTGTAGGGCCAAGTTGGGATCGCGCCGATAAGGATCAAGATCAAGATAATCAGCAGAATCGTGCCCAGTGACATAACAATCTCCCATCAACGACAGTTGAAACCGCGATACCCAACGTGCCCTAGTGGAAATTGTTCCAAAGATGAGATGCAGGCGCGCCGTCGACCTGGCCTTGTCGAATGGCGGCGGGCCGGGCGCGGAACCTTTGCAATGCCAAACGCTTATAATTCAACGCGGGCGGACGAGACTCTGCCCTCCGCACTCGGTAATGGGTTTGATCGGGGTGGGTTTCCTCATTCTCCGCAGCGCGGTGGCATGGCGGCAGCGGCCCGCGACGGCCGGCGCGTCAATCAGCCTTCGCACGCCAAGTGAGCAGATCGGCGCCGGTTGCGTTGGCGGCAGCTTGTCTTGAGCGCCTGCAGACCAGCACCAGGGCACGGCAAGGGCGGCGTAGCGCGAACGCCGGGTGTAGCTTGACTTCGATGCCCACGAAGGAAGAATTCAAATGCGCGGTCGTGTCATTGGCGAAACGATCGCTTCGTGGGTGAGGATGTCTCGTCCACGTGGCGCTGCGTTCCGGAAACTGCGCTGGAAAGCTAACCAGTCCGTTGTACGGCGATGTGAAAGTGCCTGAAGCAAATTCAAGGGATGAAACGGCGAACAGCCGCGCTTCCAAACCAGTGGCCGGCTTCGAAGCCCAACTTGAAGGCTTTCGAGCAGCGCTCGACGCTGGCCAGGTTGGCGTCTGGTCATGGGACTTGCGCTCGAACCGGTTGACCTGGTCGACGAGACTCGAAGATGTGCACGGCCGTCATGAGGACAGCGTGGAGGGCTCGCTGTCGATCGTTCCGCAGGATTTTCCGTCGCAGGACGCGGGTGGAGTACTCGCGGCGATCCACAAGACCTTGCTGACGCGGGAGCCTTGTCGGCTGGAGTACCGCTTGCCCGGCGGTTCGGAGCGCGAGGAGCGCTGGTTCGAGGCTTCGGTCACCGCGGTTAGTCAGGAGGGCGCGGCAGTGCAAATACTCGGCGTGTGCCGGGACGTCACCGAGCGCCTAAGGGTTAATCGCGAGGTTCGCGTTCGCGCGCGCCAGCAGGAAGTACTGGCCCGACTGGGCGAGCGCGCACTGACCGAGGTCGATTTGCAGAAATTCTTCAACGAAGCGGTGAGCACGGTTGGAGAACTTCTGGACCTCGGGATGGTCAATATTCTCGAGCTTCTTCCCGGCGACGCCGAACTCGTGCTCCGTGCCGGCATCGGTTGGCGGCCGGGAGTGGTCGGGACCGCCCATGTTTCGACCGGCCGCGACACGCTGGCAGGATATGCGCTCGCCTCCGGCCGGCCGATCATCCTGGAGGACCTCGCGTCCGAGACCAGATTTTCCGGATCACCGCTGCTGCACGAACACGCCGTGGTCAGCGGCCTGGCCGCGCCCATTGCCGGGCGCGACGGCCGCGCCTATGGGGTGATCGCCGCGTATTCCAGCAAGCGGCGCAAGTTCAACGACTACGACATCTCATTCCTGGCGGCCGTCGCCAACGTGGTGGCAGGCGCCATCCAACGTCGTCAACTCGACCAGCGCCACGAGCTGATGATCCGAGAGTTGCGCCACCGCTCCGGCAATCTGTTTTCCCAGTTGCTGGCCCTGTTCTCGCAGACCGCCAAGAATTCACGCACCGTCGGCGAGCTGGTGGCGAAATACGAGGCACGCGTGCTGGCGCTCGCCAACGCGCACCGCCTCATCACCGAAGGCGGCTGGAAATCCACTTCGCTCAACGAGCTGCTCAACACGCTGCTCGCCCCATTTCTCGACCGCATCTCGTTCAATGGACCGAACGTCTTCCTCGAGCCGGATCCGACCTTCGGCTTGAGCATGGCGGTGCACGAGCTTGCGACCAATGCCAGTAAGCATGGCAGCCTCTCCGAGCCCGCCGGCCGGGTCGACTTGAGCTGGACGGTCACGCGCACCCAGCAGGGCCTCACCCTGGTGCTCGACTGGAAAGAAACGCGCGGACCCGCGCCCAGGCGAACCCGACGTCCGGGTTTCGGCTCCCGGCTGATCAGCATGGTCATCGAACGCCAGCTCAATGGCCAAGTCCAGCAAAGCTTCGGGCCGGACGGCCTCCATGCCAAGCTCACCGTTCCGCTCACCCACGAACGATGGCCCAGCGGCGTGCGAGCGACCTCGCCCGTCGACCCGCCTTGAGCCGCGGCTTGCGCACGGCCCGGGCACCAGCGCCGGTCGAGCCTGCATCAGCGATCCTTCGCCCCTCGGTAGGGATAGATGATGCTGCCGGTCTTGTACTCCGGCGGCCACAGGGTAGGCGCAGGCGAACACGAGATCGGGATCGGCGGCTTGCACGGCGCGCATGACCGGCACCATGTCGGTCGTTCCAGGAGGGTAGCTCTTGTCGTAGACAATCTCGAAACCGCCGGCCTTGGCGTTCTCGCGAGCGCCATCGCACGCGGTTTTGCCGAACTCAGCGTCCGCCGCGATGAGCGCCACCGTCTTCGGCCTCGGCGTCTGCACGCCGGCGATCTCGAACCAGCCGCGGGAAAACGCCAAGGTGCCCTCGTCCCCGCCCGGCACCATCGAAAAATATCTGGAGTAGTTGAACTGGCGATTGACGTTCACGCCGAGCATGCTGATCGTAATTTTATTGGCCTGCATGATGACGGGCATGGCCGGCGCGATCATGTTTGTGGCGTAGGGCCCGAGCAACAGATCGACTTTGTCGACGCTGATGAGCTTGGTGTAGATGCCGGGCACGTTGTTGGGATTGCTCTGGTCGTCGTAATAGACGAGCTCGACCGGGCGTCCCATGAGCCCGCCGGTGGCGTTGACGTCGTCGCGCCAGATTTCCAGCGCCAGCAGATTCTGCTTGCCATTGGGCGCCACCGCGCCCGTCAGCGCCATGCTGAAGCCGACCTTGATCGGGTCAGTCGCGTGCAGCGGCGCGATCGCCCAGGGCAGGCACCATAGCAGCATCGCGAGCGAAGCTCGCGCGGCGGCACGTCTGGCAGTGGCAAGCATCGGCTCAATTCCTCCCTGGCACTGGCGGCCGGCCCGCCATCGTCAAGCGGCTGTTTGTGCCGCAGCCACTCGCCTCGTTCCAGGTCGCGTTCCGAAGTCCTGCTGGCGCTCGCGGTCGTCCATATCAGACCTGACCATGCGCCGGACTCCGAGAACCATGCTTTGCGCGCGAGGATCGCCGGGCCGGAGCCCTGGCGGTTTGTCGCCGCGAGGCCGCAGCTTCGGCAGCCAGCAGTGCGAGTCGCGGACTGACCTGAATCAGCAAGCGCAAACGACTCGAACGGGCGCGATCGCCGTGGTGGGATGTGCGCATTGCGCCATCGAAGCGTCACAAAAAATACCGTTGCAAGGGGGAATTCAGCCCATTTCGTTGCCGAGAACGGGCTTTCAGCGCGGCATAGGTGATATTTGTGCAACACTATCCTGGAAATGATTAACAGCGCCGGTGGTTTCAGCGCTTTTCGATTGAGTCAGGGAGGCCATTAGAGCATCGTTAAATCGTGCAGCGGTGGAAACCGCTCTGGCTAAGTGATGGTGCAAAGACAGGGGGGCGTCCCTCTCGGTTTACCCCATCCGGGGTTGTCCGCAAGGCGATGCTGTCCAAACACAAGGGGATTAGTCATGCTGAAGATTCTAACCGTAACGGCTGCATCCTTGGCCATGCTGAGCGCAGCCGCCGCAGCCGACCTGCCGCGCCGGGAGCCGCCTCCGCCGGCGCCTCCGGTGGGCAAGGCGCCGATCGGCAAGTATCCGGTTGGCAAGTATCCGATCGGCAAGTATCCGCAGCCGGTCGTCACCAAGGGCTGACGTGACGACGTAACCGAAGGGGTGCTCGCGTCCGCTGCTCGATGAGCAAGGAGAACTTCGCGGGCACCCCTCGGCATTTTTTCTGCCGGGGCGATGGGGCGACCGCTTCGCTTTTCAGCTGAAGCGGACCAGGACGAGGGGAGCCAGCCATGCAACTTGCTCGGAGCAAAACGCTCAAACGCGCCCTCGCGGCGGGCTTTGGTGCGGCCGCGATCTGCGCCGCGCTGCAGGCGCAGCCGGCTAGCGCGCAGGATCCAAGCGGCGCGCGGACGATCAGCGCCCACTCAGAGACCGCAGGCAAGGCGATCTACTACGTCGATTTCCGGGCGCGGACCGCTGCGAGCTACGGACACGCTTTCGTCTGGTACGGCCGCGCCGATCAGCGAACGGTTGAAGTCGCGGGGGTCCATCCGGCGACCGAGAGCGTCATCCCCTATATCCTCGGACACGTCATTCCGGTCCCAGCCGAAACCGGGAAGAGCTACGGCGACCTCGACGAGCAGTATCTGACCGCGAGCTACCGCGTCTACATGACCGAGGCGCAGGCCCGGGAGGTGTTCGCGTATATCAAGCACTTGGAAGCGGCGTCGGTGGTGTGGAACGCTGCCACCTGGAACTGCGTGGCTTTCATCCAGACCGTCGCGATGCACATGGGCTTGCGGGTTCCGGGCAACCATCTCTTGTATCCCGAGGAGTGGGTCAACGAGCTGCGTCAGCTCAACGGCGGCCGCAGATACATGCCGGGCGCCCAGCCTATGACACAGCAGGCCTCCGCGCCCGCGGCGCACAGGCCGGCGACCGCAGCGCGCAAGCCCGCTCGGCCGGCGCCCTCGCAGGTGGTCGACGCCAACCCGCGGACCTGACGGACAGCGCCGTTCGCGACCGCGGACAATTGTGAGACGACGTTTGGCGGAGGCCTCGTGCCTCCGCTCGTCGTTTGCGGCGCATTCGCTGAGCTGGAACTTCGTGCCCAGATTTGCCCCGATTAGGGCCTTTTTTCAGGGCGCGGCCTTATGTTACAGTTGCACTTGACGGCAAACATCTCCCGGCAGTTGGGGAGGGGGCACGAACTTCAGCATGGCGGCTGCATCGACGCGACCCGGGCGGCGCTTTCAGCTCGTCCTGATCAAGCCATCGCACTATGACGACGACGGCTACGTCATCCAATGGATGCGCGCATTCGTGCCTTCGAATACCCTGGCCGTGCTCTACAGCTTGGCCCGGGATTCGGCGCAGCGCGCCGTGCTCGGAGCAGACACCGCGATCGACATCGCGGTGATCGACGAGATCCACACCCGCGTGAAGATCGACAAGCTCATGGCGCGGTTTCGGCGCCACGGCGGGTTCGGCCTGGTCGCGCTCGTCGGCGTGCAGTCGAATCAGTACCCCCGTGCACTCGATATCGCTCGCCCGTTTCGCGCGGCGGGGGTGCCGGTCATGATCGGCGGATTCCACGTGTCCGGCTGTCTCGCCATGCTCCCCGAGCTGCAGGCCGACCTGAAAAAGACTCTCGAGATGGGGGCGAGCATGTTCGCCGGCGAGCTCGAGGGCCGGATGGATCTCATCCTGCAGGATGCGGCGAACGGCAAGCTGCAGCCGATCTACAACTATCTCAAGGATCTTCCATCGCTCGAGTCGGAGCCGACCCCAATTCTTCCGGTCGAGCATCTGCGCAAGACCTTCCAGGCGCTGGCGAGCTTCGATGCCGGCCGCGGCTGCCCGTATCAATGTTCATTCTGCACCATCATCAATGTGCAGGGCAGGAAATCGCGCCGGCGCTCGGCGGATGACGTCGAGCGCACGATCCGCGAGCACTATGCCCAGGGCATCCGTCACTTCTTCATCACCGACGACAATCTCGCCCGCAACAAGGATTGGGAAGCGATTTTCGACCGGATCATCATGTTGCGCGAGCGCGAGAACATGTACATCCGGCTGATGATCCAGGTCGATACACTCTGTCACAAGATTCCAAACTTCATCGATAAGGCCGCCCGCGCGGGCACCAACCGCGTGCTGGTCGGCCTCGAAAGCATCAATGCCGCCAACCTGCTCGCCGCGAAGAAACGCCAGAACAAGATCACCGAATACCGCAAGATGCTGCTCGCCTGGAAGAATGCGGGCGCGATCACCACGGCGGGCTACATCCTGGGCTTCCCGTTCGATACGCCGGAATCGATTCGCGAGGACATCGCCATCATCCAGCGAGAGCTGCCGCTCGACATCCTCGAATTCTTCTGCTTGACCCCCCTCCCCGGCTCGGAGGACCACAAGGTGCTGTGGCAGAAGGGCGAATGGATGCACCCGGATCTGAATCTGTACGACGGGGAGCACGCCGTCTCGCATCATCCGAAGATGAGCAAGGAGGAATGGGAGGAAGTCTATCGCTCTGCCTGGGAAACCTTTTACACGCCCGAGCACATGGAAACGATCCTACGCCGCGGGGCTGCCACCAATTGCAGCATGTCGCGACTGGTGAGCTTCGTTTTCCTGTTCTGCTCCTCGGTGCCTTTGGAGAATGCTCATCCGCTGCAGGGCGGTCTGCTGCGCCGCAAGTATCGACGCGATCGGCGTCCCGGCCTGCCGATCGAGCCGATCTGGTCGTTTTATCCGAAATACGCGTGGAATTTCGTCGCGAAATATTCCCGCGCCGTGCGCCTCCTCCTGTGGCTGCATGCGACCAACCGGCGTCTTCAGAAGGCTCCGGATCGCTACACCTATAGCGACATCGCCATGACGCCCGTGAGCGAGGATGAGACCGAACGGCTCGAATTGTTCACCCATAGCGACGCCGCCCGCCAAGCGGTCGCGCATGCCCACAAGGTCGAGCAGCTCGTTGGCGCGGGACATAGCGCCCGAGTCGACGCCGCTTGATGCAGGCTGTTTCCCACCGCCATTGCCGGCCAACTCGATCCGCAAACTCGCGAGTGCAGCGCCGCTCATGGTCCGCCTGCCTGGTAGCCGGCCTGTTGATGGCGGCGGCCGGGGCAAGCCCGGCGCAGACCCCTGCCGGCCTTCCGGACGCCGAGGTCTGCCTGGCGGCGAACCGAAGCCTGTCGCTGGGTGCGCCGCTGCCGCGCACGACGGCGCGCCTCAACGCCGGCGAGATGGTCAGGATCGTGGCCATCGGGTCCTCCTCCACCACCGGCCTGTGGGTGCTCACTCCGTCGGCCACCTATCCAGAGGTCATGCGCCGCGAGCTCGCGCGCTTGCGCCCGGCGGCACGGATCGAGGTAATCAACAGCGGCCATATCGGGGAAACCATTACCGGCAGCATTGCCCGGTTCGCGCGCGACGCCCTGGCCTATCGGCCCGACCTGGTAGTGTGGCAGCTCGGCACTAACGACGTGGCCTGGGGCGGACGCGCCGATGGTCTCAAGGGCCGGATCGTCGCCGGCATACGCATGCTGAAGGCGGCCGGGGTCGACGTGATCCTGATGGACCTGCAATACGCCCCGCTCGTACTCGCGACCTCCGAGCATGGCATCATGGAGACGATGATCGCCGAGGCGGCGCGGCAGGAGCGGGTCGGGCTGTTTCCGCGCTTTGCGCTCATGCGCCGCTCGATCGACGCGGGGTTGCCGGCGGGCGCCCTGGTGTCATGGGATGGACTGCACAATTCCGCCGCCGGCTATGACTGCGTCGGACGGGCACTCGCACGGGCGGTCCACGCCGCCGGCCGCTGAAGCCGCATGGCGACAGAGAGCAGCGAGGGATCGAGGCCCGCGATCGTTGTGACCGGAGCCTCGTCCGGGATCGGACAGGCGATTGCCCGGGTCGCAGCGCGTGAGGGTTCTTTCCTGCTGCTCGTCGGGCGCTCCCGGCCGGCGCTCGACGGCCTCGTTGCCGAACTCGCCGTTGGCGGCGCCCATGCCGCCGCGCTGCCCCTCGACCTGCTCGCACCGGGCGCCATCGACGCAATCGATGCCGCTCTGTCCGCGCGCGGGCTTTATTGCGACATCCTGGTCAACAGCGCCGGCTTCGGCCTGTTCGGGCCCGCCGCGCGCGTCAGCCGCGACGAGCAATTGGCTCTTCTGGACTTGAATATTCGCGCCGTGACCGAGCTCACGCTGCGCTTTCTTCCCGGCATGCTCGCGCGCGGACGCGGCGGCGTGCTCAATCTGGGCTCGCTCACCGGCTATGCCACCGGCCCGAACATGGCGGTGTATTACGCCTCGAAGGCTTACGTGAACTCGTTTTCCGCCGCGCTCGCGGCCGAGGTCGCCGGCAGCGGCGTCACCGTTACCTGCCTCGCTCCCGGCGTCGTGCGTACTGCGTTCTTCGACCGGTGTTCGGTTGGGCAAACCCGCCTGATGAAGCTGATGCCGCGCGCGAATGCTGCAGATACTGCCGAGGCGGGATGGCGCGCCTTCAAGGCGGGCAAGCGGATCGTCGTTCCGCGGTGGATCGACCGTTTTAGCGTACTGGTGTGCAGGCTGCTGCCGGCGAGCGTCATCGCGCGCTTCGTCGCCGCCCTGCAGCGTCCGCGCTGAGTACAGCCAAAGCACCGCCGCTATGAAGTCATCTTTTCCTACGACGCGCGTTGGCCCGCTTGGCGGTTGACAAAGATGAGGTCACGCTTCCTTTTCGCACTTGGTCATGAAACTCCTCTTCGCCGCCCCCTTGAGCGGTTTACCGTCGGAGCCGATCGCCTTGGGAGCGCAGGCCTCTCGTTTGCACTTCGCCAAGAAGCTAGCTTTCGCGGCGCCCGCGAGCGGCTTGCCATTTTTGCCGACTGCCTTGCTTGCGCACGCTTCCTGCGCCGCTGCCGACGTGATCGCGAACGTCGCCAGCAGCATTGCCAATACCAACCGTTTCATGGTGCCCTCGCTTTGACTGGAATTTCTCAGCCATCGAGTGAGCATTATAACCGATCATAGCGACGGACGAACCTCTGCCCTCTGCGGACGACCGGCGACAACCCGGTTACCCGCCCTTCGCGCGCTAGTAAAGGCCTGGTACGACGCGGGCTGTGCGCGCCATGTAACGACGGTAGTCGTCGCCGAAGGTTTCGATCATCAGCGCTTCCTCGCGGCCGACGCGGAGGAAGAACAGCGTCCCGAAACCGACGAGGCCGGCGGGGCCCGCAATCCAGTTCGGCAGCAGCAGCCCCTGTGCCACGGCCCAGAGCCAGAACGCTCCATACATCGGATGCCGCACGCGGCTGTAGACGCCATTGGTCACCAGGACGTGCTGTTTGCGCACTTCCAGCGTCACCGACCAGTTGCGCCCGAGGTCCTTATGCGTGCGATAAAACAGCCACAGCCCGGCGGCGAAGATCGCGGCGCCGAGCCACCCCTGCCAAGCATGGAAACTATAGTCGGCGAAATCCGGCGCATTCGTGAACACGTAGACGGCGGGGACAACGCCCAGCCCGGCTGCGGAGATCGTCATCAGCACGAGTTCGCAGGCGCGGTCGCTGCGCCGCAGCCGCCCATCACGCCGGGCCCTGCGATCATGTGGGTAGCGGATGATGAACCAGCCGATGACACCGAGCAGCCAGATCGCCTTGGCGACGAGCGGTGTCATGGCGACGCTTGCGACACCTGCGCGGACGCCGTGCGGCAGGCCGAAGGCGCGTGATAGCCGCCGTCCGGCCCGATGAAATCGACGAACCCCGCAGGAGAGGTTGTCCAAGCCGAGAACGGCACCGGGCCGCATACCATCATAAAATAATCATAGGCGGCGCGCCGGTCGTTGGCCATGACCGAGCGATAATGCAACCGCAAGACATTGCGGCGGCAGCGGGCAAAGGTTTCCGGCAGCAGCATGTCGTGGATTTGCACGCGTCGGATCACCGGCTTGCCGTCGAGCCGGTCGCCGGGAATCCGTCGCAGCGCGACCGGGTCGAATTTGTAAAAGCTAATGGTGTCGTCGCGCGCCTGGTATTCGGCCCAGGCGATCGAACGCTCGGCCGCAATGCGGGCGACCTTGCGCCGCATCTCCTCCGCACCCGGATGCAGTGCGAATTTCGGAATGGTTGCGCCGACGGTGAGCACGCAAATCGCCGTACCGCGACGGCCGAGCTGGGGATCGCGTGCCAGCGCGCGAACTAGGATATCGAGTACGAGCATCGCGCCCAGGCTGTGGCCGACGAGCACGATCTCATCCAGGGCGGGCGCGCGCAAGCGCGCCAGCACCGTCTCGGCGAAGCGATCGAGTCGCGCGTCGATATCAGGCCGGCGGCCGTGCAAATAGTCGTGCGCGCAAATCCAATCGTCCAAGAGCTGCTCGACCCGCCAGCGCCGGCCGGGCCATTGCACCAAAGCGTAAAATATCGCCGCGCCAGCGAGCAGGCCGACCACCGCCGCGGCAGCGCCTTCAAGCCCGATCCATCCGGTCAGCAGCCGCGCGGCGACCCAGCCGGCGGCAGCGAACAGCGCCAGAGCGAGAATCGGAAACAGGAAGAAGATGGCGTAGCGCGGATTGGCGGCGATGTACCGAAACATCGTGCCGGTGGCGATGTAGTCGAGATAGACACGCGCTGCGTCGAGAAGCCGCGCCGGCAACGCGCGCTTGAAATCGCCGCGCACGATGTCGTCCCACATCAGCACCTCATGACACGCCTCGACCTGCCAGTCGGCGGCGTGCGCTTTCACCCTCCAAAATGCGCGCGGTTCCGTCGCTGCCTGTTCGAGCTCGGACAAAGTCGCGTCCACGTTCCAGGTGCGTCGGAAGACCTCGAGCTGGCGCGTGAAGCGGCGATATTGCGCGCCGGCATCGATCGGGTCGTAGCCCGCGACGTGATAGACGTGCCGCCGCCTCACCATCGGTCTCTCGGCTCTTGCGCTGGACCGCGCAAACACCCGCTGCGCTGCGAGATCATTTCATCATTTCGTCGGGTGGCATGATTCCCCACAGATTGGAGGCCGAGGGGTCCTTCGCCCAGGTCTTCGGGCGCTGCGGGTGGTCGCGGTGCCAGGGCCGCGGCTCGAAATAGCCGAGCTCCTCGTTGACTTGGTCAAGCTCCGCGAACAGCTCGGTAATCAACCCGTTCGGCGCGCGGTGGTAGGCGAAGAGATTGTGGCCGATGCCATGCCGGCCCGGTCCCCAGATGAGCTTGTAGCCGCGCAGGCTCAGATAATCGCACGCAGTCTGCAGGTGGGCCCAGTCGCGCAGCTCGAAAGCGGTGTGAAAATGCCGGTCGGCATCGGTCTGCATCAGGTTGATCGTATGGTGATCGGGCCCGCAACGCAGGAACGAGAAAAAGTCCCCCATCCAGTCGGAGACGCGAAAGCCGAGCACGTTGCAGTAAAAGTCGGTCGTGCGCTTGACGTCGGTGACGAAGAACGCGACATGGCCAAGCTTGTGCGGAACGATCCCCTTGCTTGGAAAGCGCTGGCCGGCGAACGCATCGCGCTTGAACACTTCCATGACCGTGCCCTTGGGATCGGGGAACGTGACCATGTCGGCAATCGTCGGCTCGGCATCCTTGCGGCGCTCGGTCTTGATACCGTGGCCGCGGACCTCGCGCTCGAACGCGTCGAGATCGTCGTCCGGAGCGATCTGAAAGCCGAGACAAACGCACCTCGCTTGCGGGCCCTTGCGCAATACCACCGAGTGATGATCAACGGTCGAAGCGAGGTAGATGGCATCCTTCTCCTTGCCGGTAAGCGTGAGGCCGAGCACCTCGGTGTAATATTCGGCCTGCTTGTCGACATCCGGCATCTCATACACGGCGTGGGCGATCTTCTTCACGCGGATCATGCGAACCTCCGTTATCAGTTTGCTCGGTCAATGCTCGCGCTTGGCGCGCGGCAGCGCAGCGATGACGTCGACCATGGCGGCAACGTCCTTCTCGCCCAACCCCATGTCCACGAACTTGTCATAAAGCTGGATGGCCTGGTCGAGCATCGGCGTGGCGACGCCGACGCTGTCGGCGAACTCGCCGATCATATCGAAGTAGTGCTGGAGGGCCGGGACGGTGCCTTGCGCCGGCAGAAAGCGCCGCTGCGCCATCCACGGCGCGCGGATGCCGAACTGGGTCGATCCGCCGCTGCCGGTGGCAATGGCCTTGATCATCAGGTCGACGTCCACTCCGGCCTTGAGCCCGAGCGCCATGGCCTCGGCGGTCGCGGCGATGTTGATCGAGACGAGCAGATTGTTGACGAGCTTGACCCGGCTTGCCGCCCCGAACATTCCAAAATAGAGGCAGGACTCGGCAAATCCGCGCACGAAACGCTCCAGCTTCGTGCATGCTTCCTTGTCGCCCGCGAGATAGATCACCGCTTTGCGCGCGGCCACCATGCCCGGGGTCCCGCTCACCTCGCCATCGACAAACGTGGCACCCTTGGCCGCCAGCGGCGCCACATGTCGTGACTTGTCAGGCACGGGATGGGAGCCCAGTTCGACGATGAGCTGGCCGGCACGCGCGGACTTGAGCAGGCCGTGCGGGCCGTGGACGACTTCGTCGAGCGCCTGCGACGAGGGCAGACAGGAGAACACGACGTCCGCCTGCGCGCCGATCTCCTCGGGCGAGCGGGAGGCGACACCGCCGGCCTTCTCGAACTCGGCGAGCGAACTGCGGCGATAGCCCAGGACCCGGTAGCCGCTCTTGATCAGGTTCTCGCAGATCGGCAACCCGATCTTGCCGACACCGATGAAACCCACCGTTTCCATGCTTACCCTCGATTCTCCGCCGCTCCATTCGCGCTTCAAGCGAGCTCGAGCGACTGGTCGGAAAAATTGACCTTGATTCCGAGCGAGCCTTCCATGACCGTCCATTCGCGCAGCTCGAAGCTGCGCAGTCTCTTGACGACGAATGGGTCGGCTTCAGCGATCTTGCGCGCCGCCTGTGCGCTCGAGGCGCGCAGGATGGTGAGACCGTCGCCGAGCATCTGTCCATCGGCCGCCGCGAGCGGCCCGGAGGCGAACAGCACGCCCCGCTTCTCCAGGCCGATCATGTATTCGAGATGGCGCGGCAGCTGCTTTGCGAGCGCTGCGGGCGACGCGCCGCCCCTGGAAAGCACCACGTAGAGCTTCTTGCGCAGCATGGTCCTGGTCAGCTCGCGAATTCGTGCTCGCGTCATCGTGTCTTCCCCTTCCGCATCGAAACCGGCGGGCGCCTACCGCAGGCCGAGCATGGCGAGCGCCGCCGCCGCGATCAAGGCGCGTGTGCACTTGCCACGATCGGGCACGGCACGCCGTGGAACCATCAAGCAGCGCGTCCGGGAGGGCGAGCGCCGGGACCGATCGGGAACGATGACCAGAACCAGCTTTCCTGGCGTGGGGCAACGGCGCATGGCCCCGTCAGTGGTCACGACGCCCCCTTGCGCCCTCAGCGCCGTATTCGCTGCTGTGTCAGCGGGCAAGCGATAAGGTGGCTTCCCCAACGTTATGCCGGCAACTGCATGCGCTCATTCCAGTCTTGCTTGAGCTTGTCTCGTAGGACCTTCCCACGATCGCTCTTTGGCAGATCCGATACCATGACCACCTGCTTCGGCACCTTTGGCGCCGAAAGGCTCGCGCGGCAATGCTCGATCACGGCGGCTGCGCTCAGGCGCGCGCCCGGCCGTGGCACCACGTAGCAGGCGACCTCTTCGCCGAGGATCGGGTCGGGTATTCCGACGGCCGCAGCATCGAGCACGCCGGGATGCTTGAGCAACACCTCGTCAATCTCGAGCGGCGCGATGTTCACGCCGCCGCGGATGATCAGGTCCTTGGTCCGTCCGCTCACCCGAATGAAGCCGTCCTCATCCATGACCGCGAGGTCGCCGGATTTGATGCGCTTGCCACGGATCGGCTCGATGCTGCCGTCGTCGAGCAGGTAACCGACCGCGCAATGCGGCCCGCCGGCAGTCACCTCGCCCTCGACCTCGGGCGGGCACGGCCTGCCCTCGCTGTCGACGATCTCAAGCTCCTGGTGCAGCGCCGGCAAACCGACGGTTCCGATCTTGCTGGCGTAGTGGCGGTTGCCGCACATCCAGCCGGCCTCCGACATGCCGTACATCTGCAACAGCTTGACGCCGTACATCTCCTCGAACCGCAGCCACTGCTCGCGCGTGAGCGGAGCGGTGCTGCATGTCATCAGCCGCAACGTCGGCACGTCCTTCGCGGTGATGCCGAGCGGCTTGTTGAGCAGCATGTTGAGCACGGTCGGCACTCCCGCGGCGAAGGTGATGCCATGCTTGCGGATCCATTCGAAGAAGCGACTATGTGAAAAACGTTTGGCGATATGCAGCGTCAGCCCGGTTTCCAGAAAAGGCATCAGGCTCAGTACCTGGGCCGAGTTCCAGCCGAACGAGCGGTATTCGAGCGTACGGTCATCGGCGGTCAGTCCGAGGCATTCCAGGGTCGAGAGCCCGTTGAGCCAATAGGCGCAGTGGTCGTAGACGACGACCTTGGGCCGATTGGTGGTTCCCGAGGTGCAGAAGATGCAGGCGATATCCGCCGCCGCGTTGCGCTCTGGCAGCGACGATGGCGCGATCGCGCGTGGCATTGGCCGGAACAGATCATCCTGGGGGTCGGCCTTGACGGCGCTGGCATCATAGCTGCCGAAACGCACGAACGGTCTGCCGGCCAGCAGCGCTGCGCCGTCGAGCTCCTTGTGCACCAGCGTGAGCACGGGAGCGACCGCCGCCGCGAGGTCGGCGATCAGCGGCGCATTGAGCTCGATATTGAGCGGGGCGACCACCGCGCCCAGCCGCCAGGTGGCGAGCCAGATCAGCAACTTTTCGAGGTTTTCATCGGACAGCAGCAAGACGCGGTCGCCCTTGCCGACGCCGCGAGCCTTGAGCGCAGCGGCGATATCGGTGACCGCCTGCTCGAGCGCGCCGAAGCTGATCGTGCTGTCCTGGTCGAGATCGACAATCGCCGGCTTGTCGGGATCGCGCGCGCTGTAGTAGGCGAGCAGATCCGCGATCGGTTGGTAACGGATGCTCGGCCGGTGTTTGCCGAACACGTCGGTCATGGAGCTCCCTCGCGTCTCGTTATTATGTCGACCTCTACGCCACCGGCCAGCGCAATTGAACCATCTTGGCGAAGTCCAGATGCTTGGCCAAGCGCGATACCGCGACCGGAATCTCGCGATAAAGTCGCTCCTCGTCAATTCTGGTCAAGCGCCCCTTGGCGACCACCTGCTCGCCTGCGACGAACACGTCGCGCACGGAGTCGCCGGTCGCGCTGTATACGAGATTGGATACCGGATTGATCAGGGGCTGCCATTCCGGGCGGCTGGTGTCGAACAGCACGATGTCGGCTTCCTTGCCAACCTCGATCGAGCCGATGCGATCGCCCCACTGGGCCGCTCTTGCGCCATTGCGCGTCGCCATCTCAAGCCCGATCTCGGGCGGCATGACGCGCGGATTGATCCGCGTCTCCTTGTAACAGCAGCAGGCGAGGCGGACCTCCTGCGGCATATCGACGATGCCGGAACTGGCATGATCCGAGCCGATTGCCACGTTGACACCAAGGGCGAGGAGCTCCGGCAGCTTGCCGAACAGGAAGTTGCCGTAGCCATTGTGCAGGCTCGAGCTCGGGGCGCAGACCAGCGACGGCTTGCGCTTGGCCAGGAGCGCCACTTCTTCCGGCTCGAGCCAGCCCGAATGCACGATCAGCATGCGCTCGTCGAGGACGCCGAGCGCCTCAAGCCGCTCGATCTCAGCCATGCCGGTGCGCGCCACGCTCGAATCGTGCGTCGAGTAGCTGAAGCAGGCATGCGTCTGCAACAGCGTGCCGTATTTGCGCGCCAGTCGATCGAGTCCGAGGATCAACTCGTCGGAGGCATTGTTGAGCCCGCGGAACGAGGCGCTGGCGGAAAGCCGCGGATTGCCCGAATTGGCATAGCGTGCAAGCACCTCCTCGGCGCGCTCCAACGCCACCGTCGTCGATTCGATCATGCGCTCGGGAAGGATTCCCAGCACTGATTTTGTCAGGTCGAACGAGGAGCGCGACACGATGGCGCGGATACCACTCGCCATGACGCCCTCGACCGAGGCCTCCGGGTGATAATTGCCGGGATCGATGAAACAGGTGACCCCGTGCTTGAGCAGCTCGGCAGCCGCCAGCGTCGCCGCGGTGCGCACGTCCTCGCTCGCGAGTGCCGCCTCGTAGGGATACATCCGATCGAACAGGAAGGATTGGGCATTGGCCTCGTCGGCAAGCCCGCGCGACAGCGCAAACGAGGAGTGCAGATGGCAGTCGATGAAGCCCGGCGTCCCTACCGTGCCGCGGCCGTCGATTGCCTGCCGGCTGGCGAACTGCCGGGCGATCTCCGTGGACTTGTCCACGGCAACGATCCTGCCCTGGTCCACGGCAACGCTCGCGTCGCGAATAATGCGGCGCTCGGCGTCGATCGTGATCAGCCAGTCGATATCCGAGATGACGAGATCAACGGGTTGCACGTTCGAATCCGGTAAACCTCAAGGCCGTCATGCCCGCGCAAGCGGGCATCCAGTATCCAGCGAACCAGGAACTCGAGCGCGCAGCCGCCATTAACCTCGTGCGGTGTTTCCTGGATTGCCCGCTTTTGCGGGCAATGACATCGGAGGCTACTTGTTCTCCCCCACATAGGCCAGGTCATCGGCGATCTTCAGCTCGATCAGTACGTTCTCGTCGGTCGAATCCTCGCACAGCATGGAACGGTGGCCAATGCCCTTGGGGATGAACAGCATATCCCCGGGGTGCATGATCTTGACGCCCATCTCGGTTTCCCATTTCAGCGCGCCCTTGACGCAGAAGATGATTTCGTGGGCATCGATGTTTCGATGCCAAAATCCCATGTCGTGCTTGCGGCGCTTGGAGACATCGACCTTCACCCGGTCCGAGGTATAGAGCCGCAGCGGCGTGCCATCGGCCTTGTCGAGATTGCTGGGCGTGAACTTCTCGGCGAACACGTTGATCATGCGGAAAATATCGGCGTTCTCCAGCACCCCGGCATTGATCACCGGCGGCTCGTTATGCGCCAGCACGACGTTCTTGCCGTTGATGGTGACGAGCTCGCGATAGACCTGCTTGGCCGGTGCGCTCGCTTCCTGCTTGCTGTGCGGCTTGTTCATGGCTGTCTCCTGACTAGGGCTGGTTGCGATTGTTCGCGGCTTCGAGAACCGCGGCGACGATGCCGGCATAGCCCGTGCAGCGGCAGAGATGCCCGCTCAGCACCTCCATCACCTCGGCCTCGGACGGCGCGGGGTTACGCTGAAGAAAGTCGGTGAACGACATCAGGATGCCGGGCGTGCAGAAGCCGCACTGCAAGGCGTGGTTGTTCTGAAATGCCTGCTGCAATGGGTTGAGCGTGCCGTCCGGGCGGGCGAGCGATTCCACCGTGGTCACCGCCTTGCCTTCGGCCTGGACCGCCAGCGTCAGGCACGAGCGCACCGCGGCGCCGTCGACGAGGACCGTGCAGCAGCCGCACACGCCGTGCTCGCAGCCGACATGAGTTCCGGTCGCGCCGAGCACGTGGCGCAGAAAGTCGCTCAGCAGCATGCGCGGCTCGGCCTCACCCGACAGCTTGCGGCCGTTGAGCGTAAGACTGAGCCTGACCCGCTCGCCCCGTTTCACGCAGCGCATCGCCTGGCCTCCTCCATTACGACCGGGGCAATGCGGCGCAACAGGTCGCGCCGCATGCGCGCCGAAGCATGCACGTCATCGTAGCCCTGAAGCTCCCAGGCGAGCCGCTCGATGGCGTCGTGGGTGGCGGACGACTCGCCTCCGGCGATGCGACGGACGGCAGGACGCTCGGCCATCCCGGCAACGCCGATGCGCATGCCGTTCACCCCGTCGGCCAGGGCGGCGACCGCGACGATGGCAAAATCGCCGTGCCGGCGTGCGACCTCGCGAAACGCGACGCCGCCGGGCACGACCGGGAAACGCACGGCGGTGATCAATTCATCACCCGCGCGCGCGGTCGTGAGCATGCCCTGCTGAAACTCGGTCGCGGCAAGAACGCGCGTGCCGTGGCGCGAGCGCAGCACCACCTCGCCCTCGAGCAGCGCAAGCGAGAGCGGAAGTTCCGAGGTCGGATCTGCGTGGGCGATCGAGCCGCACACCGTGCCCTTGTTGCGAGTCTGAAAATGGCCGACGAACGGCAGCGCCGCGGCTAGCAAAGGAAGCTTCTGCGCCAGTGGAGGCCAGGCCAACAGCCGGTTCTGCGTGACCGCGGCGCCGACTTCGATACGGTTGTCGACCTCGCGAATGACGTCGAGCTCGGGAATGCGGTTGATGTCGACCAGGACCGCGGGCTCGACCAGACGCAAATTGAGCATGGCCAGCAGCGTCTGTCCGCCGGCGAGCACGCGCGCCTCATCGCCGTGCTCGGCCAGGATCGCGACCGCCTCCTCGACCGTGTCCGGCCGCGCATAGTCGAACGGCCGCGGCTTCATCGGGCGGCCTCAGGCACGCGCGCGGCAGCATCCACCGGCGGGATTTCCTCCGCTCCGGCGATGAGCGCATGGATGCGCCGGGGCGTCGCCGGCAACGCGATGTCGCGCACGCCGAGCGCGTCCGCGATGGCGTTGGCAATGCAGGAGGGGACGCTCATGCAATTGCCCTCGGCGAGACCCTTGGCGCCGAGCGGGGTGAGCGGCGACGGGGTTTCCTGGTGCAGCATCTCCACCGCCGGTATCTCGGCCACGGTTGGAACCAGGTAATCCGCGAAGGTCCCGGTCAGGAACTGGCCGGCCTCGTCGTAGACGAATTCCTCGTACAGCGCCGCGGCAATGCCTTGCACGAAGGCGCCGCGCATCTGGCCGTTGGCGATCATCGGATTGAGCAGCCGGCCGGCGTCGTGCATCGAGACGTAGCGATCGACGCGCACCTGATAGCTGAGCGGATCGATCTCGACGCCGCACATATCGAACACGAAGCCGTAGGTCAGCGAGGTGTTGATGCGGTCGTCGCTCGACGGCGGCTCGAGCTCCGGCGGCGACCACACCGCGGTTTCGCGCAAGGCCGGCGCCATACCTTCCGGCAGCATCGCGGGGGACCAATGCGAGGTGCCGGCGACGCGCGCGAACGGCAGCGAGTTGTCGGGGTTGCTGCGGCTGCGGATCCTGCCGCCGGCGAGCTCGACGTCCTCGGGCAGCACGTTGAGCTGCTTGGCGGCAATCGCCTTGAGCTTATCCGCCATGCGCTCGGCGGCGAGATGCGCGGCGACCGCCGTGCCGGGCGTGAAGCGACAGGAATAGGTGCCGGCCGCGATCGACCACTGGTCCTTGGCCGTGTCCATCTCCAAGACGACGTTGACGTCTGCCGGGTCAAGCCCAAGTCGGTCCGCGACGATCTGCGACAACACGGTCTGGTGGCCCTGGCCCTGCACGGTGACGTCTGCCGTCACCGACACCGCGCCCAGCGGATCGACGTTGACGGTGACCATCGATGCGGCGCCGTTCTTCGGCCCGGCCTTTTCGCGCGCCTGCGGCGTGAGCAAGGTGGAGAGATAGCCCATGTTGGACATGCCGGGCTCGACCACGGCCGCAAAGCCGATGCCGTAATGCCGGCCCGCGGCGCGGGCGGCGTCGCGCCGCCGCTTGAGCTCGTCGAGGCGGCCGCCGCCGGTCGCGGCCTCGACCGCGCGCAGATAATCGCCGGAATCATAGAGTGCCCCGGCGGCCGCCCGATAGGGGAATTTCTCCTTAGGAATGAGATTGCGCTTGATCACCTCGAGATGGTCGAGCTTGAGCTCGATCGCGATGCGCTGCACCAGCCGCTCGAGCGCGAGGTACAGCTGCGGACCGCCGAACCCGCGAATGAGGCTCGCCGGCATCTTGTTGGTCAGCACCACCCGGTTCACCACCTCGACGTTGGCGATGTCGTAGGCTCCGGTGATGGCGCCGTGCATACGGTAGAGCGGGCCCGGCATGGGCGCGCGCAGGAAGGCCCCGTAATCCTCGAGCTGGTCGAGCCGCAGCGCCAGGATGCGGCCGTCCTTCGCGACGGCGGCTTCGATCTCGGTAATGCGGTTGGGGCCGGAGCTCGCCGCGAGAAGATGCTCCAGCCGATCTTCCACCCACTTGATCGGCTGGCCCGTGATGCGCGCGGCGAGCGCGGCGAGCACGATATAAGGAAACACCGAGAGCTTGATGCCGAAGCTGCCGCCGCTGTCCGGCGGGATGCGCAACCGCAGCTTCGGCCCGGGCACCCGCAAGGCGCGCGCCATCACGGGATGCGTGCTGAACGGCCCTTGAAAGTTCGCCATCACGTCGTAGCTGTCATCGCTGGCACGGTATTCGGCGACGACGACGTAGCATTCCATCGGGGTGAACGAGTTGCGGGGATAGTCGCAGCTGAGCGCGACACGGGCATGTGCCGCTTCGAACGCGCGATTGCAGTCGCCGTAGCTGAAGCGGCGGACCGAAATCTCGTTGCTCTTGGCCTGCGCATGCAGGAGCGGCCCCGAGGGATCGCACGCCGCCCTTGGGTCGATCACCGCCGGAAGAGGCTCGTAATCGATGCGCACGAGCTCGCCGGCGTCTTCGGCCAGATAGCGGCTCTCGGCGACGACGAGCGCCACCGGCTCGCCGACGTAGCGCACGCGCTCGACCGCCAGCGACCATTGGTCGATCGGCGCTTTGAGCGCGATCAGGAAAGGGTCGGACAGCCGACGCACCTCCTCGCCGGTGATCACCGCCCACACGCCGTCCTGCGCCAGCGCCTCCGTGGGATTGATGCCGACAATCCTGGCGTGCGCGTGCGGCGACCTCAAGACGTGAGCGTGCAGGGTGCCGGCCGGCACCGGCAGGTCGTCGGCGTAACGTCCCCGGCCCGAGAGCAGGGCCGGGTCTTCCTTGCGCAAGACCGGCGCGCCCAGAGACTGCGCCACCTACTCACCTCCACGAACCATCAGTTCGGATTCAGCAAATCGAAATCCGGGGGATCACGCTTGGCAGGAAGGCCTGAGCATCCTGACCCGCGTAAACGCGCACTAGGCTTCATGCGCCGTGGCACCTTATAAGTGATCGCGGGTCGAGAGCAAATTGCGACCATGCGGGCGCGCGGAGGACAAACCGAAATGGAGCGGAGAGCGGGGGGATGAATTTCGTTGTTCCGGTACCGAGCGAGACCTTCGACGTCGCGCTTGAGGATGGCGCCAGCATCCGTATCCGCCGGCACGGCAACCGCGACGGCCTGCGGCTCGCCGTCACGCACGGTAACGGGTTCGCCGCCGATGCCTACCTGCCGTTCTGGCAACTATTGACGCCGAGCTACGACGTGCTGGTGTTCGATTTCCGCAATCACGGGCAGAACGTCCCGGTCGAGCCGTCGAACCACAATTACGGACAGCTCGCGCGCGACCTCGACCGCGTGCTTGACGCGATCGAGGCCCGCCTCGGCAAAAAAACCACGGTCGGCGTCTTCCATTCCATGTCGGCGCGCACCGCCATGAAGCACGCCATCGAGATCGGCTGGCGCTGGCAGGGGCTGGTGCTGTTCGATCCGCCCAATGTTCCTCCGGTCAACCATCCGCGCTACGCCGCGATGGAAGCGTTCGAAAACAAGCTGGCGGAATGGGCGCTGGGCCGCCGACGCCGTTTCGCCGCGGTCGAGGAGCTCACCGCGGATTATCTCAAGTCGCGCGCCACCGAGCGCTGGGTGCCGGGCGCGCACGAGTTGATGGCGCGCTCGGTGCTGCGCAAGAGTCCCGATGGTTTTGGCTACACGCTCGTGTGCACGCCGGAAAACGAAGCCGCCATCTATGCGGAGGCCCTCACCCTCAATCTATGGCCGCGCGCAAACGCGTTCGGCGGACCAGTGAGACTGATCGGCGCTGATCCCAACATGAAGGGTGGACCGGCGACCGCGCTGACCAACCAGGCGCTCGGGCTCGAGAACGGCTACGACTACGCCTTCGTCCCCGGCACCGGCCATCTGCTGCAGATCGAGCAGCCGGCGGACTGCGCACGAACGGTGGAGGAGTTCATCGCCAGGTGGGCCCTGCGGCTCGCATGAACCACCGGTTCTTCGGCAGCCACTTTCCCATTGCCTCGGCGCGTCTTTTTGTTTCCCGCGATTCCTGTAGGCTATCGATGAGGCTTCTCCGTAGCTGGAGCGCCGACGTTCCATCGCTGGACAATGCCGCATTCGAAGCCGGGGACATTTCGATGAGCGCAGGTTCGAATCGTGCCGCCAAGATCGCGTCCGTGGTGCGCGTCTCTAGCGGCAATTTCCTCGAAATGTATGATTTCTTCGTCTTCGGCTACTACGCGAGCGCCATCGGCAAGGCGTTCTTTCCAACCGGTAGCCCGTTCGCCCAACTGATGCTGGCGTTCATGACTTTCGGCGCCGGCTTCCTGATGCGTCCACTCGGGGCCATCATCCTGGGCGTCTATATCGACCATCACGGTCGGCGCGCCGGGTTGCTGCTGACGCTGGGACTGATGGCGATTGGCACCCTCTCCATCGCGCTCGTCCCGGGCTACGAGACGCTGGGATGGCTGGCGCCGACCATCGTGGTCATCGGCCGTCTGATCCAGGGATTTTCCGCCGGGGTCGAGCTCGGAGGGGTGTCGGTCTACCTATCTGAGATCGCGACGCCGGGCCACAAGGGCTTCTATGTGAGCTGGCAGTCCGGAAGCCAGCAGATCGCCGTCATTTTCGTCGCGTTGCTCGGGGTTTGGCTGAGCACCATCTTTCCGCCGGATGCCATGACCGCGTGGGGCTGGCGCATCCCCTTCCTCGTCGGCTGCCTCATCATTCCACTCATCTTTCTGCTGCGGCGTTCGATGCAGGAGACGGAGGACTTTCTGCAACGCCGGCAGAGCGCCCATCATCCGACCCCCCAGGAGATCGTCCGCGCGCTCGCTCACAACTGGCGCATCGTCACCATCGGCATGCTCATGGTGACCATGACCACCGTATCGTTCTATTTCATCACCGCCTATACGCCGACCTTCGGCAAGGAGGTGCTGAAGCTGACCAGTACCGAAAGCCTTCTGGTCACGCTCTGTGTCGGCCTCTCGAACCTGTTCTGGCTGCCGGTCATGGGCGCAGTGTCCGACCGGCTCGGCCGGCGTCCGCTGCTGATCTTTTTTACTTTGTTGATGCTGGTGAGCGCCTATCCGGCGCTGTCCTGGCTGGTGGCGCAGCCGTCGTTCCAACGTCTGCTCGCGGTCGAGCTTTGGCTCTCTTTCATCTACGGCAGCTACAACGGGGCCATGATCGTGGCCTTGACCGAGATCGTGCCGGTGCGTCTGCGCACCGCCGGATTCTCGGTCGCGTACAGCCTCGCGACCGCCCTGTTCGGCGGCTTTACGCCGGCAATCAGCACCTTCCTGATCGAGGTCACCGGCAACCGCGCGGTTGCCGGCCTGTGGCTGATGTTCGCCGCCGCCTGCGGGCTCGCCGCCGCGCTGCTGGCTTGGCGCCAGACTTTCGCCGAGCGGCAGGTTCCGGCCGCCGTGGCGGGAGCGTAGCGGCGCGATCAGATTTCGGAAAGGTCGCCGCGGCGGCGCACGAACCCCGCGGTTCGAAGCTAGCCCCTGCTCGCCGTCCTGATCCGGCGCCACACCCGTTCCGGCGTGAGCGGCATCTCGAGGTCGGTCACGCCGAGCGGGCTGAGCGCGTCGAGCGCCGCGCTTACCAGCGCGGCCGGCGCGCCGATCGAGCCGGCCTCGCCGCAGCCTTTGGCCCCAAGCGGGTTGTGCGTGCAGGGCTGGCTTTCGTCACATTCCGTGACGAACAGCGGCAGATCGTCGGCGCGCGCGATCGCGTAGTCCATGAACGAGCCGGCGAGGAGCTGGCCCGCGCCGTCGTAGGCGCAACGCTCGAGCAGCGCCTGGCCAAGGCCCTGGGCAAGGCCGCCGTGGATTTGTCCTTCGACGATTATCGGATTGATGACGGTGCCGACATCGTCGACGGCCCAGAAGGCGACGATGTCGACATGACCCGTATCGGGATCGATTTCGAGCTCGCACACATGCGCGCCGTTGCTGAAGGCAAAACTCGGGGGATCGTAGACGGCGGTCTCCTGCAGGCCAGGCTCGACGGTCTCGAGCGGAAAGTTGTGCGGGACGTAGGCAGCGCGCGCCACATCCGCAAACGACACGCGCCGGTCGGTGCCCGCGATCTCGAATGAACCGTCGGCGAACGCGACATCATCCGCTGCCGCCTCCAAGAGGTGGCCGGCGATCAGCTTGCCCTTGGCGACGATCTTGTCGGCAGCACGGGCGAGCGCGCTGCCGCCCACGGCGATGGAGCGTGAGCCGAAAGTTCCCGTGCCGTACGGGACGGCGTCGGTATCGCCCTCGATCACCTCGACCTTGTCGATCGGCACGCCCAATCTCGAGGCCAGGATCTGCGCAAAGGTCGTGGCATGTCCCTGGCCATGATTGTGGGTGCCCAGCAGGGCACGGACGGCGCCGTCGGGCTCGACCCGGATGGAGGCGGCCTCGTAGAAGCCGACGCGGCCGCCGAGCGCGCCCGCGAAGCGCGAGGGCGCAACGCCGGACGACTCGACATAGCAGGCCATCCCGATCCCGCGCAGACGCCCTCGCCGCGCCGCCTGCGCGCGCCGCTCTGCGAACCGGTCATAGTCGGCCAGCGCGAGCGCGCGGGCGAAGATTTTTGGAAAATCGCCGCAATCGTAGGTCGGGCCGATCGGGGTCTTGTACGGCATCGCGCCCGGCGGAATGAGATTGCGCCGCCGGATCTCCGCACGATCGAGCCCGAGTGTCTTGGCCGCGCTGTCGGCCAGCCGCTCCAGCACGTAGCAGGCCTCGGGCCGGCCCGCGCCGCGGAAGGCGTCCGTCGGGGTGGTATTGGTGAAGACCCCTGTTACCTCGACAAAAATCGCAGGAGTGCGGTAGCCGCCCGCGAACAGCGCGCTGTAGATCGCACTGGGGATGGCCGCGCCAAAAGTCGAGACGTAGGCGCCAAGATTGGCGTGAGTCGCAACCCGCAGCGCGAGGAAATGCCCATCACCGTCGAGCGCGAGCTCGGCATGGGTCAGGTGATCGCGCGCCTGATTGTCGGCGACGAAGCTTTCGGAACGGCTCGCCACCCAGCGCACCGGACGAGCGAGGCGCCGCGCGGCCCAGGCGATGATGCTTTCCTCGGGATAGAGCTTGCCCTTGTAGCCGAAGCCCCCGCCCACGTCGGGGGAGCTGATGCGCAGCGCGCTTTCCGGCAGTCCGAGCTGATCGGTTACCTGCCTCCGGATGTGATGGGGCGCTTGCGTCGAGGTATAGAGCGTGAGTCTGTCAGTACCCGCTTCGCATGTGGCGATGACCGCGCGCGGCTCGATCGCTGCGCCGACCAGGCGATTGTTGACCAGCTCGATTGCGGCCACGTGCGCGGCCGAGCGAAATGCTGCGCGTACTGCATTCTCGTCGCCGCGCGCCCAGCGAAAGCAAATGTTGCCGGGGGCGGACGCGTGCAAGTGCGGCGCGCCCGGCGCCGCGGCCGCGCGCGCGTCGATCACCGCAGGCAGCAGCTCATATTCGATCATGACGCGCTCGGCCGCGTCCGCCGCCTGCGCCACGCTTTCGGCGATCACCGCCGCCACCGGCTCGCCGACGTGGCGAACCGCGTCGCGTGCGAGCGCAAAGCGCGGCGGCTCGGCCATGGGCGATCCGTCGCGGGAGCGGATCGCCCACAAGGGCCGCATCGGCGCCACGGCGTCCGCCGCCATGTGCGCGCCTGTGAACACAGCCGCGACGCCGGGCACGGCCTCGGCCGAAGATGTATCGATCTTTTGAATGCGGGCATGGCCATGCGGCGAGCGCACGAGCACGCAATGCAAGGCGCCGGGGACGGCGATATCCGCCACGAAGCGCCCACTCCCCGTGAGCAGGCGGCGATCCTCCACGCGCCGCAGCGGAGCGCCGATGCCCTGGTAGTTGGGGCGGCGCGTCGGCGGAACGGTTATCGCATCACTGGCCGTCACTCCGGCGTTTCCCTCAACTGTCATCCTCCGCGAAAGCGGCCGATCCAGTAAACACAAGCACCTGCTGCTAAGACGTAAGAATGATGTTTACCGGATCCTCGGTTTCGCGGGCATGACAATCTCCGATCACTGCAATTCCTCCCGCACGAGGTCGAGCCGCTCGAATGCCGACTTGTCCGTCACCATGAACAGGTCGGCGTCGCCACCGCGGGCCTCGTGCTGCGCGAAGGTCCAGTGCGGGATGGTGAACACATCGTGCTGCGACCATTCGAACGTCTGCTCGCCAATCGTGGAGCGGCCCTCGCCTGCGACCACCAGACAGACGACGTTGTAGGTCGCGCGCTTCGACCGCGTCGGCGCCCCCTTGCGCAGTCGCGCGGCGTAGCAATCGAGCGTGGGCATGACCGCACCGCCGGTCGCCGGATCGACGTAGCGCAGCATGCACATGCCGTCGGATCCTGGCGGGGCCGCCGCCAGCAGCCGGCGCGTCGCTTCTCCGGGATAACGATATTTCGGCGAGTGTGCGGGAGTCGCGGCCGCGCCGTCGGCGCGCAGGCCGGCCTCGGCCCACAACGGCTCCTCGCCGGCATCAACCTGCCAGAACTCGTTGTTGCGCAGATCGCCGGGCTCGAAGAAGTGGGCATCGACCGCCCGGATCAGCGGCATGTTGGCGGCATCGAACCAGATTATGCGGTGATCGCTCTCGTTGATGTGCCCGTGCCAAACCATCGGCGGGGTCAGGATCAGGTCGCCCGCCTGCATCTCGCAGCGGCGGCCGTCGACGATCGTCACCGCGCCTTCCGCGCGGGTGGCGAAGCGGATCGCCGCCCCGGTGTGCCGGTGCGGACGGGCGCGGTCGCCGGGATCGAGCACCGTGAAGGCGGCCAGTAGCGTGCTGGTGGTGGTCGTATCCGTTCCGAATGCCGGGTGCGCCATGATCAGCGCCCGCCGCTCGATGTCGTTGATCGCCACCTCGCCTACGGAACGGTGCAGGAAAGGCTCGATGTCGCGCCAGCGCCAGATGAACGGCGCGTCCTTTGGCTGCGGCTTGATCGGGGTGATGCGCTGGTAGCGGTCCCACAGCGGATGCAGGTGCTTGGCTTCCAATTCGGCCACGAAGGAGCCGGCATGGTTCGCACCGGCTGCAGGGTCAGCCATGTTTGGCCTCCTGTTCCAGCATCTCTGCTGTCATGCCCGCGCAAGCAGGCATCCAATACTCATTGCGCGGGCGCTCGAAAACCGCGCCAGCCGAATCGCCTGGTGCTTACTGGACCGTCCGCCTGCGCGAGCGATGACACCGAGTGCAGAACCTGTTCACGTCTTCGGCAGCTTCGCGTCGACGTTCCCGCTGTCGATGATGACATGCTTGATGAAGACGCGCGGCTCGACCTTGCCGCCCTTGAGGTAAGTGGCGAGTACGTCGACACCGAGCCGGCCCCATTCCACCGGGTTCAATTCGACCGTCATCGCCAGGTTGTCCTCCTTCACCGCCCGCAGCGCCGGCGGCACACCGTTCATTCCGGTCACCAATGTTTTGCCGTTGCGGTTGGCGGCATTGACCGCCTGCATCACGCCGAGCGCGACGTCGTCGTTGGCGGCGTAAATCGCGGCGAGATCGGGATTGGCGACCAGGGCATCCTCGGCCTGCTTGACCCCGCGCTCGCGCGTGAGCGGGCCGTCGGCCCGGAAGACGATCTGGATGCCGGGATACTTGGCCATCACCTCGGTGTAGCCATCGCCCAGATTCTTGAAGGTCGGAGCTCCGCTCGGTCCGAGCAGCAGCGCGACCTTGCCCTTGCCGTTGAGCTTCTTGGCCGTCCATTGGGCGATGTCGCGCCCGATCTGCTTCTCGTCCATGGCGACATGGATGGTCTGGTTGGGCGACGCCGAGCCGCGCGCGACGGAGACGATTGGAATCTTGGCGGCGGCCGCGGCGTCGTAAGCCGCGTTCACGCCGACGGCGTCGATCGGCGAGATCAGGATGCCCTTGACGCCGCGCGCGATCAGGTCCTGCACGCCGTTGATCTGCTTAAGCTTGTCCTCGTTGGCGGAAACCGTGGCCACATCCCACCCGAGCTCCTGGGCGCGGGCGCGGATGCCGCGCAGCATGGCGATGTAGAACGGGTTGTCGTCCTGCGCGAGCGATACCCCGATGGAGATCTTGCCTTGGGCGCCGGCGGGCGAGACCACGGCCAGCGCGGCCGGAACGAGCAGCGCCGCGGCGAGCGCGGCCGAGCGAAGGCTGAACATGCGCATCCTCCTCTTCATTGTCGTGAGCGTAACCTTTCGGCGGCAGCCGCCGCAATGATCACGGCGCCGACCGCCACGCGCTGCCAGTAGGAATCGACATTGAGCAGATTGAGGGCGTTGCCGAGCACGATCATGATGAAGACCCCGATCACGCTCTTGTAGAGCGTGCCCTCGCCGCCCTGTAGCGAGGCGCCGCCCAGGACCACCGCGGCGATCGCGGTCAATTCGTAGAATTCCCCTGCCGTGGGCTGGCCCGATTGCAACCGGGCGGCGAGCATCACGCCAGCCACTCCGGCGAGCGCTCCGCACCAGACGTAGGTGGAGGCGATCACCCGGCGCACCGGCACGCCCGAGAGGTAGGCCGCCTCGCGGCCGCCGCCGGTGGCGTAGACGCGCCGGCCATAGGGGGTCGCCTGCAGCGCGAAGGACAGCACGACCAGCAGGAGTGCCGGCACCCACACCAGATAGTGGATGCCCAGGAAGCGGTCGGAGCCGAAGGCGACGAACTCGCCGGGCAAGCCGCTCTCGCCGCTCACCGGGGCGCCGCCGGTAATGAGGAAAACCAAGCCGCGCACCAGCACCATGGTGCCGAGTGTGGTGATGAAGGGATTGACGTCGAGAAAGGCGATGACCAGGCCATTCGCCAGTCCGACGGCGGCACCGGCCACGACCCCGGCCGCCACTCCGGCCGCGATCCCGGCCTCGAGCATCACCATCGCCGCCACGCAGCCGGACAGCGCGGCCGTCGATCCGACCGAGAGGTCGAAGCCTCCGCCGACGATGACGAAAGTCATGCCCATGGCGATCACCGCCATGATCGAGGACTGCACCAGAAGATTGCTGAGATTGAGCGGGGAGAGAAAGCGATCGGTCAGCAGCGCGGTCATTGCGCAGAGCACCAGGAGCGAGATCAGCGGCATCTGGCCGGTGACCCTCCATCGTTTTTTGATGCGCTCCATGCGGCAAGGGCTTTCAACGATGAACGTTCACGTCACGCCTCGCTCGCCCTTGATGATGGGAGCAAGAACGCGGATGCCCGGGAACACAGCGCAAGCCCGGCTTTGACGAATTCATTTGTTATGCCCCGATCCCGGCCCGCAATCGGGCCTCGTCAAGACCGGCCATACGCTCAAGCGTGGCGGTAACCCGGCCGTGCCGCACGGCCAGCACCGCATCGCACAGCTGCGCCAGCTCGGCGAGATCGCTCGAGTGAATGAGCGCTCCGCCCCCGCGAGCGACGAAATCTCGGATGAGTGCATGGATCTGCACCTTGGCCGCGATATCGATGCCCTGGGTGGGCTCCTCGAGCAGCAGCACGGCCACGCTGCGCGCCAGCCATTTCGCCAGGATCACTTTCTGCTGATTGCCGCCCGACAGCGCGCCCGCGGGCAGCTGCGGGTGCCGGGGACGGATGTCGACGAGCTCCATGAGTTCGGCGACGATGCGGTCGCCGGCGGCACGGTCAAGCCAGCCGATGCGCGTGAGCGCGTCGAGACTTGGCAGCAAGATGTTGTCGCGGACCGACTGATTCATGATCAGACCGAGCGTGCGCTCGCCCGGCACCATGCCGATGCCGGCGGCGATGGCGTCGGCCGGACTTGCAAGCCGGCGCCGGCCGCGGCTGGTGGTCACGAGCGCTGCCTCGTCCGCGACGCCGAACAGGCCGCGCAGCATGTGGCCGGCGCCGCTGCCGAGCAGCCCGGCGAGGCCGACGACCTCGCCGGCTCGCAACTCGATTTCGGCGCCGTCCCGCCGCGCCTGCAGCAGCGGTTCGCCGGGCGTTGCGGGGGCGCCCAGCGTGTCCTGCGCCGCGCGTCCGGTCATGGCCGCCACCAGATCGCGCACGGAGAACGCCCCGCGGGCGCGCACCGCCGCGACGCGCCCATCGCGCAGCACGGTGCAGCGGTCGGCAATCGCGACCACCTCGTAGAGACGGTGGGAGATGTAGACTATGGCGGTCCCCTGCCCTTTCATGCGCGCGAGCACCGCGAACAGCCGCTCGATCTCGCGCCGTTCGAGTGCAGCCGTCGGCTCGTCGAGAATGAAAATTCGGCAGCGCCGGTGCAGCGCCTTGCCGATCGCCACGAGCTGCCGTTCGGCGAAGCCGAGCCCGGCGACCCTCTCATCGGGATCGAGATCGAAGTCGAGCTCGGCGAGGACGGCACGCGCCTGCGCGCGCATGCGCGAACGATCGACCCAGGCCAGCGGCCCGATGCGCCGCACCGGAAGGTTGCCGAGCGCGATGTTCTCCGCGATCGACAGCGCGGGCACCAGACGCAGCTCCTGCGGAATGGTCACGATCCCGGCGGCGATGGCGTCGCGCGGACTGGCAAAGTGCTGCTCGCGCGTCTCCACCCGCACGACGCCGCGATCGGGGCGATGCACTCCAGAGAGGATACGGATCAGGGTCGACTTGCCGGCGCCGTTCTCGCCGACCACGGCATGGATTTCGCCGTAGCGGACATCGAAATCCACGCCGGCGAGCGCGAGCGTAGCGCCAAACCGTTTCGAGATCCCCTCAACGCTGGCGGCCGGAGGATTCATCGCGTCAGCGCGGGACGAACGCCACCCGCATCTTCTCGTCGGTGAACCGTCCGCGCTCGATGATCACGTCGTTGTCAAGGGCGACGGTGCAGTCGCGCATCGGCACGTCGTAGTGTCCCTTGGTGGTGCGCTTGCCGCCGCCTTGCGAGTTCGGGCCGGTCGAGAACAGGAAATTTCCGGCGAAGCAGCGCGCACCGGCGTGGTGACGCATCGGATCGGCGCCGTTGAGCGCGATCGCGTCCCAGCGCCCCTGCGGATTGAGTCCCCAGCCGAGGTGGGAGATGGCGTGGCCGTCCATGTCCTCGGGATGCGCCTTGTTGCCATCGAGCCAGTCGCGCATCAGCTTGGCGTCGAGACCGCCTTCGATATTGCGGATGAAGCCGTCGCGGATGTCGAGGCGCACCTCGTCCTGCACGTATCGGCAATACGGTAGCACCACGATGTCTCCGGGCGCGAACACGACAGTGCCATTGGCGGAGCCTTCGTTGGGAAAGGTGTGCACGTGGCCGGCGCCCCAGTGATCGAAACGGCCGGACAGCTCGGCGTAGCCGTATTGGATCATGGTGGGATATTCGCCGAGCTTGACCGTGAGATCGGTGCCGCCGGGACGCGTGATGCGCATCGTCTTCGCGCGCTCGAGCCGCTTGCCGGCGTGGACCACGGCCTCCTTGAGGCCGGGCGGCGCCATCAAGGTTTCGAGTTCGTCGGGGCCGTCGATCACCATCAGCACCCGCGTGCCGGCGTCGCGCGCCTCCTTCAGCCAGCGCGTGAACAACGGAATGTGCAAGCAGATGAGCATGTCGGCCGCCTTGATCGCCTCGAGCGTGCCCTTGCAGCGTCCGACGGTCGCGACCCCCACCTTGGTCCACGACGGCATGGCGTTGACGCACATCTCGTAGGCGTCGGCGCCGAAATCCTCGGCGGCGGCGAAGGCGGCACTGACGTAATCGCGGCGCGCCCCGAGGTCGCTCAGCAGCACGACGGTCTCGCCCTGGCGCAGCTCGCAGAGCTCGAACTCCTTGCGGAACAGCATGGCGAGCTTGGCATGGTTCAGCGCTTCGTGCATGGGAATGCTCCGCTATCCGGCGCCCGAGACTGCAGCGCGCGTGCTGTATGTCGTCCCCGCGCAAGCGGGGACCCATAGTGCCACACACCGTGGTCCCTGGAACATGGGTTCCTGCACCGGGCTCCCCACGACCTCGCGTCGCGGGCTGCCCCCGCGCTGGGACGACACGTCGCAGTGTATGCGCTTACTCCGCCGCCTCCTTCCAGCTGTCGCGGTGGCCCTTGGGTTTGGTCTTGAGCCGCAGGTCTGTCAGCTCCTCGCGCTCGCGGGCGCTGTTGCGGAACAGTTGCTCCTTGCCGGCCAGATATTGCGGCGGACAATGCACGTCAGTGGTTCCGTACCAGGCTGAGGCCTTCATCGTGAAGTACGGATCGACCAGGTGCGGCCGCGCGAGCGCGACCAGGTCGGCGCGGCCGGCCGCGACGATGGTGTTGACCTGATCGGCGCTGGTGATGGCGCCCACGCACATCGTGGCGAGTCCGGCCTCGTTTCGGATCTGATCGGAGAACGGGGTCTGGAACATGCGGCCGAACACCGGCTGGGCGTCGGGAGTGGTCTGTCCCGTCGACACGTCAATGAGGTCGCAACCCGCCTCGGCAAAGGCACGCGCCACCGCGACGGCGTCGTCGCCGGTCAACCCGCCGTCGACCCAGTCGGTCGCGGAGATGCGCACCGATATCGGCTTCTCGTCCGGCCACGCCGCGCGCACGGCGCGGAACACCTCGAGCGGGAAGCGCAGGCGATTCTCCAGCGCACCGCCGTACTCATCGGCGCGGCGGTTGGTCAGCGGCGAGATGAAGCTCGCGAGCAGGTAGCCGTGGGCCGCGTGCAGCTCCAGCATGTCGAACCCGGCGCGCTCGCCGCGGCGGGCGGCCGCCACGAAATCGGCGACGACGGTATCCATGTCGGCGCGGGTCATTTCGCGCGGGATGGCGCTGTAGGGAAAATAAGGCAACGGCGACGCCGAGATGATCGGCCAACCACCGTGCTCCAGCGGCTCGTCGATCCCTTCCCACATCAGCTTGGTGGCACCCTTGCGGCCGGCATGGCCCAATTGCAGGCAGAACTTGGTCGCCGATTGCGCGTGCACGAAATCGACGATGCGCTTCCAGGCCGCCTCGTGCGCATCGTTGTACATCCCGGCGCAGCCCGGCGAGATGCGCGCGTCCCTCGATACGTCGGTCATTTCGGTGAACATCAGGGCGGCGCCGCCGATGGCGCGCGATCCGTAATGCACGAGATGCCAGTCGTTGGGCATGCCATCGTCCGATGAATACTGGCACATCGGCGACACCACCACCCGGTTCGACAGCGTGAGACCGCGCAGCCGGAACGGCTGGAACATCGGCGCGGCTGGCCGCGAGACATCCGCCGAAAAACCGAGTTGGCGCACTTCGCGCGCGACCACCTGATCCACCTCGCGCACGAAGCCAGGCGCGCGCAGCGCGAGATTGTCATAGGTGATTGCCTTGGAGCGCGTCATCAGCCCGAAGGCGAAGCGCGTCGGATCCATGCCCCAGAAGCGATCGATGTGCTCGAACCAGACCAGCGACACGTCGGCGGAGTGCTGCGTCTTCTCCACCTCGTCGCGCCGCGTTGCCTCGAAATGGGCGAGCGCGGGGGTGACGTCGGCAGCGCGCAAGGGGACACGCGCGGCGGTATCGCGGAACGCCTCGTAGAGCGCAATCCCGTCCTCCATGGCGAGCTTGGTGCCGGATCCGATGGAGAAATGCGCGGAGGCCTTGGCGTCGCCGATCAGCACCATGTTGTCGGCTACCCAGCGCCGGCAGCGGATGGTGGGGAAATTGCGCCACATCGAACGGTTGGTGATCAGCCGGTGGCCAGCGAGCTCCTCGGCGAACAACTCCTCGACGAAGCGCGCCGATTGCGCCTCGTCGAGCCGGTCCAGGCCGGCGCGCCGGAACGTCGCCGGATCGGTTTCGGTGATCCAGGTCGAACGCCGCGGCTCGTATTGGTAGCAATGCGCGATGAATATGCCGTGCTTGGTCTCGCGGAAGAAGAAGGTGAAGGCGTCGAACGGGCGGGTCGAGCCCATCCAGGAGAATACGTTCGGCCGCAAATCGACGCTCGGCTGGAAACGGCCGGCGAACGCTTCGCGCATGCGCGAGTTGATGCCGTCCGCCACCACTACGAGGTCGGCGTCGCGGATCACCGGATCGAGCGGCGCCACCTCGGTCTGGTAGTTGATCTCGACCCCGAGCGAGCGCGCGCGGCGGCCCAGAATCTTCAGCAGGGTCGCGCGCGAACAGCCGCAGAACCCGTTGCCGCCGATGCGGTGCTTCGTCCCGCGGAAATGGATTTCGATGTCGTCCCAGTACGCGAAATGCCCGATGATGGCGCGGTAGCTCTCGCGGTCGTAGCTCTCGAAAGTGTCGAGCGTCTGGTCGGAGAAGACCACGCCGAAGCCGAAGGTGTCGTCGGGGCGGTTGCGCTCGAAGAGGGTGATGCGGGTCGCCGGCCAAGCCTTCTTCAGCAGGATCGCGAAATAGAGACCGGCCGGGCCGGCGCCGATCACGTGCACCTTCATGCGCGCCTCCTTGGCGAACCCGCAACGGGGTGGGCCATCATTATTTTAAGTGTGAAATATCTTGCCGACAAGCTTGAAGCTTAAAAATTTTAGACATAAAATATTAGGGTGGTGGCGGATTCGAGGGCCATGGCGGTTGCAGCTAAGCATGCCTTCGTCACCGGCGGCGGGCGCGGCATCGGTCGCGCCATCGCTGGCGCGCTCGCCGGCGCCGGGGTGACGGTGACCGTGATCGGCCGCACCGAGGCCACGCTCAGGGAGGCGGTCGCCGCCGGCGAGGCCGCGGGCTACGGGGTCGCCGACGTCACCGATGCGGCCGAGATCAAACGTGCAGTCACTGCGGCGGCCGCGGCGCGCGGTCCGATCGCCATCCTGGTCAACAATGCCGGCACGGCGACAACCGGGGCGTTCGTCAGCACCGATCCGGCGGTCTTCCGCACGATGTGGAATGTTCACCTCATGGGCGCGGTGCACGCGACCCGGGCCGTATTGCCGGGCATGATCGAGCGCGGCTTCGGCCGCGTCGTCAACATCGCCTCGACCGCCGCGCTCGAGGGCTTTCCGTATGCCACGGCCTATTGCGCGGCGAAGCACGCGCTCGTCGGCTTCACCCGCGCACTCGCGGTCGAGACCGCCACCCGCGGCGTGACCGTGAACGCGGTCTGCCCAGGTTACACCGACACTGACCTCGTGCGCGAGAACGCCGCTCGCGCCGCTCAGAAGACCGGCCGCAGCCGAGAAGAGCTGCTGGCCCAATACGCGCGGCATGCCCCGATCGGCCGCATGATCGAGCCGCGGGAGGTTGCCGCCGCGGTCCTCTACCTGTGCTCGCCGGAGGCGGCGGCGGTCACCGGCACGACGCTCGCTGTCGCGGGCGGGGAGATGTGATGGAGGACCACGCCATTCCCCTCGACGCAGAGACCAAGGTCGCGGAACGGCCGCACGACCACCAGCATGAGCTGCGCCTGTGGTTGCGCCTGTTCACCTGCAAGGAGGTGATCGAGAGCGAGGTCCGGCGGCGCCTGCGCGACAGCTTCGACGTCACTCTGCCTCGCTTCGATCTGATGGCGCAGCTCGACCGCGCCCCCAAGGCGATGACCTTGGGCGAGCTCTCGCAACGCATGATGGTGTCGAATGGCAACGTCACGGGGCTGGTCGACCGGCTGGTGGAGCAGGGCCTGGTCAGCCGCCGGCCGTCGCCCAAGGACCGGCGCGCGCAATTGGTGAGCCTCACCGCCAAGGGGCGGCGCTTCTTCGCCGCGATGGCGCGCGCCAACGGGGACTGGATCGCAGAGATGTTCGCGGATCTCTCCGGCGACGATATGGACACTCTCATGCGCCTCCTCGCCAAGGCCAAGATCTCGGCGCGCAAGGCGATCGGAGTGCGCCGATGAGCGCGGCCAATCCCGTCACGCTGCCGCTTTCCGGCTATCAGGCGCGCCATCTGCGCCTTGCGGTCGAGGGCAAGGTCGCGACCTTGACGCTCGAACGGCCGGAGCGAAAAAACCCCCTCACCTTCGACAGCTACGCCGAGCTCACCGATATCTTCCGCGCGGCCGCAAGGGACAAGGCCGTCAAAGCCTTCGTCATCACCGGGGCTGGCGGCAACTTCTGCTCCGGCGGCGACGTGTTCGAGATCATCAAGCCGCTGATTGAGATGGGGGCGGCGCAACTCCTCGATTTCACCCGCATGACCGGGGAAGTGGTCAAGGGGATGCGCGCCTGCCCGCAGCCGATCATCGCCGCCGTCGATGGCGTATGCGCGGGCGCCGGCGCCATCCTCGCCATGGCGTCCGACCTGCGCGTCGGAACTTCGGCCGCCAGGATCGCGTTCCTGTTCAACCGTGTAGGGCTTGCCGGTTGCGACATGGGCGCCTGCGCGATCCTGCCGCGCATCGTCGGCCAGGGGCGCGCCGCCGAGCTGCTCTATACTGGGCGCGTGCTCGCGGGCGAGGAAGCTGAGCGCTGGGGCTTCTTCAACCGGCTCACGGCGTCCGACCGCCTGCTGCGGGACGCGCAGCAACTCGCCGCCGATCTCGCCGCCGGACCGAGCTTCGCCAATGCCATGACCAAGCGCATGCTGGAGATGGAATGGGCAATGGCGGTCGAGAGCGCGATCGAGGCCGAGGCGGTGGCGCAGGCTCTGTGCATGGAGACCGAGGATTTCGCGCGCGCGTACCGCGCCTTCGCCGCCAAGCAGAAGCCGGCGTTCGAGGGCGATTGAGATGAGCCTCGACGACACCCTGAGCTGGCCTTTTTTCGACGACGGCCATCGCCGCTTCGCCGCAATGCTCGCGCGCTGGGCCGACGCCACCCTGCCCAAGCTGCCGCATGGTGATGTCGATGCCGCCTGCCGGGCGCGCGTGAGCGCCCTGGCCGAGGCCGGCTTTCTCAAGGCGGTGGTGCCGGCCGAGCACGGCGGGCTGCATCCGCGGCTCGACGTGCGCACGCTCTGCCTCGCTCGCGAGATCCTGGCGTTCCGCGACGGCCTTGCCGACTTCGCCTTCGCCATGCAAGGGCTCGGCAGCGCCTCGATCTCGCTGTTCGGCTCGGCCGAGCTCAAGGCGCGCTACCTGCCGCCCGTGCGCGACGGCCGAGCCATCGCCGCCTTCGCCCTGTCGGAGCCGGAGGCGGGCTCCGACGTATCGGCGCTGGCGACGACGGCGCAGCCAGACGGGGCGTCGCACCTGCGGCTCGACGGCAGCAAGACCTGGATCTCGAATGGCGGCATCGCCGACCACTACGTCGTTTTCGTCCGCACCGGCGAAGGCCCGGGCGCCAAGGGCCTCTCGGCCTTCGTGGTCGATGCCGCAACGCGCGGATTGAGCGTGACCGAGCGCATTGAGGTGATCGCGCCGCACCCCTTGGCGACGCTGCGCTTCGAAGGCGCTCGGGTGCCGCTCGCCAACCGCCTGGGCCGGCCGGGTGAGGGCTTCAAGGTCGCGATGGCAACGCTCGACGTATTCCGCGCCACGGTGGGCGCGGCTGCGCTCGGCTTCGCCCGCCGCGCACTGCACGAGAGCGTGGAACGCGCGGCCAGCCGCAAGCTGTTCGGCGCGCCGCTTGCCGAGTTGCAGATGACGCAAGCGGCCCTCGCCGACAGCGCGGGCGAAGTCGACGCATCCGCGCTGCTCGTCTACCGGGCGGCCTGGACCAAGGATCGGGGCGCGGAGCGCGTGACCCGCGAGGCGGCGATGGCGAAGATGTTCGCGACCGAGGCGGCGCAGCGCGTGATCGACCGCGCCGTGCAACTGCACGGCGGCCTCGGCATCACCAAGGGCGTCAAGGTCGAGGAACTCTACCGGGAGATCCGGGCGCTGCGCATCTACGAGGGCGCGACCGAGGTGCAGAAGGTGGTGATCGCGCGCGAGCTGTTGAAGCACCGTGTGGCCAAGCCCGCGCTGGCGGCGGAATGAAAGTTGCGAGGAAGCACGCGGAGGGCTGCGGGAGCCACGATGGATCTCGAGAAGGAGCGACAGCCATGACCGGGTCGGCGCACATCGACACCTTCGCGCGCGACAACCTACCCCCGCGCGCGCAATGGCCGGGCTTCCGCTTCGAGCTCCCCGAGCTGCAGTATCCCGAACGGATGAACTGCGGGGTCGAGTTGCTCGACCGCTGGCTGGCGGCGGGCCACGGCGATCGCCCTTGCCTGATCGCTCCGACAGAAACGCTAACCTATGCCCAGCTGGCCGAGCGGGTGAACCGCATCGCCAATGCGCTCACGCGCGATCTCGGCATGGTGCCGGGCCATCGTGTGCTGCTGCGCGGACCAAACAGCCCGATGATGGTCGCGGCCTATCTCGCCGTGATCAAGGCCGGCGGCGTGGTGGTTGCGACCATGCCGCTGTTGCGCGCCAAGGAGATCGCCTATCCGGCCGCCAAGGCGCAGATCGCGCTTGCGCTCTGCGACCATCGCCTCGCCGAGGAGATGGAGAAGGCGCGCGCGCTCGCCCATGGCCTCGAACGCGTGGTGTATTGGGGCAGCGGCACGGCCGCGGCGCTGGAAGCGCTGATGGCAAAGCCCGGCTACGAGAGCTTCGCCGCCTGCGATACCGCGAGCGACGACGTGTGCCTGATCGCCTTCACCTCCGGCACCACCGGCGAGCCCAAGGGCACCATGCACTTTCATCGCGACATGCTCGCGACCTGCGACAGCTATGGACGCCACGTGCTGCGCGCCGATGCGCGGGATCGCTTCATCGGCTCGCCCCCGCTCGCCTTCACCTTCGGGCTCGGCGGGCTGGTCCTATTTCCGCTGCGGGTTGGCGCCGCGACCATTCTGATCGAAAAGACGACGCCGGACGATCTCATGTCCGCTATCGCCAGATTCGGGGCGACGATTTCGTTCACCGCGCCGACCGCCTATCGCGCCATGCTGGGAAAACTTGCGGCCCACGACCTCTCCTCGCTGCGCAAATGCATCTCCGCCGGGGAAGCCTTGCCGAAGGCGACCTTCGAGGCCTGGCTCGCCGCCACCGGCATCAAGATCCTCGACGGCATCGGCGCAACCGAGATGTTGCACATCTTCATCGGCTCGCCCGAGAGCGAGGTGCGCGCGGGCGCAACCGGCAGGCCGGTGCCGGGCTACGAGGCGCGGGTCATCGACGCCGACGGCAACGAGCTTCCCCCCAATACCGTCGGCCGCCTCGCGGTGCGCGGACCGACCGGATGCCGCTATCTCGCCGATAAGCGCCAGCGCCAATACGTGCAGAACGGCTGGAACATCACCGGCGACACCTACCTCATGGATGCGGACGGCTATTTCTGGTACCAGGCGCGCTCCGACGACATGATCGTGTCGGCCGGCTACAACATCGCCGGGCCGGAAGTGGAGGCCGCGCTGCTGGCGCATGCGGCGGTCGCCGAATGCGGCGTCATCGGCGCCCCGGACGAGGAGCGCGGGCAGATCGTGAAGGCCTACGTCGTGCTGCGGCCGGGTCATGCGGGCGATGCCGCCTGCACCAAGATGCTGCAGGATCACGTCAAGGCGGTGATCGCGCCGTACAAGTATCCCCGCGCGATCGAATACGTCGCCACGCTGCCGCGCACGCAGACGGGCAAGCTGCAACGCTTCGAGCTGCGCCGCATGGCGAGCGAGGCCGCCTCCCACAAGCTCGCCTCCTGAGGGGGATCGCGATGGCCGAACGGTCGCTTCAAAAGAAATCCGAGGCCAGCGCCCCCAACACGGTGCTGCAGCCGCCGGGCTGGCCGCGCCCGAAGGGTTTCGCCAACGGCATTCTCGCGCACGGTGAGCTCGTATTCGTCGGCGGCATGATCGGCCAGGACAAGGACGGCCATTTCGCCGAAGGCTTCGTCGCGCAGATGAAGCTCGCGCTCGAGAACATTGCCGCGGTGCTGGCACAAGCTGGCGCCTCGCCGCGCCACATCGTGCGGCTGACCTGGTACGTGCGCGACATGGACGAATATCTCGCCGACCTTCCCGCGCTCGGCGAGGCCTATCGCGCGGTGATGGGACGGCATTTCCCCGCCATGGCGGTGGTCGAGGTCAATCGCCTGGTCGAGGCGCTGGCTCGCCTCGAGATCGAGGCGACGGCGGTATTGCCGGACTAAGAGTCGCCGGGATTGCCCAGCTTTTTCAGAGCAGGCACCGGGGGACGGAACCCGTCGCTAACGCTGCGGAGCGGGCGCCGTCTCAATTATCGTCTTGGACGAACCTTCCGGAGCCGCCTGCATTCCTGGCGGTGATTGTCCCTGCGGGCTTGCCGCCGGCGCGCCACCCGAACCGGTCTCGAGCGGTCCGGTCGATCCCTGCGGCTGCCGCTGCCCCTCGGTCGAAAGATAAGTCCGCCCGGTGCTGTGCGGCGAATCGCCTGGCGCTGGCTTGCCGGATTGATTGCTCTGCCCCGCCGCCGGCGCAATGGCGGCCATGGCAAACAGAATGGTCAAAAGAACGCGCATCGGTTTTCCTCGTCTCGTCTATGAACCGCAGCCCCGGAACTTTGTTCCGCAGAAAATCATCTGAATCGGCCATCCCCTCACGCGCGAACGTCAACGGCTCAGCAGTGCCGGCAGCCAGGTTGCAATCACTGGCAGAAAAAAGATCAGCACGAGGATCAACAGGCTCATGGCGATATAAGGCAGCGCGGCTGCGTAGACCTGGTGCATGGTGATCGCAGGCGGCGCCACCCCTTTCATCGTGAACAGCAGCAAGCCGAACGGCGGCGTGAGCAGGCCGAGCTGCATGCAGATCAGGAACAGTACTCCGAACCAGATCAGGTCCACGTCGTAGCGCTGGATCAGCGGCATGAAGAACGGCAGCGTGATCAGCATCATGCTGACCTGATCGACGAAGCAGCCGAGAAACAGCAGGATCAGCAGCATGGCAACGATCAGAACGTTGGGCGAGAGTCCGAGCCCGGTAACCTGTCCGATCAGCCCATCCACCACGCCCGAGAAGCTCAGCACCTGCGAGAACGTGGTGGCGCCGACGATAATGAACAGGATGGTACCGGAGACCGCCACCGTCCCGGTGAGAGCCTTCATCAGGTTGGCCGGGGTCAGACTGCGGTAGAGCGCGGCGGCCGCGATCGTGCCGGCGGCGCCGACCGCCGCGGCCTCGGTCGGCGTCGCCAGGCCGCCGGTCATCGCACCGATGACAAGGCCGAAGATCAGGACGAGCGGCACGACATGGATCGCGAACGGCAGCCAGCGCCCGGCGCCGCGCGGCCGCTCGTCCGCCGGCAGTTCTTGCACCGGCCGTTCCGGGGCGAGCGTCGGATCCATCGCCGCGCGCACGATGATGTAGCTCACATACATCGCGCTCAGGATCAGCCCGGGCACGATCCCTGCGATCAAAAGCCCGGCGATGGAAATGCCGGCAAGGCTACCGAGCAGCACCGTGAGTGCGGACGGCGGGATCAGCATGTCGACCCCGCCGATCCCTATGATGGGCCCCATGGCCATGCGCGGGTCGTATCCGCGTGCCAGCATGGTCGGCAGCATCAGGCTGCCCAAGAGCGCGGTGGTGGCGATGGTCGAGCCCGAGATCGCCGAGAACACGGTGCCGGCGATGATGGCGATGACGGCAAGCCGGCCCGGGACGCGGCGGATGAGCAGAGCGAATGCGTCGATTGCCTTGAGCGCCACCCCGGTGTGGAACAGCACTTCGCCCATCAGCACGAAGAACGGGATCGGCGTGAGCGAAAAGCTGGTGACCGATTGCACCGCGTTGCGCGCGAGTTGGGCCAGACCGGGTTCGCCGCCGAGAAAGAGCACCGCGCCGATGACGTTGAGCAACAAGAAGGCGAAGGCAACCGGCATCCCCACGGCCATGGCTGCGACCAGGCCGCCGAACAGCAGGATGCTTCCTTCGACCCAGCTCATTCAGCTCACCGACGTCGCTTCGATACGGCGCGCGCGCCCGCCTTTGAGCAGGCGGTCGAAACGGAACACGAACTCAACCGCCAGCAGCGCGAAAGTCGCCGGCAGGAATACCAGCAGCCACCACTCCGGAAACACCAGGTTCTTGATCGTGATCGCGCCGAGCCGCCAGCTGTCCAGGGTCATGAGCGCGCCGTAACGGATGAGCACGATGCTGACGGCGAATCCGAGCACGTCGCCGGCGGCCTCCATGAGCCAGGCAACCCGCGCGGGCACCAGCGTCAGAACGACATCAAGGCGCACGTGCTGGCCGCGGCGCAGCAGCCACGGCGCGGTGAGCAGGGTCATGACGTAGAGCGCGTATTCGGAGACTTCGTTGGCCCATACGATCCCGACACCGACCGCGTTGCGCAACACCACGTCGGCGGTGACGATCGCCACCATGCCCAGCAGGATCAGCGCCCCCACGATTGCGAGGGCATTCAAGACTCGGCCGAAGGCGGCAGAGAGGCGGGTCATCGTCGTGCCGTGATCCTTATTGCCCGCCTCGATTTCGAACCGTCATGGCCGCGCAAGGGCGGGTGCTTCGTTAGTACGTTCACACTGCTGTCGCCCCCGCGGGGTGCACCCCGCGACGCTCGCGTCGCGGGGACCCCCGTTGTGGGGATCCAGTATTCCTGAGCATCTACCGCGTTTACTGGATGCCCGCTTTTCGCGCGCATGACTGGGGACAGACATCCAGTACATGCGAGCGCATGCGATGGTGCATGACGGTGGCACACGGAGCCGCCACGGGAAACTTGATCATCCGCACGCGCGGATGATGACGAGCTTTGCAATAGGCGAACGGGCGCTCAATTCCCCGCCAGCTGCCGCAGCTTGGGGCCGCTCTCCGGCGCGCGCTTGATGACGGACTGCCAGGCCACGTCATACGCGCGATCAAGGAACGCCTTCGACGCGGCGGGGCCGAAATCGAGCGCCTCGATGCCGGCGGCGGCCTGCCGCTCGCGCTCGGCCTTGATCACCGCGTCCTTCTCGCTGTCGAGCCCCTCGAGCCAGAGCGCCGCGTTCTCGAGCACCTTGCGCTGGGCGCCGCTGAGGCCCTTCCAGGCATCGAGATTGACCAGCACGTTGACCTCGACGCTGTAGAACGGCGGCTCCATGCGGAACTTAGTCACCTTCTCCCAACCGAGATCGAAAATGCCGGTGATAGGCCAGCCGTACCCGTCGACCACGCCGCGCTCGAGGGCGGTGTAGACCTCGCCGGGCGCGGTGGTGATCGGGGTGCCGCCGAGCGCCTCGACCACGTCCCGGTAGACCGGCGTGACCCGAATCTTCAGGCCGGAGAAATCGATCTTATCGATCCGTTTGTTGAGATAGATGTGGAACGGGACATTGTGGAATTGGCGCGCCAGGTATTGCGAATTGAGCTTCTGGTTGTGCAGCTGGTTGATGTAGTCCCAGGTCCCGTTCTTGCGCTGCTCGCTCATCGGCTTGCCATTGAGCTTGAAGCCGTCCGCCTCCGGCATCAGGTTGGTGTAGAACGCGCCGGTCACATTGGCCATATCGACAACGCGGGTGCGCACCGCATTGCCGACCTCGAACGGCGGCACCGCGCGCGGGCCGCCGATATAATTGATCCTGATCAGCCCCTTCCCGTCGGCGTTCACCTTTTCGACGAAGCGTTCGAAGTTTTTCGAGAACTCGGTACCCTCGGCAAACGACGAGACCGCCCGCAGGGTGACTTCCTCAGCAAGCGCCGTCGATGCCACCAAGGCCGCTGCTGCCGTCGCGATGCAGATAGAGCGCATGATCGTCCCCTCCGGAATGGATAGCGAGGCTTTTGGTCACGTATTGTTTTCAAATATAATCAGGGTGGTGCGGAGGTGAGTCAATGCGAGCGTCCAGGCGGACGCCGCATTCCGCCACTCAGCGGGGTCTCGAGGACGCGAATGGCAGAACGGTCGTTCAAAAGCGAGGTGGCCAAGCTGCGCCTCGGCGCGGGAGCGGAATTCCGCGGCGAGGGCATTCTCGCGGTCACCAAGGCGTTGTTGCAGTCCGGCGTCTCCTACGTCTCCGGCTACCAGGGCGCGCCGATCTCGCATCTCGTCGATGTGCTCGCTGACGCGCAGGATGTGCTCGACGAGCTCGGCATCCGCTTCGAGGCGAGCGCCAACGAGGCCGCGGCCGCCGCGGCGCTCGCAGCCTCCATCAACTACCCCTTGCGCGGCGCCGCCACCTTCAAGGCGACCGTGGGTACCAATGTCGCCGCCGATGCGCTCGCCAATCTCGCCTCCAGCGGCGTGACCGGCGGCGCGCTCATCATCGTCGGCGAGGACTATGGCGAGGGCTCCTCGATCATGCAGGAGCGCAGCCATGCCTTTGCGATGAAGTCGCAGATCTGGCTGCTGGATCCGCGTCCCAACCTGCCCTCGATCGTGCGCGCGGTGGAGCACGGCTTCGAGCTGTCGGAGGCGTCGCACACCCCGGTGATGCTGGAGCTGCGCATTCGCGCCTGCCACGTCTGGGGCAGCTTCACCGCCCGCGACAACGCGCGGCCGGCCTTCACGCTTGCGCACGCGCTCGCCAACCCCATGCGCGACGTCAACCGCATCGTGCTGCCGCCGGCAAGCTACCTGCAGGAGAAGGAGAAGGTCGAGAAGCGTTGGCCGGCCGCCGTGCGCTTCATCGAGCAGCACGAGCTAAACGAATTCTTCGACGGCGACGCCGACGATATCGGCATCATCATGCAGGGCGGCATGTACAATACCGCGCTGCGCGCGCTCGAGATCCTCGGGCTCGCCGACGTGTTCGGCGAAAGCCGCGTTCCGCTCTACGTGCTCAACGTGACCTACCCGCTGATCGAGTCCGAGCTCGTGCGGTTCTGTGTGGGCAAGAAGGCGGTCCTGATCATCGAGGAGGGCCAGCCGGAATTCATCGAACAGGCGGTCAACACCATTCTGCGCCGCGCCGACGTGCAGACTCGGGTGGATGGCAAGGGCATGCTGCCGATGGCCGGCGAATATGCCGGCGGCGTGGTCAAGGATGGCGTGCGCAAGTTCATCACGGCCTATCGGCCCGACCTCATCGTCGAGCGAATGCCGCCGCTTGCCCTGCAACAGCCGCCGTCCGAGCGTCTCGCCAAGGCGCAGCAGGCGCTCGCGGGGAAGGTGCATGGCCGTCCGCCCTCGTTCTGCACCGGCTGCCCGGAGCGGCCCATCTTCGCGGCCATGAAGCTCGTCGAGCGCGAGCTCGGGCCACAGCATGTCAGTTGCGACATCGGCTGCCACCTGTTCTCGATCCTGCCGCCGTTCAATGTCGGCAACTCCACGATGGGGTACGGGCTCGGGGGGGCGGGCGCCGCCGCGCTGAGCGGCGCCGGCGGCAGGCGCGCCGTCGCCCTCGTCGGCGACGGCGGCTTCTGGCACAACGGGCTCGCCTCCAGCGTCGGCAACGCCGTCTTCAACAAGAGCGACAACGTGCTGATCGTGGTGGACAACGGCTACGCCGCCGCGACCGGCGGCCAGGACGTGCCATCCTCCGCCGCCGACAACCGCATGCGCGCGACCGGGAACTCGATCGAGAAGGCGGTACGCGGCGTCGGCGTGCAATGGGTGCGCACGCTCACGCGCACCTACGATGTCGCGCGCATGCGCGACACGCTCAAAGAGGCGCTCACCACCGCCGTCAAAGGCCCCAAGGTCATCATCGCTCGGTCGGAATGCATGCTCAATAAACAGCGCCGCGAGCGCCCGCTTGCGCGCAAGCGCATGCAGGCCGGCGCGCGCGTGGTGCGCGAACGGTTCGGCGTCGATCCCGATACCTGCACCGGCGACCACTCCTGCATCCGGCTCTCGGGCTGCCCTTCGCTCACGCTGGCGCCGAACCCCGACCCGCTGCGGCGCGAGCCGGTGACCAGAGTGATCAATTCGTGCGTCGGCTGCGGATTATGCGGCGAGGTCGCGCACGCGGCAGTGCTGTGTCCGTCGTTCTATCGCGCCACCATCATCAGCAATCCGACCCGCTGGGAACGCTTGAAGGATAGGGCGCGTGCCGCCGTGATCGGCTGGCTGCAGCGACGCATGGACTGGCGGCTTGCCGCCGCCTGAGAACGGCAATGGAGGCGCAGCTCCCCAAGATGCGGCCGATCACCATCGCCGTAGTGGCGCTTGGCGGCGAGGGCGGCGGCGTGCTGGCGGACTGGATCGTCGATCTCGCGCAGCACGGCGGCTATCTTGCGCAGGCCACCTCGGTGCCGGGCGTGGCGCAGCGCACGGGCGCTACCGTCTACTACGTGGAGCTGTTTCCAAACAGCGCGGCGCGGACGGCGCAACGCGAGCCCGTGCTCGGCCTGATGCCGATGCCAGGCGACGTCGAGGTGGTGCTCGCTTCCGAGCTGATGGAGGCTGCGCGCGCGGTCGAGCGCGGCTTCGTCACACCGGACAAGACCCTGCTCATCGCCTCTACGCATCGTGTCTACGCCATGACCGAGAAGATCGCGCTCGCCGACGGCCGCGTCGAGCCCGCCGCGCTGCTTGCCGGCTGCCGTGAGGCGGCGCGCCAGCTCGTCGCGTTCGACATGGCGGCGATCGCGGACGCCGCCGGCAGCGTGGTGAGCGCGGTGCTGTTCGGCGCACTGGCGGGGTCGGCTGCGCTCCCCTTCCCGCGCGCCGGCTTCGAGGCCGCGATCCGCCGCGGGCAGGTCGGAGTCGAGCCGAGCCTTGCCGCGTTCTCGGCAGGCTTCGAAGCGGCGCGTACGGACCACCCGGCGATGCCGCCGCCATCCTCCCCCGGCGCGGCCGCAACTCTGCCCCCGCCCGAGCTGCGCGAGCTCCTCGACCGGGCCGCGCGCGATTTCCCCGGCGAGGCGCGCGCGGTCGTGACGCCCGCGCTCGAACGGCTCCGCGATTATCAGGATGCCGACTACGCGCGTGAGTTCCTCGCGCGGCTCGCGCCGTTCCGCGAGCTCGAGCAACGGCACGGCGACGGCAGGGGCGCTTTGCTCGCGGAAACGGCACGCCAGCTCGCACTCGCCATGACGTACGAGGATACGATCCGGGTGGCGGACCTCAAGATTCGCGCGAGTCGCTTCGCGCGCGTGCGCGCGGAAGCCGAGATCAAGGACGGGCAGCTTCTCGAGATTGCCGAATTCTTCCATCCCCGCACGCAGGAGATCGCCGATACGCTCCCGGCGCCGCTCGGACGCTGGCTTCTGCGCACCAGTTGGGCGCGTCGCGCGGTCGACCGGACGACGCGCAGGGGCCGGGTCATCAGGAGCACCTCGATCGGCGGCTTCCTCGCGCTCTACGCGCTGTCGCGGCTCAGGCCGCTGCGCCGCCGCTCGCTGCGCTTCGCCTCAGAGCAGGCCGCGCTTACGGCTTGGCTCGGCTTGGTTGCGCAGACCGCGCGCGACGATTACGCGCTGGCACTGCAGGTCGCGCGCATGCGCGGCCTGGTCAAGGGCTACGGCGACACCCACGAGCGGGGCCAGGCGAAGTTCGACCGGCTGGTCGCGCTCCTTCCGCAGCTGGGCGGGCGAAGCGATGCGAGCGAGCTGCTCGAAGGGTTGATCAAGGCCGCACTCGCCGACGAGGCCGGACAAGCCTTGGAGCGGGCGATTGCCGATGCCGCGGCGTTGGCGCCCAGCCCTCCCGCAACCGCCGGGCGCGCGGCGTCATAGCACTGGCGTTGCCCGGTGTAATGAGCGATGCTGGTGGAGGATCTCGCAAGGAGGCGAGCGATGTCTTACGATCTCGAACAGTTCGTGACGGATTGCCAGAGCATTCTCAGGCGCGATGGTGGCCCCAAAGGGCGGGAGGAGGTGCGCCTGCGGCTCGAGCAGCTGCTCGCCAATCCAGACTTCGTCGAAAAGTACTGCGGTGAAAAGGTGCCGCGCGGCCTGAAGGTGCTGTACGAGGATCCGGACCTCGGCTTCCAAGTCCTCGCCCATATCAATGACAAGGCGAGAGTATCGCCGCCGCACGATCATGGCGCGTCATGGGCAATCTACGGCCAAGCCTCGCACTATACCGACATGACGGAATGGGAGCGCGAGGACGACCGCGGTAATCCCAACAAAGCCAAACTCAAGCCCGTCAAGAAGTATCGGCTGTTGCCGGGGCACGCCGGGATCTATCAGGACGGCACCATTCATTCGATCGATTACCCCGACAGCGCCCGCTTCGTCCGCGTGACCGGCACCAATCTCGACAAGATCGCGCGCGTGCGCTTCGACCTCGCCACCGGCGACGTGCACCAGATGACGCCGCAACAGGCCACATAAGCCGGGACGTGCAAGGGCCGCGCCCGGCGCGGCGCTGTGCGCCAGCGATGCCACGGAACATCACGCCGCAGCCGGTAACGGCGCACGCGCTCAAGGCGATGCTCGCCGATGGGCGGGAGCTTGCGCTCATCGACCTGCGCGAGGAGCTGATCTTCTCGCAAAATCACCTGCTGCTCGCGCGCTCGGTGCCGTTGAGCCGGCTGGAGCTGAAATTCGCAGCCCTGGTGCCGCGGCGCACGACCCGCATCGTGCTCTGCGATGACGCCGACGGGCTGGCCGGGCGCGCGGCCGAGGTGCTTGGCCGCGCCGGCTACACCGACGTCTCTGCGCTCGCTGGCGGAGTCGCCGCCTGGGCCGCTGCCGGCTTCGAGCTGTTCTCCGGCGTCAATGTCCCGAGCAAGGCATTCGGCGAGTTCGTCGAGCACGCCAGCGCCACGCCGAGCATCGCCGCCGAAGAGCTCGATCGCCTCATGCGCGACGGTGCCGACATGGTGGTGCTCGACAGCCGGCCGTTCGACGAATACCAGCGCGTCTCGATCCCGACCGCAGTCAACGTCCCCGGCGCCGAGCTGGTGCTGCGCGTCCGCGATATCGCGCCCTCGCCGCAGACGCTGGTGGTGGTGAATTGCGCCGGTCGCACCCGCAGCATCATCGGCGCGCAATCGCTGATCAATGCCGGCGTGCCGAACAAGGTGATGGCGCTGCGTAACGGCACCATGGGCTGGACTCTCGCCGGCCTTGCCTGCGAGAGCGGCGGGACGCGGCGCGCGCCGCAGGTTACGGGCGCAGGCCTCGCCTGGGCCAGGTCCGCCGCCGAGGAGGTGGCGCGCCGGTTCGGCATCGCGCGCATCGATCTCGCCACCGTGGAACGCTGGCGCGCGGACGCGGACCGCACGCTCTACCTCTTCGACGTACGCGACCCCGGGGAATACGACGCCGGCCATGTCCCGGGCGCGCTGTCCGCTCCGGGCGGACAGCTCGTGCAGGCGACCGACCAATATGTCGGCACGCTAGGCGCGCGCATCGTGCTCGTCGACGACGCGGAGGTGCGCGCGGTGATGACCGCCTCCTGGCTGCGCCAGATGGGCTGGGCCGAAGTGTTCGTTCTGGCCGAGGCAGGCCACGAGCAGCAACGGCCGGCGGCCGCGGTTCTGGGCGCCGCGCCGCCGCCGGAGGCGCGCATCGACGCTGACGCCCTCGCTGCCCTGATGGCGCGGGGCCAAGCCACCGTCGTCGACCTCTCGCTGAGCCGGGAATACCTGAAGGCTCACATTGCCGGCGCCTGGTTTGCGATCCGCTCGCGCCTCGCGGGTGCACTCGCGAGGATCGCACCGCCGGCTACGCTGGTGCTCACCTCGGAGGACGGCGTGTTGGCCGGCCTTGCGGTGGGCGAGGCCGCCGCGCTGGTCGCTGGTGGTCCCGTGCGCGCGCTCGCCGGCGGCAATGCCGCCTGGCTCGCCGCCGGCCGCACGCTGACGGCCGCCGATCCGAGGCTGGCGGACGAACCGGTGGATACCTGGCTCAAACCCTACGAGCGGCCGCAGGACCAAACCAAAGCCATGCGCGACTACCTGGCCTGGGAGGTCGACCTGCTCGCGCGGGTGGAACGCGACGGCTCCGCCGCCTTCGTTCAATCCCGCCCGTGACCGCGGCGGGCCGAAGCCAGCAGCGCCCGACCGGATATGGCGCAGCGCGGCGTGATCGCCTGCAGTGTGGCGCCGCGACAACAGGCAAGGACATTGCTCGCGGCTCCGCTCATCCTTAACCGGGTCTTAACCCGTCTCGCGCGATGACAGCAGCACGGTCTACTCCACGGAGCAGCGCCATGCTGGATGGGAAAGCCTACCGGGCTCATTTTCCGGATGACCCCGCCTACGATCTCTCCGACGGGATCGGTACTCCCGGACCGTTGAAATCGGCCGCCCTGATGGCGGCGCTCGCCGCGCTGCAGGAGGAATTCCGCGCCATCCTGCGCCAGAGCGCGGCCGCGCCGGATTTGGACTCCTAGCGCGCGCATCACGCACGCTCCAGCAGACAAGGCGTAGCGCGTCAAACGCGGCGCTGGCCGCAAGTTTAGCGGCAGGCCTTCACCGCGCGTTGCATTGCCCCAGTGCGCTAGTACCGGGCTCTTCGTCGCAACCGGTCGCGTCGGGTGTCCAGCCGGTTCAGCATAAAGGCGATTCCGAAGGTGAGAATCAGGATCAACAGCACCGTATCGATGCTCATGCAGGCGCCCCCGCGTTGCAACGGCGCGACATCGAAGCAGAAAAATCGCGCGGCCGCGTGGCGGCGCGAAAAGATTTGTTAACCGTTGTAAAAATCCCACAGCGCAAGAACGTGCGCACCTGAGCACCGGTGCCGCGCATGGCACCAGCGCGCGAGCCGGGGCAGCCGGCCTGGCGGTGGTCCCCGTCACGCGGATGCAGTCCCATTCACGCACGTATATCAAGCTTGACAATCCGCACGAGAACGCCCCGCCTGCGACCGACCGAAGCTTTGCGAATAAACGTTGCAGCATCCGAGGAGGTCGCGTGCTTTACATCATCTATCAGGAAGACCGTGATGACGGCGCCGAGGTCCGCGCTGCCGCGCGCGACGCGCATTTCGCTTATCTCGAGCGCCACCGGGACATCCTCGTGCTTGGCGGCGCGCTCCTCGCCGAGGACGGGACGACGCGCATCGGAAGCTGTCTGATCCTCAACGTGCCCGGTCGCGAGCAGGCGGAGGAGTTTTCGCGCAATGAGCCGTTCCGCCGGGCCGGACTGTTCAAGAGCGTGAAGATCACGCGCATGCGGCGCGGGCAGTGGAATCCGGCCGCCGCGCCGAAGACGGCCGAGGGGAATTAAGGCTTCCCCGCTTGCGCGCGGGCAGACAGCAATCGCCCTCCGCGATAGGCTGCGCCGCTGGAGGACGGCCGCCATGATGCGCATTCCCCACGAGCTACCGCAGGAGTTGCCTCAGGAGGCGTCGCTGATCGAACGGCTGATCAAGAGCAACCACGATTTCAGGAAGCTCGCGGCGCGCTACGACGAGGTCAACCGCCAGATCCATCGCATCGAATCGGAGGAGGAGCCGACCACGGACGAAGTGCTGGAGCGGCTCAAGAAGCAGCGCCTTAAGCTCAAGGACGAGATTGCCGCGATCCTCGCGAAGCTCGAGCATCGCATGTAGCGTCGCTTCGAAAATGCGACGATCGCTTCTACCGTTGCGCTCGGCCGCTGGCTCGGCGGCATGCCGAATTCAACCCCTTGCGATCAGAGGTGCCCGCTCTCGAATTCCCCGCAGGAACGGCCGAGGAGTGCCAGGCCTTCCTCGAGGAAGTCGCCGAGCATGGGAGTGCCGAGGAGATATTCGGCGGTGCGTTCATTATGGGCCCGGGCCGCCTCTTCGCGCACTGCGGGCCAGTCGCTGGCGGTGTAGTCGTCCCGCCCCAGCCAGACGAGTGCCACCAGGTCGATCTGCTCGTCCTCCGACAAGGCATTGATGAACGCGGTCAACTCCTCGACGACGGGATCGTCGCGGTGGTCCTCCAGCACGGCAACATCCTTGTCATCGGAGGGATTGGACCCCGGATCGGGCTCGGTGACGGCATCTTTGGCGTCGAATTCCCGGGCCTTGATGATGATGAAGCAGACCTTCTCGGGCGAAATACTGAGTGTTGCTCCCTCTTCGTCCGCCGGTGCTTGCGTTCGGCTCGATCTCGCTTGCATCTGTTCTACCCTCTCTTGAGCTCCCCCTTCGTCTCCCAGAGGTCGCCGTTTGCTGCAGCATTGGCGGCAAGCACGCCCGGAAGTCTTTGAGAAAAGTCAATTGCAGCGCGTATTGTTCCCGTGGCATGCGCTCAGCCTGCGATCTTGATCCAGATCAAGATCTCGTCCAGTCGGGGTGATCCTATTTGCAGGCTGACGATCCCCGGAACTGCGCGCTCGACAAGCTCGTTGACCGCGTAACGACTAGGACCCCTCGGATCCTCTGAAGCATACGCAAACCGCGCCGACCCGGCGTGTCGGAGCAAGGCCGCGCTTTGCCGGAGAGGACTCGACTCGCGAGGACGACGACAGCGAATTCCACCGCAGGAGACAATGAGCATGATATCGCTGGAAGACTGCGTTGGCCTCTGCGGTCTCGACGAGGAGGAAGTTGCCGCGATCAGCGAGCACGAGCACATCCCGGAGATAGCAGCTGCCGCGCTGGCCAGCTACTTGTTGCATCAGCCACACGGCAGCGAGACCATCCGGACCATGATCGTCGATGATATTCACAAGGCACTCGACGAGGGCCGCATCAAACACGCGGCGGAGCTGTTCATGGCGCTGCGCCATTTCCTCGACCAGAACCCGCAAGCGCGGGTCGGATTGGCGACCGAGTAAGGCAGAGCCGCATTGCCGCCTGCGCCGGCGCGCCGCTGCATCGATACCCGCGGCGCGCACCTGGCCGCGTTGCGTCAGTCATCGCCGCCGGCCCCGCGGGTATCGCGCAGCGTCTCCAGCCGCAACGGCAGGATATCCCCGAGCCAGACGGCGTGGTCGCTATGATCGGCGTAAGGATTGCCGGTGCCGGGATGCAGCAGGATGGTCAGACCATCGCGGTTGAGCATCAGCCAGGGCAGGAACGAGGCCAGCAGCTCGCACGGGAAGGCGATCTGGTACATCGATTGCGGATGCGGCCCCACCAGCTCATCATGCCAGCGGCCGAGCGTCGCCTGCGGGAACGCCTCCGCCACGCGCTCGCGCAGGCGCGCGGCGCGATCGCGGCTCGATGCCGGGTCGTAGTAGACGTGCGCATGGTAGTCCCGGATGATCCCGATGTCCCCGGGCGGAGCCGCGGCTGCCGGCGCACGAGTGGTGGGCATTGAAAACTCCTCATATGCGATCGAAGCTGCCGGCGGAATGATCCGCCTCGATATCGTCCGGCGACCACGACGCGGCGACGGGTGCGTTCACGACGGCACTTTTGCATTTAGCAACTACGCAATTTCCATGGGTTTGCAAGCGAAGCAAAGCGCCGGATCGGCGTTATGTGCCAACAAGCGATATTGGCCGCACCGGTTTTTTGAACAGAAAACGAAAGACCGCAAATTGCTCAAACACGCCCGCCTGGGCGCGTTGAAGCAGGGGCGTTTACGCTTGTTCCTGCGCTCACTGATCGCGCTCCACCCGGTGAGCGCTCAGCGTTGTCCAGGGACAGCCACGCGATACCCCGCTCGCCGATCCGATCGATGGCGCGCTGAACGACGCCCGACGCCTTCGCTTGCTCGATGAATTCGCTGATATAGGCGAGCCGCGCGTCTTGCCCTTTCGGAACGACCATGGCCGGAAAATTCGCCCCGTAATTGTCCGGCAGCACGCGCGATCCGGACAGCTTCGCGCTGTAGTCGAGAAGCGCCGGCCGGGCAGACGCCCACGCATGAACGTGTCGGCTTCGTAGCAGGTCGAAAGCGGCGTCCGGGGTCTCGCTGATGACATGCTCGGCGTGCCGAGTGATCCGGCCGAGCGCCAGGGCCGAGGCGTGATTGCGGACAACGGCGACCCGATTGCCGGGCTGGTCGATGTCGACGACGTTGGACGCGGAAGTGCCATCCGGCACTAAGTACGTGAATTCGACCTGCATAAAGGGCGGCGTGAACCCGCCGACCTGATCGGCGCGGGCGGGATCGAAGCCCAGGGATCCGATATCGCAAGTTCCGCTCTGGAGGCACTCGACAAGCCTGCTCGGGGTAGGCACCTCGATCAGCTCGGCGGACAGCCCCATATGGGCCGCAAGCGCGCGCATCATTTCAATAAGCGGACCTTTTAGTTCGCCGCTTGCGGAATCCTTAGTGTATTGAGGCGGAAAGGTCCCGAAGCGAACTTTACCGGCCCGGACCAGATCGGCGACGCGCGGGTCGGATGTCGGCTCGGCTCCGGGACGGTAGCCCCAATCGCGGGTCCAGCCTGCATGGACAGACCGACTACGTAGACCGCTTTCATTGTCCCGCCCTCGATTTCCCGACAGGGACTTGCGCATTGCGCCTCCAGTGACCGGCAACTAAATCTTGATATTGGCGGTTCGGATCACATTGGCCCACTTGTCTGCATCGGCCGCAATCCGCTCCCCGAAGTCAGCCGCGGAGTTCGCAACGACGGTGCCGCCCAAGTCGACAAGGCGGGCTCTCACTTGCGGATCGGCAAGGCCTGCGTTGACGAGCTTGTTGAGCTTGTCGATCACATCGGGAGTCGTATTTTTTGGTGCGACGAGACCGAACCAGTTGCTTGCTTCGTAGCCAGGCACGAATTCCCCGACCGTCGGCACGTCCGGCAGCACCGCCGCGCGCGTTGCCGATGTCACTGCCAGAGCGCGAATGTTTCCGGACCTTATCAATCCAATCGACGCCGCGGGTCCCATGAATGCGACCTGAACCTGCCCCCCTGCGAGATCGGTCAGCGCTGGCGCACCCCCGCGATAGGGGACATGTGTCATATCGACTCCCACAATGATCTTGAACAGTTCGCCGGCGATGTGCGGCGTCGTTCCGTTGCCCGGCGACGCCATGCTGAGCTTGCCCGGATAGGCCTTCGCATAGGCAATAAACTCGGGAAGGGTTTTCGGCGGGAGCGAAGGGGTGACGCTCAGGATAATCGGTTCTTGTTCAAGCATTGCGACGGGCGCGCTATCACGGATGAAATTTAGGCCCTGGCCGAGCGATCCGTTGATGATACCTGCCGAGGAGATCGCCAAGAAAAGCGTGTAGCCGTCCGCGGGCGAGCGCAGGACCATCTCGGCTGCGACGACACCGCCCGCGCCTGTACGATTCTCGACGATGACAGGCTGGCCAAATTGCTTGGACAGCCAATCGCCGATCAGCCGCGCCAAGATATCGGCTGCGCCGCCCGGTGCAGTGCCGACGACGATGCGGACCGGCCGGCTGGGATAGGCTTGCGCCCGGGCGATGCCCGGAAGGATCGGCAGCGCGGCCGCGGCCCCGGCGAGACGAAGGAAACCTCTACGAGCCAAAGCGTGCTTCTGCATTGTTTCCTCCTCCAGTGCGAGCTGTGGTGATCGCAGCCTCGACGGCGCGCCTGGTAGCCGTCTGTCGGAGTGCAACATCGGCATTCGAAGTGACAGTGAAGGGCGGCACTCTGCCGACCAACTGCGGCGCGGCCCGATCTGTTTTGCCAATCTAGGCTGCTGCCGGTCAAAGCGGAATTGCCTAATTGGTTGTGAGCCTATAAAAACTTCCTATGTCCAGGACCGTCTCGGAAAATCGTATTAGCCGCCGTCTGCGCTTTCGCGACCTGCAGGTCTTCTTCTCGGTCGTGCAATCCGGCAGCATGGCCAAGGCCGCTCTCGAGCTTGGCGTTACCCAGCCTGCCGTCTCAGAAGTGGTTGCCGGCCTGGAGCACGCATTCGGCGTTCGTCTGTTCGACCGCAGCCCGCATGGGGTCGAGCCGACCATCTACGGCCGCGCGCTGCTCAAGCGTGGCGTCGCCGCGTTCGACGAACTCCGGCAGGGCATCCGCGACATCGAATTCCTTGTCGATCCGACCAAGGGCGAGGTGCGGATTGGCTGTGCCGACTCGCTTGCGGGCGGGCTCCTGGCTCCGTGTGTTCAGAAATTCTGCCGCCGCTATCCTGGCGTCGTTATCACCATCGAGCCCGTTCAGTGGCCCACGTTGGAACTACCGGAGTTGCATGCACGGCAACTGGATGTCGTGCTGTCGCGGCTGTCAAAGCCGCAGGCTGACGATCCCTTCGGTGATGGCCTCGATGTCGAAATCCTGTTTGAGGACGAAGCGATCGTCGCCGCGGGAGCGAACAGTCGATGGGCACGCCGTCGAAAGATCACCCTGGCGGATCTTCGCGATGCATCCTGGGTCGGAACCGCGCGGGGCACCCTGACCAGAACCCTGCTGGACCGTGTTCACCAGAGCGCCAACTTGTCGCCGCCCGCCATGCGCGTGACGACCTACTCGGTGCAGCTGCGAGCGCACCTGCTTGCGACCGGCGACTTCCTGACGGCGATGCCGAAATCGATGCTGAAGCTCAATGCTGAGTGCCGGAGGTTGAAGCAACTGCCGGTCAGATTGCCTGGTCCCAGCTTTCCAGTGGCTATCGTTACGCTGAAAGGTCGGACGTTGACGTCTGCCGTCGGCCTATTTCTGGATATGTTGCGCAAGCATGTCAGAGAGTTGGGGCTTTAGTACCTTCCAGGACCAAACGAAGAGTGCTCTGAATCGGGTATTGCGCGCACGCCCGTCGCCGCATCAAGCGCAAAAAACGGCAGGTTTGGAGTGCCCAGTTCTGTACCGAAGTGGCGCGCCCGAAGAGATTCGAACTCCTGACCCCCAGATTCGTAGTCTGGTGCTCTATCCAGCTGAGCTACGGGCGCTATCTTGCGCGTCGCGCGGGAAACGCTCCCGAGCCAGCCGCAGCCGGCGGGAACGCGCCTCTAGCTATAGGCTCCGCCCGATATTGGCAAGTTTGCCGGGCACGGCGCGGCGGCGCTGGAATATGCGTCCCCGCAATGCGGTGCCCGCGACGTGAGCGGCGCGGGTGCCCCGAGCGGGGGGCGACGCGAACCAAATCGTCCTTGCGGATCAGCCGAAGCGCGCGGCTCACGCCCGCGCGCGCTCGCCGCGCCGGCTGTCGAGGTCGACCGCCGGGTCCGGGATCGACACGCGGAAAGTCGCACCAATGGTGCCTTCGACCAGCCGGATCTCGCCGCCGTGGGCGCGCACCAACTCGGCCACGATGGCAAGCCCGAGCCCGACGCTGCCGGTGCGGGTCGAGCCCTGGAACGCTTCGAACAGATGCGCGCGCGCGCGCTCGGACAGTCCGGGTCCGGTGTCGGCCACCTCGATCACCACCACCGCGCCCTCGCGCCGGCCGGTGATGCGGATCTGGTCGCGACCGGGATCGCGCGCGTCGCGGCTCTCCAGCGCCTGCAGCGCATTGCGCGCGAGGTTGAGCAGGATGCGGAACAGCTGGTCGGGGTCGGCATCGACCACGAGGTTGCGCTCGACCGCGCTGATCCAGCGCACCGGCGCGCCGGGATCGAGCGCCAGCGTCTCGCGCACGTCCTCCACCAGCGGCTCGAGCGCGATCGGACGCCGGTCCGGCGGCGGCTCCTGCACGCGCCCGTAGGACAAGGTCGACTGGCAGAAGTCGATCGCGCGCTCGAGCGCGCGCATGAGCTTGGGCGCGAAGCGCTGCACGTGCGGATCGGAAATCTTCGCCAGCCGCTCGGAGAACAGCTGGGCCGATGACAACAGATTGCGCAGGTCGTGGTTGATCTTCGATACCGCGAGCCCGAGCGCCGCGAGATGGTTCTTCTGCTGCAGCAGCGTGGCGAGGTCGAGCTGCATGGCCGCGAGCTCGCGCTCGGCGGTGCCGATCTCGTCGGTGCGGTCGGACGCCGTGATGATGCGCATTGGATTCTCCGGGTCGGCGCGAAACGCCACCATGTTGGCGGTCATTCGCCGCATCGGCCGAACCAGCAGCACGTGCAGCGCCAGATAGACCAGCGCGGCGGTGATCGCGGAAATGATCAACGACAGGATCAGGATGCGGATGGAGAAATCGACCATCGCTTTGCGCAGCGGCGCCTCGTCCAGCACGATCTCGATGAACTCGCCGCCCATGGGCGCCGGCCCGACCACCCGCATGACGTCGTTGTCGCCGCCGCGCAATGTGTCGAAAGCCTCGATGATGGCGCGATGCCAGGACATGTCGCGCATGTCGATGTCCTGGTTGATCGCCAGCGGCATGTCCGAGGCCACTAGTAGGCGGCGCTGCTGGCCCATCTTCACCGCCACCGCGCGCGCGCCGATGCTGTCCAGGATCTGGCGCGCGACCGTGTCCGGGACCATGCCGCTGGGGGCGGTCTCGAAGACCAGCGCCGCGGTGTAGGCGGCCGAGAGCCGGTCGTGCAGCCAGTTCAGGCGGAAATTGGCGACCGAGGGGACATAGATCAGTACCTCCGCGAGCATCACGAACAACAGCGTGAGCATGAGCAGCTTGCCCGAGAGCCCCAAGCGCAGGCGCGGGCGGCGCGTTGTCGCCGCAGCGGCGGGTTGATCGGACATGTCTATGGACCCTCGCGCCTCGGGACTCACCCGAAGCGGCGCAGCAACGCAATGATGCGGCGCACCCAGTTGCTGGTCACAGCGGGTGTGAAATAGGTGATGGCGGCGCGTTTTCCAATCTCGGCCAGGGTGGGATAAGGTACTATAATACCTGCGACCGCTCGGATGTTGAGCCGGCGACTGATGGCCAGGGTCCACGCGGTGATCAGCTCGCCGGCGCTGGCGCCTACGATGGTGGCCCCCAGGACCCGACCCCGTTTATCGGTGATGACCTTGATGTGTCCCAGGGTCTCGCGCTCCGTCTGCGCGCGGTCGTTCTCGCGGTAGGGCCAGCGCAGCACGCGGATGACGGAGCCGCGCGCCCTCGCCTCGTCTTCGGTGAGGCCGACCTGGGCGAGCTCCGGGGCGGTGAAGGTCACGCGCGGGACGGGCGCGGCATCCACCCGCACCGGCAGGCGAAAGAGCGCGTTCCGGACCACGAGGCCGGCATGGTAGTTGGCGAGGTGGGTGAACTGCCCGCGCCCGGCGACGTCGCCGATGGCATAGACGCGCCGGTTGGTGGTCTTGAGCCCACGGTCGACGACGATGCCGGCGCGGTCCTGGGCAATGCCGGCCGCCTCGAGCGCCAGACCGTCGGTGTTGGGCCGCCGCCCGGTCGCGACCAGCAGGTGGCTTGCTTCCAGCATCTGCTCGCCGTCGCCGTCGCGAATGACGACCCGCAGCATCGCATCGGCCGCGGCCTCCACCTTCGCGATCGCGACCTTGCTGCGGATTTGGACGCCCTCGCGCACCAGCGCATCGAGCACGATCGCGGCGCATTCCGCGTCCTCGCGCGCGAGCGGCTGCGCCGCTTCCAGCACGGTGACCGCGCTGCCGAGCCGATGGAAGGCCTGCGCCAGCTCGAGCCCGATCGGACCGGCGCCGATGATGACGAGATGGGTTGGCCTTGCGGTGAGGTCGAACACCGTCTCGTTGGTCAGGTAAGGCACGGCCTCGAGCCCGGGAATGGGCGGGAGCGCGGGCGAGGAGCCGGTCGCGACGACGAAGCGGCGCGCCGTGATCTCGGTCGCATCGCCGACCGCCACCGTGTTGCGATCCTTGAAGCGCGCGTGGCCCGCGATCACCCGCACGCCCAGGCCGGTGAACCGCGCCTTCGAGTCGTTGGGCTCGATGGCGGCGATGACATCGTGCACGTGCGCGTGCACGCGGGCGAAGTCGACTGCGGGCGCCGTCGCCGAGAGGCCGAAGGCATGCGCTTCGCCAATGGCGCGGGCGCGATTGGCGGCGGCGATCAGCGCTTTCGAAGGCACGCAACCGGTATTGAGGCACTCGCCGCCCATCCTGCCCTGCTCGATGAGCACCACCGGCACGCCGAACGCAGCGGCTGCGGCGGCGACCGAAAGGCCGCCCGAGCCCGCGCCGATGACGCAGAGATCGGGTGTCAAACATTCCGCCATTGGTCTTTGAGCCCCCTGTTCCCCAGCCTTCGTCCCGACGTCGTCAGCCCAGGCGATCGGAGAAACGCGAACGCGCCCGCAGGCGTCTCACCGCCACCGGAACGAGCGCGAGCACTCCGAGCGCGGCGAGCGCGGCGAGAAGCTCGGGGGTGGCGGCAGCGCTCATGTGAAACTCCAGCCGGCAATCCGTGCGCCCCGCGGTCAGGCACGAGCGATAGGCGGCCTCCTGCGCAACGATCACGCTATCGAGCCCGGCGCCGACGAACGCGAACACGAAAGTGGCGGGAATGATACCCAGCGCGGTCGCCGCGGCGAAGGTCGCCAGCGGAACGCCCAGCAGCGCGGCAACCAGGTTGATCAGCCAGAACGGAAAGATCGGCACCAGCCGCAGGAACAGGAGATAGTTGAAGGCGTCGGCGCAAAAGCCCTGGGCGAGCTTGTCGGCGAGATGCCCGGCACGGCGCGCGAGGTGCTCGCCGAACGCGCTCCTGGCGATCAGAAAGATGCAAATCGCTCCGACCGTCGCGCCCACGATCGCGGCTGCACCACCGACAATGGCGCCGAACAGAATCCCGCCGATCACCGTGAGATAGAAGCCCACCGGGACGGACAGCGCGACCGCCGCGACATAGAGCGCCACATAAGCCGCGACCGCCGCGAACGCATGGCTTGCGATGAACGCGCGCAGGGCATCGTGGTGGCGCGCGACCGCTTCGAACGAGACCTGCCGGTTCCAGCCGAGAACGACGACGCCGATCGCCACCAGCGCGATCACGATCAGCGGGACGAGGCGCCGCAGCGAGAATGGACAGCCGGCAGCGCTCGTGGGTGACGGATCGTTGTCGGCGATCATGACGCAGCGATCTTAACCCACCAGGCTCGGCGAAGCCGCCCCGCCTCACCGTCTTTTGACGCGCCGTGCGCTGGCCGACGCTGCGACCGGGCCTTGCATTGACGAGGAAGGGCGGCCTCCCGTATAAGCCGCGGGATTTTGGCGGCGGGAGCCCCGATGCGCTCGACACCCGGACGGGCGTTCGTGGGCGAAAGCGGCGGGTTTTTCCCCGCGCCGCGCGAGCGGGCCACCCCCGACGGTGGCGCAGGCAGCGGAGAACAGCCGGTGAAGCGGACCTATCAACCGAGCAAGCTGGTGCGCAAGCGCCGTCACGGATTTCGCGCCCGCATGGCGAGCAAAGGCGGACGCAAGGTGGTCGCCGCACGCCGCGCGCGCGGCCGCAAGCGGCTCAGCGCCTGACGTCCGCCGGCGCGGCCGGCGTCGTCGCGATGGAGCGGCTGAGGCGACGTGCCGATTTCCTGGCGACGGCGACCGGAGCCAAGGTGCCGACCACAGCCTTCGTCTTGCAAGCCCGCAGACGCGCAGACAATGGGCCAATACGAGTCGGCTTCACCGTGTCAAGCAAGGTTGGCAGCGCGGTCGAGCGCAACCGGGTGCGGCGCCGGCTCAGGGAGGTCGTGAGGCTATCGGCCGCTACTGGTCTTTCGCGCGGCCATGACTATGTGCTGATCGGACGGCGCACCGCCTTGTCGCTGCCTTTCGAGCAGATCTGTGAGGATTTTAAGCGCGCGCTCCGGCGGCTGCGAGTTCCCAAATGAGCGATCAGAAAAACACTATCTTGGCCATCGTGCTTTCGGCACTGGTGCTGATCGCGTGGCAGTTCTTCTTCGGCTTTCCACAGATGGAAAAGCAGAAGCAGATCCAGCAGCAGCAGGCGCAGGAGCGTTCGCAGCAGGCGCCGCCCGCCCCGCAGCAGCCAAGCGCGAGCACGCAGCAGCAGACCGGCGCGCCGGCGACGCCCTCGCAAGTCCCTGGTCACGGCGGCGCCACTCCGCCCCAGACGCTCACCCGTGAGGCGGCGCTTGCGGCCTCGCCCCGCGTGCCGATCGAGACCCCCAGTCTCGCTGGCTCGATTGCGCTCAAGGGCGCGCGCATCGACGATCTGTCACTGATCAAGTACCGCGAGACCGTCAATCCGAACTCGCCGCCGATCGTGCTGCTTGCCCCCTCGGGCAGCCCGCATCCGTTCTACGCGGAATTCGGTTGGTTTGCCCCGAGCGGCGCATCGGTGAAGCTGCCCGGATCGGATACGCTGTGGCGGCAGGAGGGTTCCGGCGCGCTGTCCGTCGGGCATCCCGTGACGCTCGTCTACGACAACGGTGAAGGGCTTGAATTCCGCCGCACCATCGCGGTCGATGACAAGTACATGTTCACGCTCAAGGACGAGGTCATCAACAAGGGGACAACGCCCGCCACGCTTTATCCCTTTGGCCTGATCTCGCGCCACGGCACCCCGCAGACGCTCGGCTATTACATCCTGCACGAGGGGCTGATCGGCGTGTTCGGCGACCAGGGCTTGCAGGAGGAAACCTACGCCAACATCGAGAAGAAGAAGGAGGTCTCGTTCAACGCCACCGACGTCTGGCTCGGCATTACCGACAAATATTGGGCCGCCACGCTCATTCCCGATACCCAGACGCGCGTGAACGCCAAGTTCTCGACCGGCACGATCGGCAACAACACCAAGACCTACCAGACCGACTATTTCGGCCCGGCGCAGGCCATCGCACCGGGCGGCACCGCCGCCGTCGAGCGGCGCCTGTTCGCCGGCGCCAAGGAGGTCGAGGTCATCGACAATTACGACCAGCAGCTCAAGCTCAACCGGTTCGAGCTGCTCATCGACTGGGGCTACTTCCGGTTCATCACCAAGCCGATGTTCCTGGCGCTCGACTGGACCTACCGGCAGGTCGGGAACTTCGGCGTCGCCATCCTGATCATCACCGTGCTCATCAAGCTTTTGTTCTTCCCGCTGGCCAACAAGTCTTACGCCTCGATGGCGAAGATGAAGGCGGTGCAGCCGGAGATGATGGCGATCCGCGAGCGCTTCGCCGACGACAAGATGAAGCAGCAGCAGGCCATGATGGAGCTCTACCGGAAGGAGAAGATCAATCCGGTCGCCGGCTGCCTGCCGATCATCATCCAGATCCCGGTCTTCTTCTCACTGTACAAGGTGCTGTTCATCACCATCGAGATGCGGCACGCACCGTTCTTCGGCTGGATCAAGGATCTGTCCGCGCCCGACCCGACCACGGTCTTCAATCTGTTCGGGCTGATCCCCTGGGATCCTTCGCAGGTCCCGGTCATCGGGCATTTCCTCCTGCTCGGGATCTGGCCGCTGATCATGGGCGTGACCATGTGGCTGCAGATGAAGCTCAATCCGCCGCCGCCCGATCCGACGCAGGCGATGATCTTCAACTACATGCCGATCATCTTCACGTTCATGCTGGCGAACTTCCCGGCCGGGCTGGTGATCTACTGGGCCTGGAACAACACGCTGTCGGTCACGCAGCAGAGCGTGATCATGCACCGCCACGGCGCCAAGATCGAGCTTTGGGACAACCTCAAGGGCGTCGGCGCGAGCTTGAAAGGCCTGCTCAAGAGCGGGTGGGAGGCCTTGAAGAGTCCGTTTGTGAAGAAAACGCAGGTGTGAGCGGCTCGTCGTCATGAGCGCACTGGAGGCAGCGACGCTGGCTTCCACCTCGCCTTTCACTTCCGCCGACATGGAAGCCGGCCGCAAGCTGTTCGCGCGCGACTGGCAATTCGCCTGTGCCGCCGGCTCGCCCGCGGCGCTGCCGTCGATGCGCGACCTCGAGATCGCTTTCGCCGGCCGCTCCAACGTCGGCAAGTCGAGCCTGATCAACGCGCTCACCGGTCGCCGCGCGCTCGCGCGCATCTCGCACACCCCCGGCCGCACGCAGGAACTGATCTTCTTCAGCTCCGACGCGAAGCTCACGCTGGTCGACATGCCCGGCTACGGCTACGCCGCCGCGCCCAAGCTGAAGGTCAAGGCCTGGACCGCGCTGATCCATGCCTTTCTCCGGGGGCGTGCCAATCTCGCCCGCGTCTATCTGCTCATCGACGCCCGCCACGGCCTCAAGCCGGAGGACGCGAGCGTGCTTGCGACGTTGGACCAGGCCGCGGTCAGCTATCAGGTGGTGCTGACCAAAGCCGACCAGATCGAGGCCTCGGCTTTGGCGTCGCGGCTTTCGGCGGTGCAAGCGGCGCTCGGCAAGCATCCCGCCAGCCACCCCGACGTGCTCGCGACCTCGGCGCGGACCGGCGCCGGTATAGCCGAGCTGCGAGCCACCATCGCGCGCCTGCTCCGGGAACGGCGGGCGAGGTAGCGCACGCTCGGCCGAAGTGGCAACCGGTTCGTCGAGAGGATAGGCGCATCGAGAATCTCCGGGCGTCACGCTTGGCGCCGGCATGCGCTCTCGGCTGCGGGGCGCACGCGCGGCAAGCCGCATCGTCTCGACGCCGGCGCAGTACGCGTGAACAAGTCCGCCAGCCCTCTTCCGCACGGCGCGCCGGCTCGGTAAAAGGCGCGGCGGCACCGAGCACAAGCTGCGCCCCGATCGCCCGGAACACAGTTCGATGACCGTTTCGCCCCACGACATCGCGCGCGTCCTGTCTGAGGCGCTCCCGCACATGCAGCACTACGACGAGGAGATCGTCGTGGTGAAATACGGCGGCCATGCCATGGGCGAGGAGGAGGCGGCGAAGAGCTTCGCCCGCGATATCGTGTTGATGGAGCAGACCGCCATCAACCCCGTGGTCGTGCACGGCGGCGGACCGCAGATCGGCGACATGCTCAAGCGGCTCGGCATCAAGTCGGAATTCGCCGGCGGCCTGCGCGTCACCGATGCCGCCACCATCGAGATCGTCGAGATGGTGCTGGCGGGCTCGATCAACAAGCAGATCGTCGGCTTCATCAACGAGGCCGGGGGCAAGGCGGTCGGGCTCTGCGGCAAGGACGGCAACATGGTGCTGGCGCGCAAGGCGAGCCGCAGCGTGCTGGATCCCGATTCCAACATCGAGAAGATCGTCGACCTCGGCTTCGTGGGCGAGCCGGAGAAGGTCGACGTCATGGTGCTCAACCAGATCCTCGGCCGCGACCTCATCCCGGTGCTCGCACCGCTGGCGACCTCGAAGGAGGGCGTCACCTATAACGTGAATGCCGATACCTTCGCCGGCGCGATTGCGGGTGCGCTCAAAGCCAAGCGGCTGCTCCTGCTTACCGACGTTCCCGGCGTGCTCGACAAGTCCAAGAGCCTGATCAAGCAGCTCTCGACCGACGAGGCGCGGGCGCTGATCGCCGACGGCACCATCTCAGGCGGCATGATTCCCAAGGTGGAGACCTGCATTTACGCGCTCGAGGCCGGCGTGGAGGGCGTGGTCATTCTCGACGGCAAGGTGCCGCACGCGGTGCTGCTCGAGCTTCTCACCGACCACGGCGCCGGCACGCTGATAACCCGCTAACTCGCGAGACTAGCTCGGCTGCTCGCTGTCCATATGGGCGAGCACGGCGGGGAGATAGCGGGTGCCCGCCACCGCCTCGGCCGGCACCGCCTCGCCGATGCGTGCGAGGTCGGCGGAGGTGAGCGTCACCGCGAGCGCGCCTACCGCCTCGCTCAGCTGGTCGCGACGGCGCGCGCCGACCAGCGTCACGACGTCGTCGCCGCGCGCACGCATCCAGGCGAAAGCGAGTTGCGCGGTCGAGGCGTTCTTCTCGCGGGCGATCGCCGCCAGCGCGCGCACGAGTGCCAGGTTGCGCGGAAAGTTCTCGGCCGCGAAGCGCGGCATGCGGGTGCGGATCTCGCCGGCCTCCCGCGACGCCTGCGCGCCGTCGCTGATCAGCCCGCGCGAGAGCACGCCGTAGGCGACGAGCGCGATGCCGAGCTCGCGAATGGTCGGCAGGATGTCCTTCTCGATGTCCCGGCTGAGCAGCGAATATTCGGTCTGCAGCGCGGCGATGGGATGGACCGCATGCGCGCGGCGGATCGATTTCGCCGAGACCTCCGAGAGCCCGACGTGGCGGACATAACCGGCCTTGACCATGTCGGCGATGGCGCCGATCGTGTCCTCGATCGGCACCGTGGGGTCGAGCCGCGCCGGCTGATAAAGGTCGACGTAGTCCGTTCCGAGCCTGCGCAGTGAATAGGCGAGAAAGTTCTTCACCGAATTCGGCCGGCCGTCGTCGCCGAGGAAGTTGAGATCCGGTGAGCGCAAGGCGCCGAACTTGACGGCGATGAAGGCGCGCTCGCGCTTGCCGCCGGCGAGCGCCTCTCTGATCAGCATCTCGTTGTGGCCTGCGCCGTAGAAGTCGCCGGTATCGAACATCGTGATGCCGGCCTCGAGCGCGGCATGGATCGTCGCAATCGACTCGGCATCGTCGGCGCGGCCGTAGCCGCCCGACATGCCCATGCAGCCGAGCGCCATTTCGGAGACCTGCGGGCCGCCGCGGCCCAATCGCACCTGACGCATCTCCACGCTCTCCATTTCGGACGGCGGCCGGGAGCCGATCGCCACGGGATCAGATGATCCGCGGGCGCCCACGTGTTCCACGCCCGCCCCTCCGGGCGAAACCAGCGCACCGCTTCAAGCGTTAACCAGCCGGCGAAGGCAGGAGTCCGGTGTCATGCTGCAATCGCGCACGCGCATCAAGGTGCTTCTCATTGCGGTCTCCGCCGGCATGGTGATCGCCAGCCCGGCTGCGGCACCACCTAAGGGCGGAGGCCCGGGCGGGCACGGCGGCGCCGCTCCCCATCCGGCACCGGCGCCGCACGCCGCCGCACCGCGGCCCGCCCCGCATGTTGCCGCGCCGCACGTGGCTGCGCAGCCTCATGCGGCACCGCACGTGGCGGCGCCGCACTTCGCCGCTCCGCATCTCGCACCACCCCGCGCCGCGCCTCACCTGCAAGCGCGCCATGCCGGCCCTCACCTGCAAGCGCCGCACGCTGCGCCTCGCCTGCAAGCACGCCATGCTGCGCCTCACCCGCAAGCACCGCACGCCGCGCCACAGCGGCTCGCGCGCCCCGCCAGCGGCCCGCAAAAGGGCGCGGCGCAGCGAGCGTTCGCGCCGCCGGAGCGGCAGCCACCGCAGGCCGGCGCGCGCAATGCCGGTGCCGGCGGTGAACCGAGGCTTGCCCAACCCAAGGCGCGCGGCAATCTCGCGCGCAAGCCCGGCGCAGGGGGACCTTCGCCGCGCATCGGGCGAAACGCCACGCCCCCAAGCGCCGCCGCGCAACGGCAGGCGGGCCGCGCGTTCCAGCGCGCGGGCGGCAACCGGGCGCTCGCGGGTCACGTGTTGCGCAACCCTTCCTTCGCCGACCAGTCCGCGGCGCGCGATCCTTCGGTGCGCGCGCTGGCGCGCTCCAAGTTCCAAGGCCGATTCTTCGATCGGGGATGGGGCCGCCGTTACGCCTATCCCGCGGTGATCGGCTGGGTCGGCCCGCTGTTCTGGCCCTATGCCTACGATGATTTCGTTGACTATACCTTCTATCCTTACGCCTACGACGCGTTCTGGCCCTATGCCTATGAAGATCTCTACGACGGCATGTTTGGGGCCTATGCCCAGGGCTATGACGCCGGCTATGCCACGGTCGGCCGCGGCGCGGCCAGCGGCGGCAGCCGCAGCGTGACGACCGACCTCTGCAGCGGACAGACCGCGGGACTGACGGACTGGCCGATCGAGCGGATCGCGCAAACCATCGAGCCGAACGACGCCCAGCGCGCGGCGCTCGACGAGCTCAAAACCGCCACGGCGAAGGCGCTCGACGTTCTCAAGGCGTCGTGTCCGAGCGAGCTGCCGAGCACCCCCACGGGTAGGATCGAGGCCATGCGCCAGCGGCTCGCGGCCATGCTCGAGGCGGTTCGAATCCTGCTGCCGCCTATGGAGAAGCTCTACCAATCGCTCGACGACGAGCAGAAGGCGCGCTTCAACGCACTCAATCCCGACGACAGCCGACAGCAATCATCGCGCGAGCTCTCGCAGGTGTGCGGCGGGCGTGCGGCCGGCATCGCACAGCTGCCGCTGAAACGTATCGAGCGCACCATGCGGCCGGATCAGGATCAGCAGAGCGCGCTGCGCGAGCTGCAGGACGCGACGTCCCAGGCGATCGATCTGCTCAAATCGGACTGTCCCACCTATCGCCCGCTCACGCCGGTCGTCCGCCTGCAAGCGATGGAACAACGGCTCGACGCCATGCTGCGCGCGACCGACATGGTGGAGCCCGCGCTCGAGAAGTTCTACAGCTCGCTGAGCGATGAGCAGAAGGAGCGTTTCAACCGGCTCGCTCCTGCCCGCGGCTGACGCGGCCCTGTGAGGGCCGGAAAGCTCGTCGCGCCCTACTCCGCCGCGATGCGCACCTCGGGAGCGGCCGAGCGCACTTCGGCGTCGACGTGCTTCTCGTACTTGACGAAGTTCTCCTGGAACATGCGCACCAGCTTGCGCGCGGTCTCGTCGAATGCGGCTTTGTCCTTCCAGGTCTTCATCGGATAGAGCAGGTGCGGCTCGATTCCCGGCACCGAGGTCGGCACCGCGAAGCCGAAATAGGGATCGGTGCGGAAGCTCACGCCCTTGAGCGAGCCGTCGAGCGCGCCGGTGACGAGAGTGCGCGTGGCTCTGATCGGCATGCGGCGGCCGACGCCGTAGATGCCGCCGGTCCAGCCCGAGTTGACCAGCCAGCAATCGACGTTGTGCCTGGAAATGTAGCTGCGCAGCAGGTTGCCGTACTCCGCCGGCGGCCGCGGCAGGAACGGCGCGCCGAAGCAGGTCGAGAACTCCGGTTGCACGCCGACCAGGCCCTTCTCGGTACCGGCGACCTTGGCGGTGTAACCGGAGAGAAAGTGATACATCGCCTGCGCCGGCGTGAGCTTGGCGATCGGCGGCATCACGCCGAAGGCGTCGGCGGTGAGGAAGATGATGTTCTTCGGATGGCCGGCCCGCCCGGTGCGCGATGCGCGCGGCATGAAGTCGAGCGGATAGGCCGAGCGGGTGTTTTCGGTCTTTGAATCGTCGTCGAAGTTCGGGATGCGCGACTGGCTATCGAATACGACGTTTTCGAGCACCGTGCCGAAGCGGTTGGTGGCGGCGTAGATTTCCGGCTCGGCCTCTTCCGACAGCTTGATGCACTTGGCGTAGCAGCCGCCCTCGAAGTTGAAGATGCCGTCCGGACCCCAGCCGTGCTCGTCGTCGCCGATCAAGGTGCGGTTCGGATCGGCGGACAGCGTGGTCTTGCCGGTGCCGGAGAGGCCGAAGAACAGGGCCACGTCGCCGTCCTTGCCGACATTGGCCGAGCAATGCATCGGCATCACGCCCTGCGCCGGCAGGTAGAAATTGAGCGTGGTAAAGACCGACTTCTTCATCTCGCCCGCGTAGGACGAATTGCCGATCAGGATGATCTTGCGGCTGAAGTCGATGGCGATGACAGTGTCGCTGCGCACCCCGTGGCGCTTGGGATCGGCTTTGAACGAGGGCAGATCGACAATGGTGAGCTCGGGAACGAAATCGTCGAGCTCGGGCGCCACCGGGCGGATCAAGAGTTGGCGAATGAACAGCGAATGCCAGGCGAGCTCGGTGAACACCCGGGTTTTTATCCGGTATTTCGGATCGGCGCCGCCGTAGAGGTCCTGCGCGAACAGGGTCTTGCCGCGCGCATGCGCGATGAAGTCCTCATACAGCAGCTGAAAGTTGGCCGGCGTGATCTTGCGGTTGCCGTCCCACCAGACCGTGCTCTCGGTCAGGGCATCGACGACGGTATGCTTGTCCTTGGGCGAGCGGCCGGTGTGCACGCCGGTTTCCGCGCAAAGCGCCCCGCCTTCCACGATCGTGGCTTCGCGCGCTGCGATGGCGTGCTCGTAGAGCGCGGGCGCCGTGAGATTCCAATGCACCCCGCGCAGGTCCTTGAAGCCGAACGTGTCCGCGCCGCAGGCGCTGTTCCTCAACCCGCTTTCCTGCACGAAAAAACCTCCACGACGCCTCCGGCCGATGTGCCGGGACTGCTCCTGATTGCGATCTGTAGCGGCTGGGCTGATGATAGCGCCGGCCCCGCGATCCCGCGACCCCTATAATTGGCGTCGCGCGCGATGCCAAGCACGATGGGCAATGGACGTGGTGCAAGCGACGGCGGCGATGCTGCGTCGCAGCAGATCGTGACGCGGCGCAGTTCGCGTCACGATCGCAGCCGCTTCAAGCTGCGGCCCGGCAACCGGATGCGGCTCACCCCACTCTCTGCTCCGTCCGCCCCCAGCTTGGTTCGCTCACGCGGCGTGCACCTGCTCCGCCATGTACGATCAAGCTGCAGCTCGATTCTCTTCCTGGTCGCCGCCGAGAGAGCGCGGCTGACATCGGCGGCGCTTGGTGGCGGCGGCGCGGGGTTGCGGCCAATAGGTGTTTGCATTGGCGGCCCCGGCGGACAGCGGCCAGAGTATGCAGGGGAGGCGCGGGCCGCGCAAAAGCGCGGCGCGACCACCCCTCGGCGCGTCAACTTTGCCTTGGCGGGCAGGCCCGATGCCCGCTATGCTCGGAAACCCGTTGACGAATCACGAGTTTGTCAGGGAATTGCCACATTTCGGCCTTGCTTTCCGGGCTTCAAGTCCGGGGCGAATGTGAGGGATAAGGGGCTTCATGCCGACCATCGCTCTCGTCGACGACGATCGCAATATCCTCACCTCGGTCTCGATCGCGCTCGAGGCCGAAGGCTATCGCATCATGACCTATACCGATGGCGCATCCGCGCTCGACGGCTTCAAAACCTCGCCGCCCGATCTGGCCATTCTCGACATCAAGATGCCGCGCATGGACGGAATGGAGACCCTGCGGCGCCTGCGCCAGAAGTCCGACATGCCGGTCATCTTCCTCACCTCCAAGGACGAGGAGATCGACGAATTGTTCGGGCTCAAGATGGGTGCCGACGATTTCATCCGCAAACCATTCTCGCAACGTCTTCTGGTCGAGCGCGTGAAGGCGATCCTGCGGCGTTCGACGCCGAAGGACGGCAGCGCGCCGAAGGAGACCGATGCCAGCAAGGTATTGGAGCGCGGCCTGCTGCGGATGGATCCGGAGCGCCACACCTGCACCTGGAAGAACGAGCCGGTGACGCTGACCGTAACCGAGTTCCTCATCCTGCAGGCGCTTGCGAGCCGGCCCGGCGTGGTCAAGAGCCGCAACGCGCTGATGGACGCGGCCTATGACGACCAAGTCTATGTCGATGACCGTACCATCGACAGCCACATCAAGCGACTGCGCAAGAAGTTCAAGGGGACCGATAACGACTTCGACATGATCGAGACGCTCTACGGCGTCGGCTATCGGTTCAAGGAGATGTAAGGCCGAGGAACGCGATCGGGGGTTGGCGTTCTACGACATCCTCGAGACCTGTGCCGCTGCGTTCGACGCCGGCGCGGCTTTGACTGGGGGCGTGCAACCGGCAGACCAACGTGCTCAATCGAACGCCGGAGAGTTTTAAGACCGACGTCGCGCCGGAGCGGGCGGACGAAAGCGAGCCGCCGCTCGCGAGAGGTCGCCGTCGGCTTGCCGAGCTGCTGCATCAGGGCTGGTACCTCTTCGTCCGCCTGACCTTCTCGAGCCTGACCCGCCGCATCGTCTTTCTCAACGTCACCGGGCTGCTCGCGCTGGTGATCGGAATTCTCTATCTCTCGCAATTCCGCGCCGGCCTGATCGATGCGCGCATCCAGAGCCTGCTGGTGCAGGGGGAGATCATCGCTGGCGCCATCGCCGCCTCGGCGACGGTGGAGACCGACACCATCACCATCGACCCCGAGCGCCTGCTCGAGTTGCAAGCCGGCGAAAGCTACGGACCTTCCGACGAGGCGCTGTCCGGACTCGAGTTCCCGATCAATCCAGAGCGGGTCGGGCCGGTGCTGCGCCGCCTGGTATCTCCGACCAACACCCGGGCACGCATCTACGACCGCGACGGGGTGCTCATTCTCGACAGCCGCAATCTCTACGACGTCCTGCGTTTCGACCTGCCGCCGCCGAGCCGCAAGCCGGGCTTTCTCGAGCGCGCCTATGTCGCCATTCGCACCTGGTTCAGTCGCGGGACCTTGCCGCTCTATCACGAGCTCGCGCCTCAGAACGGCAAGGGCTATGGCGAGGTCGGCAACGCCCTGCAGGGCTTCAAGTCGAGCATGGTGCGCATCAACGAGCGCGGCGAGGTGATCGTCTCGGTCGCGGTGCCGGTACAGCGCTTCCGCGCCGTGCGCGGCGCGCTGATGCTGTCGACCCAGGGCGCCGACATCGACAACATGGTCGGCGCCGAGCGGCTCGCCATCTTCAAGGTATTTCTGATCGCCGCCGGGGTCATGTGGGTGCTCTCGTTCCTGCTCGCCGGCACCATAGCCGGCCCGGTGCGCCGGCTCGCCGAAAGCGCCCAGCTGGTGCGGCGGCGTATCCGCTCGCGCGTGGAAATTCCCGACCTGAGCCACCGCCGCGACGAGATCGGGCACTTGTCGGGCACGCTGCGCGATATGACCGACGCGCTCTACAGCCGGATCGAGGCGATCGAGCGCTTCGCCGCCGACGTGGCGCACGAGCTCAAGAATCCCCTCACCTCGCTGCGCTCGGCGGTCGAGACGCTGCCCCTGGCCAAGACCGACGACAGCCGCAGCCGCCTGCTCTCGGTCATCCAGCACGATGTGAAGCGGCTCGATCGGCTGATCTCGGACATTTCCGACGCCAGCCGCCTCGATGCCGAGATGCAGCGCCACGAGGCGCATCCGGTCAATCTGGTCCAGCTGCTGACGACCGTGACCAACGTCGCCAACGAGCTGCAGGACGACGGCGTGAGCGTGGAGTTGAATTTCGAAGGCGGCCGTCCCGCGGCCTTCACCGTGCTCGGGAACGACTCCCGGCTCGGGCAAGTGATCGACAACCTGATCGCCAATGCGCGCTCGTTCTCGCCCTCAGGCGCCAGCGTGCGCATCACCTGCCGGCGGGTGAAGGCTGATGTGGTCACCATCGTCGACGATGACGGGCCCGGCGTGCCGGAGGAAGCCAAGGAGAAGATCTTCGAGCGTTTCTACACGCACCGGCCGGAGCAGGCGTTCGGCCAGAATTCCGGTCTCGGTCTTTCCATTTCCAAGCAGATCATCGAGGCGCACGGCGGACGCATCTGGGTCGAGAACCGCTATCACGCCTCTCCCGCCGCTGATGGGACGCTGCTGGTGCTGGGTGCGCGCTTCATCGTGCTGCTGCCGGCAATGTGATGGCCGCCGAAGCTGCGACCGCGCACGCCTCGGCCGTGCTGGCCGGCGCCCGCGCCGTGTTGATCCGCGGCAGACCCGGTAGCGGCAAGTCGCAACTTGCGCTCGCGCTGATCATGGCCGCCGAGACCGGGCTGCTGCGGTTCGCCCGCCTCGTGGGCGATGACCGCGTTCACCTGGAGGCGCATCACGGGCGGCTGCTGGCGCGGCCGGCGCCGGCGCTTGCAGGGCTGATCGAAGTGCGTGGGCTCGGCATTCGGCAACTCGCCTACGAGCCACTGGCGGTGGTCGGTCTGGTCGTCGATCTCGCCGCCGAAGACGCGGAGCGCCTGCCAGCGGACAGCGAAACGACGATCGCGGGGGTGCGGCTGCCGCGCCTTGCGCTGGCGGTCGGGAGCGCGCCGCTGCCCGCGGTGGTTGCCGCGCTGCGCTGGCCGAAGGGCCCGCATTAAACCTCCGTCATGATCCTTGCGCCCGGCCGCCCTGGCACAAAATTAAGCGGCGGCCGGTAGCCTCCCGCACCCGAATCCCGGCCCGAGCCGCGTCGAAATGGCGCTCTTTACCGCAATGCAACATGGCTGCCTATTCGCCGGAAAGGCCCTTGCGTACGGGCTTCGGATGGTCATGATGGGCCCGCTTTCGTGCGGTGCAACCGGGATCTGCCGGCGGGGGGCACGATGATCGGTCTCGTACTCGTCACCCACGGGCGACTGGCCGCCGAGTTCCGCTCGGCGCTGGAGCACGTGGTCGGCCCGCAAAAGCAGATTGAAGCAGTGACCATCGGACCTGACGACGACGTCGAGCAGCGCCGCAAGGACATCATCGAGGCGGTCAAGCGGGTGGACAGCGGCGAAGGGGTGGCGATCCTCACCGACATGTTCGGTGGCACGCCGTCCAATCTGGCGATCTCGGTAATGGGGCGGCCCAAGGTCGAAGTCCTCGCCGGCATCAACCTTCCCATGCTGGTCAAGCTCGCCAAGGTGCGGGGCGAGTCTCCGCTCACCGAAGCGGTCGCGGCGGCTCAGGACTCCGGCCGCAAGTACATCACCATTGCCAGCCGCGTGCTCTCCGGCAAATGAGCGGGCCTCCGGGCGTGCACGCCTCCTCCCCCGGCGACCGTTCTCCGCGCGCCGCGCCGCTCGTCCGCGTGCTCGAAATCTGCAACAAGAAGGGCCTGCACGCGCGCGCCTCGGCCAAGTTCGTGCAGACGGTCGAAAAGTTCGATGCCGAGGTGAAGGTGAAGCGCGGCAGCGAGACCGTCGGCGGCACCTCGATCATGGGGTTGATGATGCTGGGCGCCGGACCCGGCACCACCATCACCGTCGAAGCCAGCGGACCGCAGGCGGCCGAGGTGATCGAAGCGCTGGCGGCGCTCGTGTGCGGGCGGTTTACCGAAGACGAATAGCGCCGCCCGGCAGCTAACGCCGTGGATTGCCGGTGCACCGGCGCAGCTCCATCCCGCCACTCGCGGCAATCAGGCCGCGCGCGTTGCCAGGATGCGCGCGGCCGGTCGCAAATCGGCGACGAACTGATCATATTCACGCCGCTTGTCGCCTTCGTCCTCGATGCGCAGCAGGTATGACGGATGGATGGTGACGAAGGCGGCCGTGCCGTCGGGCAGATGCAGGACGCTCCCGCGCAGCCTGCTGATGGTGACCGGGCGGCCGAACAGGCTGCGGGCGGCGGTGGCGCCGAGCGCCACGACCGCCGCCGGCCGCACGATCTGTTGCTCGAGATCGAGCCAGATCTTGCAGCGCTCGATCTCGTAGGCGTTCGGACGCTTGTGCAGGCGCCGCTTGCCGCGCATCTCGTGCTTGAAGTGCTTCACCGCATTGGTGACGAACACTTCGGTGCGCGGAATTCCCGCCTGCTCCAGCGCACGGTCGAGCACCCGGCCGGCGGGGCCGACGAAGGGCTTGCCGCTGAGATCTTCCTTGTCGCCCGGCTGCTCGCCGACCAGCATGAGATGCGCGCTCTTGCGTCCTTCGCCGGGGACCGCCTGCGTCGCATCTTTGTACAGCGGGCACCGCCGGCACGCGTTCTCGGCCGCGGCGAGCTCGCGCAGCGACTTGATCGCCGAGGAAATTTCGAGCTCGAGCTGGCCCTGGTCAGGCATCGGAGATTCCCAAATGGCGGGCAGCCGCGCGGGATCAACGCGCATGGGCCCCCGCAGTTCGCGGCCGCGAAGACATAAAGGAATCTTTATATCTTCGTTGCAGGCGGGAGGCGGCCCTGCTATAGCCACCGCCGCCGAGCCGCGTGCCGGCCGGCCCGCGCCCGCCATCCCAGTTATTCAAGGAACGTCATGACAGCTGCGCCGAAAGCCGCCAAGAGTGCTGCCTCCGCCAAACCGGCAGCCGACTACGCCATCAAGGACATCGGTCTGGCGGACTGGGGCCGCAAGGAGATCGCCATCGCCGAGACCGAGATGCCGGGCCTGATGGCGACGCGCGAGGAATACGGTCCCGAGCAGCCGCTGCGCGGCGCCCGCATCGCCGGCTCGCTCCATATGACCATCCAGACCGCGGTGCTGATCGAGACGCTCAAGGCGCTCGGCGCCGACGTGCGCTGGGCCTCGTGCAATATCTATTCGACCCAGGACCACGCCGCCGCCGCGGTCGCAGCCGCCGGCACCCCGGTCTTCGCAATCAAGGGCGAGACGCTGAAGGACTACTGGGATTATCAGCATCGCATCTTCGAGTGGGCCGGCGGCGGCACGCCCAACCTGATCCTCGACGATGGCGGCGACGCCACGCTCTTGATCCATCTCGGCCTGCGCGCCGAGCAGGGAGAAACCGGCCTGATCAGCAAGCCCGCGAATGAGGAAGAGGAAGTCCTGTTCGCGGCGATCAAGCAGCGCCTGCATGATAGGCCCGGCTGGTACAAGAAGAACGCCGAGGCTATTCGCGGCGTGACCGAGGAGACCACCACCGGCGTGCATCGGCTCTATGACATGCAGAAGAAGGGTACGCTGCTGTGGCCGGCGATCAACGTCAATGACAGCGTGACCAAGTCGAAGTTCGACAACCTCTACGGCTGCCGCGAATCGCTGGTGGACGGCATCCGCCGCGGCACCGACGTGATGATGGCCGGCAAGGTCGCCATGGTGGCGGGGTTCGGCGACGTCGGCAAAGGCTCGGCCGCCTCGCTGCGGCAGGCCGGCTGCCGGGTGATGGTATCCGAGGTCGATCCGATCTGCGCGCTGCAGGCGGCGATGGAAGGCTACGAGGTCACCACAATGGAGGACGCGGCGCCGCGCGCAGACATCTTCGTCACCGCCACTGGCAACATCGACGTCATCACCATCGACCACATGCGCAAGATGAAGGATCGCGCGATCGTCGCCAATATCGGGCATTTCGACAGTGAGATCCAGGTCGCCGCGCTGCGCAATTTCAAATGGCACAATGTCAAGCCGCAGGTCGACGAGATCGAGTTCCCGGACGGCAAGCGGATCATTCTGCTCTCCGAGGGGCGCCTGGTGAACCTCGGCAATGCCATGGGTCATCCGAGCTTCGTCATGTCGTCCTCGTTCACCAATCAGACGCTGGCGCAGATCGAGCTGTGGGCCAATCCGGGCAAATACGAAAAGAAGGTCTATACGCTGCCCAAGCAGCTCGACGAGAAGGTGGCGCGGCTTCATCTCGGCAAGATCGGCGTCAAGCTCACCGAGATGTCGGACCGGCAGGCGGCCTATATCGGCGTGCCGGCGAACGGCCCTTACAAATCGGACCACTACCGGTATTGAGGATGGCGCGCGCCATTCGCGCTGAGCGCTAGACGCGGTCGTCAAGCGGCCGGGAGCACGACTTGCGAGGCCGGATCGTCGTTGCTGCCGTCGTCGTCGTCGCGCTCATCATTGGCGCACGCCTGGCCCTCGTCGCGCGCGATTTCGACAGCATCGCCGCTGCCGACGCGTTCGAGGCGGCGCGCGGCAACCATACCGACCTGCGCGCCTTCCTGCAGCGCATGCCGAAGGGCGGCGACCTCCACACCCATTTGTCGGGCGCGGTCTATGCCGAACGCTTCGTCGGCTGGGCCGCGGAAAAGCAGGCACAGGGGGAAATGTGCGCGAGCTTGGCCGATGTCCTGGTGGCGAAGCCGCACTGCGATCCGCCCGCGGACGTCTCCGTTGCCGACGCATTGCGCGATCAGAAGCTGTATGACCGCCTGGTCGACGCGTTCTCGATCCGGGCATTCCTGCGCTCCGCCGCCGAGCCGACCGGCCACGATCAGTTCTTCGCGGCGTTCGAGAAATTCGGCGCTGCATCCGGCGCGCATTTCGTCGACATGACCGTCGACCAGCTCAGGCACTACGACAGCGAGAATGTACAATATGCCGAGTTCATGACGTCGTTCTCATGTTCGAGCGATCGCGAAAAGTTCGTCAAGGCGGTCGCCGGGCAGAAGGACGACGCGGCGCGGCTCGCGGCGCTGCAGGCGAGCGGCCTCGAGGATTGCGTCACGGCAAAACGCAAGGAGCTCGCCGCCGCGATCGGCGAAATCGCGCGCAAACTGGCATGCGATGCGGGCGGCAAGCAGCCGGGCTGCGGGGTCACCTTTCGCTACATCGCGCAAGTGCTGCGCAACAATCCGCCCGATGACGTATTCGTCCAAACTGCCATCGCCGCCGCGCTGGCGCGCACCGAGCCGAACGTGGTGGCACTTAATCTGGTTCAGCCGGAGGACTACCTGGTCGCGCGCCGCGACTATACCCGGCAGATGGAGATCATCGGCTTCCTGGCCAAGGACGTGCCGGTCACGCTGCACGCGGGCGAGCTCTGGCTCGGCCTGGTCCCTCCTTCCGATCTTGCCTTTCACATCCGGCAAGCGGTCGAGATCGCCCATGCGCGCCGGATCGGCCATGGCGTCGCGCTCGCCTTCGAGGACGACATGGAGGGTCTGCTCGCCGAAATGCGCGGGCGGCCGGTCGCGGTCGAGATCAATCTCACCAGCAACGACGTCGTCCTCGGGGTGCGCGGCAAGGATCATCCGCTGCCGCGCTACCTCGCCGCTGGCGTGCCGGTCGTGCTCTCGACCGACGATGCCGGCATATCGCGCATCAACCTGAGCAACGAGTATTTCCGCGCCGCCCGCGATTACGCCTTGAGCTACCGCACGCTCAAGGCGTTCGCGCACAACGCGCTGACCTATTCCTTTCTCGACGAAGGGCGGAAACGCGCCGAATTGGAGCGGCTCGATCGCTCCTACGCCGCATTCGAGCGCGATCTGACGAACCGGCGGAGCGCACTGCAGAACCTGCTCAGCCTGATGAAGGCCACGCTTACTCCGCCGCTTTGAGCCGCCGGGGCACGCGGTCGGCAACCAGGTCGCGCAGGTCCGGCAGCTTATCCGCCTGCATCGGCGGAATGGTGACGATCAGATAGCGCGCCGGGTCGCCCCGCACGCCGAGATAGCGACGGGACAACTCGACTTCGACCTGCGCGCCCGGCATCGAGCAGCGCGCTCGCGCGATGGCGGCGCGCACGCATGCCGCGCTCGCTCCGTCTCCCGGCCGCAGCGGGCAGACGAGTACAATGCCGTCGCGGCCGATGCGCGCCTCCATCGCCTGCGATGCGGTCGCATCGAGCACGTGGGCGGCCAGCGGACGGCTCGGCAGGTAGAACGGGACGCCGTCGGCCAATTCCTCGAAGCCGCCGAACAGTCGCAACGGCCGGTCGCTGGTTTCGCGCCACAGCCGCTCGACCGGTGCCGCCAGCAGCGAGGCATGGGCCGTGCCCGGCTCCGGCCCGGCGCGATGGATCGCGAACGCAATCGCCGGCGCCAGCGCGGCCATGACGCACGGGAACACGGTTGCGAGTGTGAGGATGCCGATGGCATCGCGGCGGCCCAGGCTGACGAGCGGTGACGACAGCAGCATCACCGGCAACAGCGTCCATGCCGACATCGACCAGAGCGACACCAATTGAAACCGGGCAAGCGGCGCCACCAATGCCGGCACCAGCAGCACCGCCCAGAACGCCAGCGCTGCCAAGCGGCGCTGCGCGGTGGCGGGCCAGGCCATGTCCCTGAGCGCGGCGCGACCGGGACGGGCCGCGAACAGCACGACGAGGAGCGGCACCCCGACATAGGCGATGCTGCCGGCGAGATAGCCGAGCGCGGCGCGCAGGGCGGCGGCGAGCGAGGCCTCGCCATGCACCGCGACCGCGTAGGAGAACGGCAAGAAATCGTGGCGGATCAGCCAGACGCCGTGCGGAGCAAGCGCCAGCGCGCCGACCGCAATCGTCACCCATGGGGCCGCCGAGCGAAAATAGGCGGCGCGCCGGGAGTCCGCGAGCGCGGCGATGCCGAGGCCGAGCAGCAGGAAGATCGACCAGTATTTGCCGTACATGGCCGCCGCGGCGAAAAGCCCGGCGAGCGCAGCATCGATGGCGCGTCGGCTCTCGAACGAGCGCAGAAACCACAGCGTGGTCGCCGCCCATAGCGGCAGCAGCACCGTGTTGACGTTGAACTTGAGGGCGTGAAAGTTGAAGAACGGCACCAGGGTGAGAAGCGCAAGCCCGAGCACGCGCTTCTCGCCGTCGAGATAGCGCGCGGACAGCCGCCACACGATCCACAGCGCGACGCCGACATTGGCCATCGCGAGCAGGTAATAGGCCCAGTCGGCGGCCGGGAAGACGGCAAACCACGCCCGCACCAGCGCCATTGCGAGCGGCGGATGCTTGGGATAGCCGAGCGCCAGCTCGCGCGCGAGCGTGAACTGCTCCGACATATCGGCGTGGATGTCCTGGCTGGCTTTGGCGAGGGTCCCGTACAGCGTCCACAGCGCCACATAGGCGAGGAGCAAGGCGCAGACCGCGCGCTCGCGCCGGGCCGGATCGACGAGGGCGGCCAGCAGCCGCTCGATGAGCGCGCCGCCGCGGCGGCCGGTATCGGTCGTGGCCGACATTGAACGCACCCCTGCCCGGCGGCCCCCCGCCCGGCCGGCAGGCTATGGCATGAGGCGCCGGGGAGGTCCATATCAAGGCATGCAACAGGGCCGCCGCCATGGCTTTGCCGCATCGGCAAGCGATGCTCGGGGGCCCTGGCTTCGGAGCAGCCCATGTGCCGCTGGATTGCCTATCGCGGCGAGACCATCCCGCTGGAAGAATACGTGACCGCCCCTGCCCACTCGCTGGTGGTGCAGAGCCAGCGGGCACTGGAATCAACGGCCGCCACAAACGGCGACGGGTTCGGGATGGGCTGGTACGGCCAGCATGCCGAGCCCGGCCTCTACCGCGAGATCCGCCCGGCCTGGTCGGACGAGAACCTGCGCTACCTTTGCCGCCATATCCGCTCGCATCTCTATTTCGCCCACGTGCGCGCCTCCACCGGCACGCCGATTACGCGCCCGAACTGCCATCCTTTCGCCTGCGGCCGCTGGCTGTTCATGCACAATGGCATGATCGGTAACTGGTCGCGACTGCGCCGCAAAGTCGAAGCGCTGATCCCCGACGACGTCTATGGCTCGCGCGTGGGCACCACCGATTCGGAGGCGGTGTTCCTCGCCATCCTGGGCGCCGGCGGCGACAAGGATCCGATCGGCGCGACCTCGCGCGTGCTCGCAACCATCGCCGCCATGGTCAGCAGCGACGGATATCGCGAGCCGCTGCGCTTCACCGCCGCACTCGCCAACGGCCGCGACCTCTACGCGTTTCGCTACTCCGCCAATGACAACGCCAACACGCTCTACTTCCGCGAGTCCGGCGGCAATGTGATCGTGGTGTCGGAGCCGCTCGACGGCCAACGCGCGGACTGGCGGCCGGTGCCGCCCGGTCACGTCATCATTGCGCGCGCCGGCGAGCCGGTCGCGCTCGAGCCGTTCCTTGCCGAGCACCGGCAGGCGGCGGAGTGAATGACGCGGTTCCCGCTGGCCAGGGCGAGCCGGGAGCCGGATACGCTTGCTGCTTGCGGACGCGAATGCTAATGCGCGCGCCATGAATGCGGCCATCGACAACATCCGCAACTTCGCCATCATCGCCCATATCGACCACGGCAAGTCGACCTTGGCCGACCGGCTGATCCAGGCCACCGGCGGTCTCGCCGAGCGCGAGATGGTGGAGCAGGTGCTCGACTCCATGGACATCGAGCGCGAGCGCGGGATCACCATCAAGGCGCAAACCGTGCGGCTCAATTACCGCGCGCGCGACGGCAGGGACTATGTCCTCAACCTGATCGACACGCCCGGCCACGTCGATTTTGCCTACGAGGTCAACCGCTCGCTGGCCGCTTGCGAAGGCTCGCTGCTGGTAGTCGACGCCTCGCAGGGCGTCGAAGCGCAGACGCTCGCCAACGTCTATCAGGCGATCGACAACAATCACGAGGTGGTGCCGGTCCTCAACAAGGTCGACCTGCCGGCCGCCGAGCCGGACAAGGTCAAGCAGCAGATCGAGGACGTGATCGGGCTCGACGCCTCCAACGCGATCCTGATCTCGGCCAAGACCGGCTTCAACGTTCCCGAGGTGCTGGAAGCCATCGTCACGCGGCTGCCGCCGCCCAAGGGCGACCGCGATGGGACGCTCAAGGCGCTGCTGGTCGACAGCTGGTACGACAGCTATCTCGGCGTCGTGGTGCTGCTGCGGGTCGTCGACGGCGCGCTCCGCAAAGGCCAGCGCATCCGGCTGATGGGCACCGGCGCCGCCTACGAGGTCGACCGCGTCGGGGTGTTCACCCCGAAGCTGGTCAATGTCGAGGAGCTCGGGCCCGGCGAGATCGGCTTTCTCACCGCCTCGATCAAGCAGGTGGCCGACACCCGCGTCGGCGACACCATCACCGACGACAGGAAGCCGGTGCGCGAGCCGCTGCCCGGCTTTCGTCCCGCCATCCCGGTCGTGTTCTGCGGCTTGTTCCCGGTCGACGCCGCGCAATTCGAGGACCTGCGCGCGGCGATGGGCAAGCTCAGGCTCAACGACGCGAGCTTCAGCTACGAGATGGAAACCTCGGCCGCCCTCGGCTTCGGCTTCCGCTGCGGCTTCCTGGGGCTGCTGCACCTCGAGATCATCCAGGAGCGGCTGCAGCGCGAGTTCAATCTCGACCTGATCGCGACCGCCCCATCGGTGATCTACAAGATCGTGCTGACCAACGGGAAAGCGCTCGAGATCCACAATCCGGTCGACATGCCGGATCCGGTCCATGTCGAGGAGATGCAGGAGCCCTGGATTCGCGCGACCATCCTCACGCCCGATGAGTATCTCGGCAGCGTGCTGAAGCTCTGCCAGGACCGGCGCGGCACGCAGGTCGAGCTCACCTATGTCGGCAACCGCGCCATGGTGAAGTACGACCTGCCCCTCAACGAGGTGGTATTCGATTTCTACGACCGGCTGAAATCGGTATCGAAAGGCTATGCTTCGTTCGACTATCACCTCACCGACTTCAAGCCGGCGGATCTGGTGAAGATGCAGATCCTGGTCAACGGCGACCCGGTCGACGCGCTGGCCATGCTGGTGCATCGCACCCGCGCCGAGAGCCGCGGCCGCGCCATGGTGGAAAAGCTCAAGGAGCTCATCCCCCCGCACATGTTCCAGGTGCCGATCCAGGCCGCGATCGGCGGCAAGATCATCGCGCGCGAGACCGTGCGCGCCTTCCGCAAGGATGTCACCGCCAAATGCTACGGCGGCGACGTCACGCGCAAGCGCAAGCTCCTGGAGAAGCAGAAGGAAGGCAAGAAGCGCATGCGCCAATTCGGCAAGGTCGAGATCCCGCAGGAGGCCTTCATCGCCGCGCTCAAGGTGGATGTATAGGGCGCGCCCGACTGCCTCGGATCACGCCACCCCGCGTTGCCTTAGCTCCTGGTCCGGGATCGCCACGAAGATCAGCACCGTCATGGTACTCATCATGAAGCGGAACGCGCTCGGCACGCCGTTCCATTGCTGCGACTGCCACATCCCGAACCATTCTTCGCCGATGGTCATGAAACCGACCTGCCACAGCAGAAAGCCGACCGTCAGGCCGACCACCGCCCAGGTCTTGGCCCGGTTGAAGGCGGACGCATCGGCGGTGAGGCGGCGGGCAAGCAGCACGGCTCCCAGCCAGCACAATGCCGCGGTGATCGCCTCGGTCGCAATGATGAGAGCGTAGGCCGCCTGTTGCAGCGCCGGGTCGGTGATCGCCCGGTACTTGATGTGAGAAAAGGGAAAGATCGTATCCATCGACATCACGTGCTGAACGAACACGAAATTGGTGTCGTAGTCGGTCAGGTTTCCGAAGGCGACAAGGCTTGCAAACAGCGCGATCGCCGCGACGGTTGCCACCTTGGACGCGCGAATGGCGATCATGGGATCTTCCGATCGTTCGCTAGCATTGCCATCTGACGCGAGCGGGCGTGCACTACTTTGCGAACAGCGCCATCGCCTCGTCGGCCAGCACGCCGCCGGTGATCGCGACCGGCGCGAAGGCGGCCTTCGCCGCAATCTCGGCGTCGGTAATCATGATCTGATCGATCTTGGTGGCGAGCTGGGCGATCGAGGCCGCGAATACGACGCGTCCGAGTCCGCACCAGATGATGGCGCCCATGCACATTGCGCAGGATTCGCCCGACGTGTAGAGCGTGCTGCCGCGCAGCGCGGCGCTGCCGTGCGCAGCAAGGCAGCGCCGGATCGCGACCATTTCGGCGTGGTCAGTGGGGTCGCCGCTGACGCGGTCAAGGTTGCGCCCGCGCGCGATGACCGACCCGTCACGCACGATCACGGCTCCGAACGGAAAATCGCCGTGGCGTGCCTCCTCGAGCGCCATGCGCATGAAGCGCACGTCCTGGTCGGAAGCCGCATCCGGCGCGCGCGCGACGGCAGCCGCCGGCAGAATCGCGGCGCAAGCCAGTCCGGCGACCAAGGCGCGCCGGCTCAGCCCCGCGGCGGAGCACTCGCACCCGCAATAGCGGTACCGGCTCATGTCGTATCCTCCCTGCAGCGTCGCCGCGACCGACGATATCGCTCTCGATCAGGCCGCGTCTATGGCGCGGGCCCGCTGTCATCCCGGCCGTTCCCGCCGATATTGATTCGCCGCAGTTGCCGTTTTGCTCGTTGCCATGGCAAAGCTGCTGGGTCACAGGGCGCCCTCGCCTGCCACGATTCGTCCTTGCATGACTTCCGATACTTCCGCCCCGCTCTGCGACGTCCTGACCATCGGCCACTCCAACCTGGCCGCCGACCGCTTCATCGCGCTGCTCCAGCAAGCCGGCGTGAGCGCAATCGCCGATGTGCGCTCGCTCCCGTTCTCGCGCTGGTGCCCGTGGTTTTCGCGCAAGCCCCTAACAGAACGCCTCGCGTCCGAGCGGATGGGCTATCTCGCCTTCGGCGATGCGCTGGGCGGGCGGCCGCAGAAGCGCCAACTCTATCGTGACGGCGTTGCCGACTACGAAGCGATGGCTGCGACGCTGGGCTTTCGCGCAGCGCTCGAGCGCCTGACCGCGGCGATCGGCCGCCATCGCGTGTGCCTGCTTTGCGCCGAGCGCGAGCCGCTGGACTGCCACCGCTGTCTCTTGGTCGGACGCGCGCTGGCCGAGGGGGGATTGCGCTTGGTCATATCCGCGCCGACGGCACGATCGAGCCGCACGCGGCGACCGAAGAACGGCTGCTCGCGCTCGTGGGCCCCGAAGGAGACCTGTTCGGCGACCGCGCCGCTCGCCTGGCCGAGGCCTACAGCCGTCGAGCGCGTGCGGTCGCAGCACGGCTCAAGGCGTGAGCCGACCGCAACGGAACGCTCGCCATCCGGCCACGAATCGCGCGGCCGCATTCTCGCCCTTCCATCACCTTAATGTGCTCGCCAGCCACGCGGGCTGCTGCCGGATCCGGCCGGCGCGACCCTTGGGGCAAGGGGCGGCGCAACTCGGCAATCGGGTGCCCAAGCATGATGATGACGACGATGACGGCGCCGGGCGCGGCGCGGCGCAATCTTGGCTGCTGTGCTGCCCTATGGCTGCTGGCGGCGGCATGTTTCGTCCCGCAGAGCGCGAGGGCGCAGGACAGGGGCACCCTCAATCCGCAGCCATTGCCGCCGCTGGCGCATCCCGACGATCCCGCGACGCCGGCCAAGGAATTGTTCGGCCGCAAGAGCGAGCCCGCCCACATGCCGCTGCGTACCATCGGCTTCTATTCCAAGGGCTGTCTGGCCGGCGGCGTAGCGCTGCCCGTCAACGGCGCGACCTGGCAAGTGATGCGGCTATCGCGCAATCGCAATTGGGGCCATCCCAAGCTGGTGCGGTTCCTCGAACGGCTCGCGAGCCTGGCGCCCAAGACCGGCTGGCCCGGGCTTCTGGTCGGCGACATGTCGCAACCCCGCGGCGGCCCGATGCTGACCGGCCATGCCAGCCATCAGGTCGGTCTCGACGCCGATATCTGGCTCACCCCCATGCCCAAGCGCGAGCTGACGCGCGAGGAGCGCGAGGACATGTCGGCAACCGTGATCGTGCGCGAGGATCGGCTCGACGTCGACCAGCAGGTCTGGACCCGGGCGCACGTAAACCTGATCAAGGCCGCGGCTGAGGATCCGCAGGTGAACCGCATATTCGTGAACGCGGCGATCAAGAAGGCCCTGTGTCGCGACGCCGGCGGCGACCGGAGCTGGCTTCACAAGGTGCAGCCGTGGTGGGGGCACGACTTTCACTTCCACGTTCGGCTGAACTGTCCCGCCGACAGTCCGGACTGCAAGCCGCAACCCCCGCGGCCGCCGGACGAAGGCTGCGGCAAGGAGCTCGACCATTGGTTCACCGACGCCATCCTGCACCCGAGGCCCTCGCCAGTGCCACCGACGCCGCGGCCCGGACCGCGCATGAAGGACCTGCCCGCCGCTTGTCGCCAGGTGCTTTTGGCGCCGTGAGATTGCTGGCGCTCCCGCGCCGCGGCACGCTATGTGATCGGCGGATGACGGATTCGATAGCCCCGGCCCGCACTCGATCGGCGTAGGCCGGTGCGAGGACAAGGCTTCGGCCCCCGTCGGCGCGCAGGTCCGGTGCCGTCGGGGCCGCGGCAGTGCCCTCTGTTCCCGGGACGGCTGCAGGTGACGCCATGAGCGAGCACGATAGCCCCAGCGCGGACGAGCTTCGCATCCTCGGCGAGCTCGAGCGCAAGGTGCTGTGGCTGGCAAGCTGGACCATCCACCATGCCAATCACCTGCGCGACAGCGCCGACGGCCTGAAGGTCGGCGGCCATCAAGCCTCTTCGGCTTCGCTCGCCACCATCATGACGGCGCTCTATTTCCGCGCGCTGCGGCCACAGGACCGGGTCGCGGTGAAGCCGCATGCCAGCCCGATCTATCACGCCATCCAGTATCTCCTCGGCCGCCAGAGCCGGCAGAAGCTTGAGGACTTTCGCGGCTACCAGGGCGCGCAGAGCTATCCTTCCCGCACCAAGGACGGCGGCGACGTCGATTTCTCCACCGGTTCGGTCGGACTGGGCGTGGCGCAGACTTTATTCTCGTCGCTGGTGCAGGACTACGTGCGCGCCCACGGCTGGGGGCTGGCGCGGCCCGAGGGACGCATGATCGCGCTGGTCGGCGACGCCGAGCTCGACGAGGGCAACATCTTCGAGGCGATCCTGGAGGGCTGGAAGCAGGGGCTGCGCAATTGCTGGTGGATCATCGACTACAACCGCCAGAGCCTCGACGCCGTGATCCGCGAGGGCCTATGGGCGCGCTACGAAACGCTGTTCAAGGCCTTCGGCTGGCACGTGGTGATCCTGAAATACGGCTCGCTGCTGCAACAGGCGTTCGAGGAGCCAGGGGGCGAGCGCCTGCGCGACTGGATCGACAATTGCCCGAACCAGCTCTACTCCGCGCTCGTGTTCCAAGGCGGCGCCGCCTGGCGCCGTCGGCTGCTCGATGAGCTCGGCGATGATGGTCCGATCGCGCAACTGATCGCGGCGCGCTCGGACGACGAGCTCGCCCGTCTCATGACCAATCTGGCCGGTCACGACCTGCCGGCGCTGCTGCAAGCCTTCGGCAAGGTCGACCATGACCGGCCGATCTGCTTCATCTGCTACACCATCAAGGGCTTCGGGCTGCCCTTCGCCGGCCACAAGGACAATCATGCCGGGCTGATGACGCCGGCGCAGACCGAGGCGCTGCGCGCCGCGATGAATGTCCGACCGGGACAGGAATGGGACAAGTTTGAAGGATTGCGCATCCCGCCGGCCGAGCTGCAGCGCTTTCTCGATCGCGTTCCGTTCGTCCAGGGTTCGCGCCGCGAGCGCGCTCCGCGAATCGATGTGCCGGCGGAATTGCCCGTGAGCATCCAACCGGTGATGTCGACGCAAGCGGGTTTCGGCGCGCTGCTGAACGAGCTCGGCCGCGGCAGGAGCGAGATCGCGGCGCGCATCGTGACCACCTCGCCCGATGTCACCGTCTCGACCAATCTCGGTCCGTGGGTCAATCGCCGCGGCTTATTCGCGCGCGAGCGGATGGCCGATACCTTCAAGAGCGAGCGCATTCCCTCCACGTTCAATTGGGACTTCTCGCCCAAGGGCCAGCATATCGAGCTCGGCATCGCCGAGATGAATCTGTTCATCCTGTTGTCGGCGCTCGGACTCTCGCATGCCATCAGCGGCGAGCGGCTGATCCCGATCGGCACGCTCTACGATCCGTTCATTCAGCGCGGCCTCGATGCGCTCAACTACGCCTGTTACCAGGATGCACGCTTCATCCTGGCCGCGACCCCCTCGGGCATCACGCTCGCGCCGGAAGGCGGCGCGCACCAGTCGATCGCCACGCCGCTCATCGGGCTTGCGCAAGACGGTCTCGCGGCTTTCGAGCCCGCCTTCGTCGACGAGCTCGCGGCGATCCTCGCCTTCGCCTTCGACTACATCCAGCGCGACGGCGAGGGCGGCGCTTCCGAGCGCAACTGGCTGCGCGAGGAGACCGGCGGCTCGGTCTATCTGCGACTTTCGACGCGCCCGATCGAGCAGATCAGGCGCACGATGACCGAGGAGCTGCGCCAAGCCATCGTCGATGGCGCCTATTGGCTGCGCCGGCCCGGACCGAACTGCCAAGTGATGGTGGCCTTCACCGGCGCGGTCGCGCCGGAGGCGATCCAGGCGGTAGGGCTGATGGCCGAAGACCGGCGCGACGTCGGCCTGCTCGCCGTCACCTCGGCCGACCGGCTCAATGCCGGCTGGACCGCCGCGCAACGCGCGCGCGAGCGCGGCCTCGTGCACGCGCGCTCCCATATCGAGAAGCTCATCGCCGATGTGCCCACCCACTGCGGCATTGTGTCGGTGCTCGACGGCCATCCCGCGACGCTCGCTTGGCTCGGCGCCGTCCGCGGCCATCGGGTGCGGCCCTTGGGAGTGGAGCATTTCGGCCAGACCGGCTCGATCCCGCAGCTCTACCGGCACTACGGCATCGACGCCAATGCCATCGTCGCGGCGGCGGCGGCGCTCACCCCCGGCCGACCGATCCGACACCTCAAGGCGCTGCCATGACATAGCGCCGCGGGCCGCGCGGCCGACACCGGCCCCGACCGCGGATTCGGCTCAACTAATTGATGCCGCATAGACTTTCGTTCGTGTTGAAAGCGCGCCACAGGGCCGCCGGAAACGCCGGGCTATTGCCGCTGGGCGGCCGGTCAAGATTGTGCGCGGCGGCTCCTCCATGTTAACGATGGCTGAATATTGCCGGTCGATAATTATCCCTCGCCGGCAGTGGAACGAGGGGGCGGATGCAGGGTCGGCGCGCCGCGATTGCGGGCTTTGTGGCGGCGCTGCTGCTTCCCGTGGCAGCGCTCGCTGATTCTATCCCGCGCGGCAATCAAATACCGACACCGGCGCCCCCGCCGGACTGGACCGTCACCGTGGGGGCGGAAGGTCGGGTCGAGCCGGTCTTCCTGGGATCAAAACGCGACGTCATCTGGCCCTATCCTATTTTTGCCGTGCGCCGCTACGGCGCGCCGGAGCCGTTCCGCGGCCCGCGCGACGGCGTCAGCATCGGCCTGTTCGGCGACAACACGTTCCAGGTCGGCCCGGTGGGTCAGCTGCGCGGCCCGCGCCTCACCAAGTTCGACCCGCCGGCCTTGCAGGGTCTCGGCGACATTTCCTGGGCGCTCGAGCTCGGCGTCTTCGCCGAATATTGGGCGGTTCCATGGTTGCGAACCCGAGCCGAGGTACGTCAAGGTTTCGGCGGTCACCACGGCGTGGTCTCGGACTTGTTCGTCGACGCGGTCATCCCGGTCGGGACGCAATGGACCCTATCCGCGGGCCCGCGCGTTACGCTTGCGAGCGGAGCCGCAAACTCGCCGTACTTCAGCATAAATGCGGCACAGTCGTCGGCTTCCGGACTCCCGCTGTTCGATGCCAGAGGCGGCGTGCAGTCGTACGGAGCCGGGGCGCAGGCGCGTTATTTCTGGACCCCGCAGTTCGCGACCCACGCGTTCCTCGAATACGAGCGGCTCACGGGCGATGCTGCCGCTTCGCCGCTGGTCACGCAGCGCGGCACCGCCGACCAGGTAACGATCGGATTCGGGGCGACCACGTCCTTCGACATCCGATCGCCCTGGTGATCGGCAAGGGCGCGCCGTCAACCGGCGCAGCCGAATCATCTCGTCCTCGCATGCGGCAACCGGCATCTGGTCGCGTCGACAAGTCAGGGATCGCCTAATGATCACGCAAGCCGGTTTGATCGCCTGGTTGGCCGGGATTGCCGCCCTGAGCGCCGTCACCCTCTGGTCCGGGCTCGACGCAGTCGGCCATGCGGTCGCCAGCGTCGGATGGGGGATTCTCCTGGTGGTGATGGTGCGCGCGGTCACGGTCTCGCTCGCCGGGGTGGGCTGGTGGCTGCTGTTTCCCCAAGACACGCGGCCGCAGCTGGGAACGTGCGTTCTGCTGCGTTTCATCCGGGAGGCGACCAACGTCCTGTTGCCGCTGGCGCAGATCGGCGGCGATCTCATCGGTGCCGGACTGCTGACGCTTTACGCCGTTCCGGCGGCGCTCGCGGCAGCCAGCGTCATCGTCGACGTCCTGCTGCAGGCGGCGACGCAGTTCCTGTTCGCGATCGCCGGCCTGTTCGTGCTCATCGCGCTCGGGGCGGACGCCACGCTCGCCAAGGTCGCCGCGATCGGACTTGCGGTCGCGGGATTCCTGCTCGCAGGCTTCTACTGGGCGCAACGCCGCGGCGGCCAGCGCCTGCTTGCCGCCGCGATCCGCCGTGTCGCCGGTGACAGCAACTGGCGGGTGCTCGGCACGATCGATGCCGTCTATCAGAACCTCACCACGATCTACACGCTGCGCACCGACCTCATCGCCAGCACGGCGGTGCACATGGCCGGGTGGATTTTCGGCGTCAGCGAGGTGCTGATCGTGTTCGCCTTCATGGATCATCCGATCAGCCTCGCGCAGGCATTCGTCATCGAAAGCCTCCTGCACGCGATTCGCGGCGCGGCTTTCGCCATCCCGAGCGCGCTCGGCGCGCAGGAAGGCGGCCTGATCCTGCTGTGCGCCGTCTTTGGCATTCCACCGGAACAGGCGCTCGCGCTTTCGCTGGTCAAGCGCGCCGCCGATCTCGTGCTCGGGGTGCCTGGCCTGATCGGCTGGCAGGCGCTGGGATGGGCCCGGCTCGTGCCCAGCTACGCGCGCGCGCGCCGCTCGGGCGAGGCGGTCAATCCCCGTCCGCGCGATCCCTGAGCCGCGACATGATCCCGTTCTGGTCGTCGGTTGCGGCGGCGGCGATCGCCGCCGTCGGCTGCGGATGCCTGCTGGCGGCCGCGATCCTGGTGGCGCGCGCGGCGCGTGATCACACTCGATCTCGCGCCGGAGGCCTGCCCGCGGTCACCATCCTCAAGCCGCTGCACGGCGGCGAGCCGGGGCTCTTTGAAAATCTCGCCTCGTTCTGCACGCAGGACTATCCCGGCCGCATCCAGGTTGTGTTCGGGGTGCAGGATCCCGACGATGCCGCCATCGCGATCGTCGAGCGCCTGCGTGAGTTGGCACCCGCATGCGACCTCGACCTCGTGATCGACAGCACGCTGCACGGTTTGAACCGCAAAGTCTCAAACCTCATCAACATGGCCCCGCACATCCGCCATGAGGTCATCGTCCTCTCCGACAGTGACATGCGGGTGGGCCCCGACTATCTCGCGCGCGTGGTCGCGGCACTGACCGAGCCGCGGACCGGCGCGGTGACCTGCCTCTACTATGGCGCCCCATTGACGGGCCTCTGGGCACGCCTCTCTGCGCTCGCCATCAACGCTCATTTCCTGCCGAGCGTCGTGGTCGGCCGCGCGCTCGGCCTCGCCCGTCCCTGCTTCGGCTCGACGCTGGCGCTTCGTCGCGAAACGCTGGAGGAGATCGGTGGCTTCACCGCGTTCGTCGGATGCCTCGCCGACGACTACGCCATCGGGCAAGCGGTGCGCGCGCGCGGCTACGCGGTTTCGATCCCGCCGTTCGCGATCGCGCACATGTGCGCCCAGTCGTCGCTGCGAGAATTGTGGCAGCACGAGCTGCGCTGGGCGCGCACGATCAGGAGCATCGACGCGGCCGGTTACGCCGGCTCGCTTGTCGCCCATCCGCTGCCGTGGGCGCTGATTGCGCTCGTCGTGGGCCTGGCCTCGCCCGCCATGCTGCCCGCGATCGCGGTCGCAGCCGCGGCTATCGCCTGCCGCATGGCCCTGTTGTGGCAGGTGCAGCGCAGCTTCGCGCTTCCGCCACAGCGGTATTGGCTTGTTCCGGCGCGTGACTTATTGTCGTTCGCGGTATTCGTTGTGAGCTTTCTCGGGCGCGACGTAAGCTGGAAAGGCCACCGCTTCCGCATGGGTGCGGGCGGGACTTGGGTTGTCGAGGGGGGATCACACCGACCATGATGAGAACGCTTTTCCTGCAGGCGCCATCGTTCGACGGTTTCGACGGCGGAGCGGGCGCGCGCTACCAAATGCGCCGCGAGATTCAGTCGTTCTGGTACCCGACCTGGCTCGCGCAGCCCGCCGCGCTGGTCGAGGGCTCCAAGCTCATCGACGCGCCGCCCCATCGGCTCAGCTTCGACGACATCGCGCCCGAGGCGACAACCCGCGAGCTGGTGGTGATGCACACCTCGACGCCATCTTTTTCCGCCGATGTGCGGACCGCCGAGGCGCTCAAGGCGCTCAAGCCGAGCCTGCAGATCGGCATGATCGGCGCGAAGGTCGCAGTCGAACCGGACGCAGCGCTGGCGGCCTCCCCCGCCATCGATTTCGTGGCGCGCAACGAGTTCGACTTCACCATCAAGGAGGTGGCCGAAGGGCGCGAGCTCGGCCGCGTCGCCGGCCTGTCCTGGCGTAATCGCGACGGCATCGTGGTGCACAACGAAGAGCGGCCCGTGCTCGAGGACATGGACGCGCTGCCGTTCGTCACCCCGGTCTACAAGCGCGATCTGGTGATCGAGAATTACTTCGGCGGCTATCTCAAGCATCCCTACATCTCCTTCTACACCGGACGCGGATGCAAGTCGCGCTGCACGTTCTGCCTGTGGCCGCAGACAATCGGCGGCCATCACTACCGCACCCGCAGCGTCGGTCACGTGATCGAGGAGCTCGCCTGGGCGCAGCAGGCGTTCCCGCAAGTCAAGGAATTCTTCTTCGACGACGACACGCTGACCGACAACCTGCCGCGCGTCGAGGCGCTCGCGCGCGAGATCGGCAAGCTCGGGATCGTCTGGTCGTGCAACGCCAAGGCCAACGTGCCGCGCGCGACCTTGAAGGTGCTCAAGGACAACGGCCTGCGGCTGTTGCTGGTCGGCTACGAATCCGGCAACCAGAAGATCCTTCACAACATCAAGAAGGGCATGCGCGTCGACGTGGCGCGGCGGTTCGCCAAGGATTGCCGCGAGCTCGGCATCGTCACCCACGGCACTTTCATTCTCGGCCTGCCGGGCGAGACCAAGGAGACCATCGAGGAAACCATCCGCTTCGCGATCGAGGTCAATCCGCATACGATCCAGGTTTCGCTCGCGGCGCCCTATCCTGGCACGTTTCTGTACCGGCAGGCGCGCGAGAACAATTGGCTGGTCGATGAAAGCGCCGAGCTCCTGACCGAGCGCGGCACGCAAGTGGCGTCGCTGAGCTATCCGCACCTCAGCCATACCGAGATTTTTCGCTCGGTGGACGATTTCTACAAGCGCTTCTATTTCCGCGCGCCGAAGATCGCCGCCATCGCTGGTGAGATGGTACGTAGTCCCGAGGTCCTGAAACGGCGACTGCGCGAGGGACTGGAGTTCTTCCGCTTCCTGCGCGAGCGCCGGGAGCCCGCGCTCTGAAACTACTGGTCAGACGGCCGACGATTTCGGCCTTGCCCGCCGCTGGCGCGACGGCGCTACGTCAACGTAGATATCCTGCCTGCTTGAACCAAAGGATCGCGTCCGCGATCCCCTCGCGGTACGGCCGCGAGGCATAGCCGAGTTCGCGCCGCGCCTTGGCATCGTTGAAGAACATGTAATGGCGCGCCATGCGCAGCGCGTCGACAGTCGCGAATGGCGCTTTTCCGGTCAACCGCGCCCACAGTTCGGCGCCCAGCGCGACGGGGTAGAGAGGCGCAATCGGGAAGCGCAGCCTCGGCGCGCGGCGGCCGACCATCTCGGCGATATCGGCGAGCATGGTGCCGAGGCGCACGTTCTCCCCGCCAAGGATATAGCGCTCGCCGATCGCGCCGCGTCGCAGCGCCGCGAGATGCCCCGCTGCCACGTCGTCGACGTGCACGAGATTGAGACCGGTGTCGACAAATCCGGGCATGCGTCCGCAGGCGCACTCGATGATGATGCGCCCGGTCGGGGTGGGTTTGACGTCGCGCGGGCCGATCGGGGTCGAGGGATTGACGATCACCGCCGGCAGCGCACGCTGCTTTGCCATGGCCTCGACCAGACGCTCGGCCAAAACTTTGCTGCGCTTGTAGGCGCCGATGGCTTCGCTCTCGGACAGCGGGCAGGTCTCGTCGGCCGGCAGCCCATCGCGCGGCTTGAGCGTCGCCACGCTGCTGGTATGGACGATGCGCTCGACCCCGGCGCGCAACGCCTCCTCCATGACACAACGGGTGCCGTCCACGTTGGTGCGGATGATCTCGTCCGGGGCCGGCGCCCACAGGCGATAGTCGGCGGCGGCGTGGACGAGGTAACGGACTCCCTGCAAGGCCAGCGCCAACGACGGGCGATCGCGGATGTCGCCGAGGACGATCTCATCGTCAGGATTAAGATTGGCGCGCGGACTCGAACGGCGCACCAGCACGCGCACCCGGTAGCCAGCCGCCCGCGCCGCATTCGCAATCGCGGAGCCCACAAAGCCGCTCGCTCCCGTGACGAGCAGGAGATCACGAGTGCTAGGCGATTGCGCCATGTCGGTGCCCTCGATGGAATCCCCGTGCTCAGCCTGTTCTCGCCGTGCGGCGCACCGCTGCCGGTACATAGCGGGTTGAGGCCCAAGCCTCAAATCACTCTGGCAGGCGCAAAGCTATTCCTCGCCAGGTGACAAGTTCGGATCGCGCGCCTGCGGCGCGTCCTTCTGCGACATCGTGAGGGCAGAGGCGCTTCCTGGCATTCGTCAGCGGTTTGCCCTGTGCTGCCAGGCCAAGTTCGGTTCCCGGAACTCAGAAATTTTTTTCCTGCAACGTCGGCGGGTCCGAAGCGTTGGTGGGTGAGGCGACATGCAATAGAGGAGCATGCGATGAGGAAACTGTTGTTTGCCGCGGCGGCTGCCGCCTCCCTCGTTGCGGCGGTTCCAGCCTCGGCTCAGGTCTACATGGGCGCGGACCCCGGCGGGGCCGGCGTGCAGGTCGGCCCGTTCGGGTTCGGCGTCGGACCACGGTATGACTATGGCTATCGCGGCTACGGCCCCGATTACTATGCCTACGGCGCCGAATGCCGCGTGAGCCGCGAGCGCGTCGTGACACCGAGCGGCCGGGTGATCTATCGGACCCACCGGGTCTGCCCGCGTTAATCGCGCCTGATCGTGCGAGCCGAATGGCCCCGGTTTTCCGGGGTCATTCGTGTTTGCGCAGCGCGCGCCGCCTGCCGGCGCGCTAGATGATCGCCAGCACGACCGCGGGAACAAGCGCACAGCAGATCACGATGGCTGCGAGCGGCAAGGCCTTGTCCTGCGGGACCCGCATCAGCTGCGGCAATCCGGCCCACAGCAGGTAGAGGCCATAGAGGCCGAGGATCTCGAGGAAGTTCAATCCGGGGACCAGCAGGAAGATGCCGGCGAGCCAGAGCGGGGTATACGAATAGACCGAGAGCTTGACCGCGTTGGCGAAGTTCTTCTCGCCGCCGAAGCGCGGAGCGAGCAGATCGATCACTCCCGCGATAATATAGACCATCGCGAAGGTCACGAGGTAAACCACCACGGCGCGCACCAAGCTCGGAACGACGGGCAGATAACCGCCGACGAAGGACTGGCCGATGAAGCGGGCGACCTCCGGAATCGCGGCGAGGATCGCGACGTAGTTGACGAACAGCTCGGACAGCGTCGCGGGCTCCTGCCCGATCTCCTTCCATTCCGCCTGTGGCCTGAGCACGATCGCCTTGACCCGCTCGAGCAGCTTCATCACGGACCCTCCGAGTTCGATGTTCTGCGCGGGGCCGGCTACCGGCGCGCGTCCGCGCGGATGAGCGCGGCGCCTTTCTCCGCGATCATCATGGTCGGCGCGTTGGTATTGCCCGAGGTGATCGTCGGCATCACCGAGGCGTCGACGACGCGCAGGCACTCGAGACCGATCACGCGCAGACGCTCATCCACCACCGCCAGCGCATCGCTGGCGCGACCCATCTTGGCGGTGCCGACAGGGTGGAAGATCGTGGTGCCGATGTCACCCGCGGCCTTGATCAGCGCGGCGTCGTCATCGCTCACGGCGCTGCCGGGAAGATATTCCGCGGGCTTGTAGGCGGCGAGCGCGGGCTGCCTCACGATCCGGCGCGCGACCCGGATCGAATCGGCGGCGACGCGCCGGTCCTCGTCGGTGGAGAGATAGTTCGGCTTGATCACCGGCTTGTCGGATGGATCCGGCGAGCGCAGGCGCACGAAGCCGCGGCTGGTCGGCTGCAGATTGCACACGCTCGCGGTAAAGGCGGCAAACTCGTGCAGCGGATCGCCGAACTTGTCGAGCGAGAGCGGCTGCACGTGGAACTGGATGTTGGCGCGCTCGCGCGCGGGATCGGAGCGCGTGAACAGCCCGAGCTGGGAGGGCGCCATGGTGAGCGGGCCGCGCCGGAACAGCGCGTAATCGAGCGCCATGTGCGCGCGGCCCAGACGTGAGCGATACATTTCGTTCAGGGTCTTGACCCCGTTCACCTTGTAAATGAGCCGCAGCTGCAGATGATCCTGCAGGTTCTCGCCCACGCCCCGCCGGTCGAGCACGACGGGGATGCCAAGGGGCGCGAGCTCGCCGGCAGGCCCGACGCCGGAGAGCTTGAGCAGCTGCACGGAGCCGATCGCGCCGGCGGCGAGCACCACCTCGCCGCGACAGCGCGCGGAGCGCAGCGCGCCGTTCTGCCGCCAACGCACCCCGGTCGCACGCCGCCCCTCGAGCTCGACCGCTTGCACGAGGCATCCGGTCTCGAGCCGCAAATTCGGCCGCCTCAGCGCCGGCTTGAGGAAACCGCGCGCCGCCGACCAGCGCCGCCCACGCTTCTGGTTGACGTGGAACACGCAACTGCCCTCGTTGTCACCGGTGTTGAAATCGGGGATCGGCTTGATTCCGGCCTCGGCCGCTGCGTCGCGGAACGCGTCGAGGATGTCCCAGCGCACGCGCGGCGCTTCGATCCGCCATTCGCCGCCGGTTGAGTGCGCGGCGCTCGGACCGAGCACGTGGTCCTGGTGGCGCTTGAAAAACGGCAGCACGTCGTCCCAGCCCCAGCCGGTGAGCCCAAGCTGGCGCCAATGGTCGTAATCGGCGGCCTGGCCGCGCATGTAGATCATGGCGTTGATGGCGGAGGAGCCCCCGATGACCTTGCCGCGAGGATAGTTGAGGCTGCGGCCGTTCAGCCCTTCCTCGGGTTCGGTCTTGAACATCCAGTCCGAGCGCGGATTGCCGATGGCGAACAGATAGCCGACCGGGATGTGGAACCAGATCCAGTTGTCCATGCCGCCGGCCTCGAGCAGCAGCACGCGCGCGCCCGCATCGGCGGAAAGACGGTTCGCCAGCACGCAGCCGGCCGAGCCCGCGCCCACGATGATGTAGTCGAACTCGCCTTCGCTCGCTGCTGCCTCAACCATGCGATGTTCGTCAGCCGTTGTTTCCACGCGGCCGCCCGGGCGGCTGCTCCTCTTGCGGCGGCGCGTGCCGCGCTCGCCTGTTGGCCTGCCACTGATCCCAGGCTCGCCTTGCGGTCAAGCCCCGCGGCCCGCGGCTCGCCATGCCTGACGGCCACCGCTCCGCGGGCATCGCGACCAGGGTCGATCCAGGCGTCAGGACCAGCATATGCAAGGGTGCGCCCGGGCTTTGCTATACCGTGCGCATGTTCCCACCTCAGCGCATCGTCTGTCTCACCGAGGAGACCGTGGAGACGCTCTATCTCCTCGGCGAGGAGCATCGCATCGTCGGGGTATCGGGCTACGCGGTGCGGCCGGCGCGGGTGCGCAAGGAGAAGCCGCGGGTTTCTGCCTTCATTTCTGCCGACTTCGAGAAAATCCTCGCGCTCGAGCCCGAGCTCGTGCTCACCTTCTCCGACCTGCAGGCCGACATCGCGGCCGAGTTGATCCGCCGCAACGTCGCGGTGCACGCGTTCAACCAGCGCGACGTCGCCGGCATTCTCGCCATGATCCGCACGCTCGGCGCACTGGTCGGCGCGGTCGCCAAAGCCGACGCGCTGGCGCTTAAGCTCGAGCGGCGCCTGCAGGCGGCGCGCGAGCGCGCGGGGCCGCTGCCGCGCCGTCCGCGGGTCTACTTCGAGGAATGGGATGAGCCGATGATCTCCGGCATCGGCTGGGTGGCGGAGCTCATCGAGATCGCCGGCGGCATCGACGCCTTTCCCGCGCTGTCGACGCGCAAGACCGCCAGCGAGCGGATCGTCTCGTGCGAGGCGCTGATCGCCGCCGCTCCCGACATCATCATCGGCTCCTGGTGCGGCAAGAAGTTCGTCCCGGCCAAGGTCGCGGCGCGGCCGGGCTTTGCCGCGCTGCCCGCGGTGCGCGACGGTTTTTTGCGCGAGATCAAGTCGCCGCTGATCCTGCAGCCGGGGCCGGCGGCCCTCACCGACGGGCTCGACGCGCTGGTCGCCATCGTCGAGGACTGGGCGCGCTCGACCGCCGATCGGCAGGCCTGCGACCCGGCGGCGAGCGCATGATCGGCCGGAGCGGCGGCGCGCAGGAAGGCGAGCCGCGCTCGTGGCGCTCGCGGGCCGGCGCCATTGTAAACAACAATGAAAGAGCAATGGATCCGCGCGCCGGCGGGCGCTTCGACACATGCGCAAAGCCGCGTGAACGCTCGCGAAACTGCGCTTGGGCGGTGCGCCGCGCCGCCGCCGATAACAGGGACAGAACAATGCCCGCCCGCCGTCATCGGCCCGCCGCCGCCTCCAGCTTCGTCAGGCGCTGCTCGAACTCGGCGGCCTCGAGCGCCCGCACGTAGACATCGATCACCTTGGCGAGATCGGAGGCCTCGGACGGGGTGAGATCGCCGGCCGCCACCGCGGCCACGATCGCGGCCGACGCGGCCACCGTGTCGGCGGCGGTGTCGAGCGGCGGCAGCTCGAAGGCGACCGCATCGCTCCGGCGCGGCGGCAGCAGCCGGTCCATGCACATGCGGATCGCCGCGACGTCGCCGTCCTTGGCCATGTCGATGGCCCGGCGCGCGATCGCCTCGGCGTCGCCCGCCAGCACATTTTCCAGGAGCAGGGCGGAACGATTGCGCGACCCGCGCGGGCGGCCGGCGGGATTTCCGCTCTGCCCTTTCTGAAACGGCATGGCTGGATTCTCCTTCTTTTCTCAAAGCACGATGCTTCGCGCGCGCGCCGACGGCGCGGGCACGAAAAAACCCGGCGCGGCGAGCCGCCCGGGCGAGCACACTTTCGGATCGTTCTTGTTTTGTACTCTATTACGTAACGCATGTCAAGGGGAAAGTGCGCACCGCGCCTGCCCGACGATTTCCGCGACTTGCCAGCGTGGTACGGACGCGGCCGCCGCGCTTAGGCAAAGCCGCGGCTGTTCGTGTATGTCGACCGGGTCGGGCGTGAAATCGGCTACTGGTCCGACCTGGCAAGTGACCCGCAAGCCGACAAGGAGAATGGGCCATGAGAATCGATGGGGCGTGCCACTGTGGGTACATCACGATCGAGGGCGAGGCCGATCCGGAAAAAACCTCGGTCTGCCATTGCACCGATTGTCAGAAAGGCACGGGTTCGGCGTTTCGGGTCAACGTCCCGGTTTCCGGTGCAACCTTCAGAATGTCGGGACAGCCGACGAATTACCTCAAGACCACGGCAGAAAGCGGCACCCCGCGGCTTCAGGCCTTCTGCCCGCGCTGCGGGTCTCCGATCTATTCGACGACGCCGGGCGAGGGGCCGCAGCCGTCCTACATGGTGCGGGTCGGGATCCTGCGCCAACGCGACCAGTTCGCGCCGAGACGGCAAAACTGGTTCCGCTCGGCGCTGCCGTGGGTGAGCGGACTTGCCACGCTTCACAAGAACGAGAAGCAGGGATAGGTGACGGCGGCGCGCGCAACAACCCGACCGAGCGATGCAAGCGGCGCAGGTTGCCCGATGTCAAGGACATGCAGCATCTCAGCTTTCGGAAAGAGCTGCACGCAATCGAGGCCGTCATTGCCGGCCAGGGCATTGGCACATCTTCAGCGATGTGTTCGTGGCATCCGAGCTTGCGTCCGAGGGCGATGGGTAAAGGGCGCAAGATCTGTTTTTCAAGCCGGCATCTGAACTGAAGCCGGCAACGCCATCTCGCAAGCCAGTCGCTCTGCTCGCCAATCCAATCGCATCTCGCCCCCGCAGTTGTTGACGGACCAGTTGCTCGAGCGACTCGCCTGAGTGCCTCGTCCAAATCGTCAACCTCGATCGAGATAGCAGGAACGGGAGTTCCGGAGACCTTCTACCGAACAGTCGTCTGAGGTGACATCTTCGTCAGCGCCGCAGCGCATCGTGCAGACATGGGTACGCCGGACGTCTCACCGGTATGGCAGCGCAATTGGCGGTGTTCTGCCAAAGTCGAGAGCGGCTATAATGCTCCAAGCAATCCAACGGAGGGAGCGTCATGCCGCTGATGTCCAGGTTCGGTGCACTCGAGAAACTGCCGTGGGAGCGTATCAACGACAAAATCGAGCGCCGCGTTCTTGCCGGGAAGCATGGAATGATCGTGTGGTGGAAAATCAAAGCCGGCGCGCATGCCGGTGCGCATCAGCATCCGCACGAGCAGATCGTTTGGATGCTCAAGGGCAGGATGGATTTCCGCATCGGCAACGAGCAGCGTTCGATGATCGGAGGCGATGTTGCGGTTATTCCGGGTGACACCGAGCACGAAGGTTTTTTCCCCGAAGACACCGAGGTCGTGGACGTCTTCGCGCCGCCGCGGGAAGATTTTCTCGCTGGGGGTACGCCGTCCTATATGCGTGCGCCCTGATCAGTTTGTGCCGCCTGCCTTCCAGCGCGCATCCCGATTGGGTGGAATTGAGGATGCGCTCTTGATCCTTTGATTTTGCGCATGTCCTTATCGGAAAACTGTTCCCACTTTTCCTGGACATGCGCTGGCAATCGCGTCGGCCGGACTGGTGCATCGCCGCCGGCGCGCCGCCGTCACATCCCGGCCTTCACCGGTACGAACCGAGCCGTGACCATGACCTTGTCGTCGGGAATCTCCTTGAGCAGGCCCATCTCGATGAAGGACTGCTCGAGCGCCATGCACCCCGCCGCCGGTTGCGTTGACGCGGAAGACACCCGACCTTAACATCGTTGTCGTTGCAACGGCAGGACGACCATGCACATCATCGACTCGCATTTCCATTGGTGGCCCCGGTCGGTTTTTGAGAAGCTCTGCCGGCGCAAAAACTATCCCCGCGCGCGGGTCAACAGGCGCGGCGGCTACGATTATATGCGGCGGGCCGACAGCGGCCAGCACCTCAACAGCTGGGCCGAGTGGTTCGATCTCGACAAGCAGCTCGAATACATGGACGGCCTCGGCCACCAGGTCGACGTGGTCTGCTCGATCGGGCCGTTCTCGGTGTCGTTCTCCGACATGCCGGTCGAGGAAGGGCGCGACTACGCTCTCATGTGGAACGAGGAGATGGCGGGCGCGCAGCGCAAATATCCCGGGCGGCTGTGGGCGAGCGCCGCGGTGCCGCTACAGGATACCCGCGTCGCCATCGAGCTGGTCGACGACGCGGTCAACCGGCTCGGCCTGATGGGCGTCAATCTCCCCGGCAGCGTCGGCGCCGACGCGCGTATCGATGCCGAGCGACTGCAGCCGTTCTATGCGCATGTCGAGAAGCTCGGTCTGCCCGTGTTCCTGCACCCGACCGATGTCATCTTCCAGGACGTGCTGGAGGGCTACGACGGCGCGCTGCATCTAAGCCTGGGGCGCGTGATCGAGGTCAGCGTCGCCGCCATGCGGTTGATCCTCTCCGGCGTGATGGAGCGGCATCCGCACCTGAAGGTCGTGCTGACGCACACGGGCGGTTCATTGCCCTACCAGGCCGGCCGCATGGACAAGAATTCCAAGGCGGCGAAGCTGCCGAAGCCGGTCACCACCTACATGCAGCGCATGTTCACCGATACGGTGTCGCCGCACTCGGCCGGCATGAAGTTCGCGATCGACTACTATGGCATCGATCATGTGATGTACGGCACCGACTATCCCTGCTGGGATCCGGCGGCGTGCCTGAAGCTGCTCGGCGAGATCGACCTGTCGGACGCCGACAAGCACAAGCTGTTCTATGCGAACGCACGCCGCATTCTCAATCTGCGTGATCCGGCGCCGCAAGCGCAGCCCGCGCGCGCGCCGGCGCTGGCGTGAGACTCTTTCGCATATTGCGCATCGATCAAGGCTGGGCGGCAACGGCGAAACGGTCGTCCACGCTCTCCCATTTGTCGTAGCCGACCAACTTCTTATAGGCCTCGAAATCCATGCCGTCATCGCGGCGGGCGAACTTGCCCGACTTCATGTCGAGGAGCACCGCCTCGATCGCCTTGGCCGCATGCATCAGCGTGTCGAGCCCCAGCACCGCTGCGTGGAACCCGAGTTCGCCCAGTTCCTGCATGCTCAGGATCGGCGTGTGCCCGCCGACCAGCGGATTGCAGATCTGTGGCACGTCGAAGGCGCGTCCGATGCGCTTGAGCTCGTCGATGCTGCGCGGCGCCTCGATGAAGATGCCGTCCGCGCCGGCGCGGAGGTAGCGCTCGGCTCGGCGCACGGCTTCGTCAAGGTCGTAGACCGCGCGGGCATCGGTGCGCGCCAGGATCCAGGTCTCCGGGTTTATCCGTTCCGCGCACGCCGCCCTGATCTTCGCCTCCGCCAGCTCCGCCGGAACGACCTTCTTGCCGACCATGTGCCCGCAACGCTTGGGCCATTGCTGGTCCTCGATCAGAATGGCGCTCACCCCCATGCGTTCGTAGGTCTGCACCGTGTGCACGACGTTCTTGACGTCCCCGTAGCCGTCGTCGCCGTCGACGAACACCGGCAGGTTGCAGGCGGACATGATGTCGCGAACGGCCGCCGAGATTTCGCCGAAGCCTTTAAGGCCGATGTCCGGAACGCCATAGCGCGCGCCCACCGCTGGGAAGCCGCCGATGAAATACGTCTCGAAGCCGATCGTCTCGATGAGCCGCGCGCTCAACGCGTCATGCGCGCCGGGAACAACCAGAAAGCGCTTCTCCTTGACGACCTTATCGATGATCTGCCGAAAACTGGTTGCCATTGAGCGGCTCCGGGATGCGAATATGATCGATGGGTCGATTCAGTCGCACGAATTCAAGCGCAGTTTGCCGATCAAAACCAGCGATGTCGGTCGAGCTCGATCCGGTGCCGCTCGAAATCCTGCGCAACGCGCCGGCAGCGGTCGCACTTACTCGAGGCGACATCTGCATTGGAGCTGCAAACGGGACCAATCCAGCTCTGGTCCATGACGATTTCCAGCCCGAGGACGTCCTTATAAAAGCGGCGCGCCTTCGATGCGTCCACCGTAGCAATGTTTGTTACGATGCGCTTCACGATCATGCCGGCATGATGTCGTCAGGAATGCTCTGTCAGCCGCAGGGAGAGCCATGAAGCGCACGTGGACGATCATTGGCGTAGCCGACGTGCCCCGCAGCTTCACGTGGTACCAGTCGCTGCTTGGCCTGCCGGACACGGCTCCTGCCCACGACTATTTCGGGCAAATCCTCGACACGGATGGAACGGTATTGCTTTGTCTCCACCAGTGGGGGGCCCACGATCATCCGTCGTTGACGAGCTCCTCCCGCGCCGAGCCTGGAAACGGCCTCCTCTTGTTCTTCCGGGTCGATGACTTCGACGCAGCTTTGCCGAGGGCGCGCGCGCTCGTCAGCCGGCTTGACGAAGAGCCACACGTGAATCCCAACACTGGAACCGCGGAGTTTTCGCTCCGCGACCCTGACGGCTACTACGTCACCATCAGTGCGCTCAACGCGGCCTGACCTCTCCACCGGGCCGTCGGTGAGGAATTCGCTGCCGCTAAAATTTTTGTCGGCTCGCGCCGATCGATCTGTTGCGAAAAAAATTTGTTATCGCAGCCAAGCAAACAGCAGGCCTTCGGGAAACGGCACATGCAAGAGGTAAGCAAACAGGCCGTAAAACGAAATCCAGGCGAAAAACGTGAGAGCAAGCGTCGTCACCCATCGCTCTTTCGCGAGCTTGAGGTAGAGAAAAGTCACAGCTGCAATGGCTATGGAGAATCCAAGCAGGCAGATGGCGACAAAGTAGCCCAGGATCCAGGCGGAGATCTTGGCGGTCTCGCGCATCAGGCGCGTGGCCTGCTGGTCGCGTGGTCTCAGGAGGCCACGGCCGATCGTTTTGACGGCGCCTGCAATATCCAGATTCAACTGGAGGAACGCGAGCGGTACACCCAAGAACCCGACGACCCAGGGGAAAAGACCTGGACGGAATTGCCAGTCCCAAGCCTGCCACAGCGCCCACGCGAACAGGACGACCACAAACAGATTGAAGATCGACGGCCAGATCGAGACCGGCGCGGCTTCCGCGGTCTGGTGGTCCGCAAGCTCCGCCAGTTGTTTGTACCGGGGCTTGTTCCGCTTCTCCCGCCATCTCTGAAACACCGGATAGAATGTCCCCAGCACGATCAAAGCAAAGAGAGCTATGACGCTGGGAAAGCGCAGCCAGTCGAGCCCATAGTTGTCGATGGACAGAAACAGGTTGCCTTCCGCCAGCTTTCCCAGCACCAACCCCAGGATCAGCGGAGGACGCGGCCAGTCCGTCTGGACCATGACCCAGCCCAGCGCCCCAAAGACGAGCATCACCACGACGTCGCCGAAAGCGTTGTTTTCCGCAAAGGCGCCGATGTAGCTCAGAAGCAGAATGAACGGGATCACCAGGGTGCTTCGGACCTGAGTGATCCTGGCGATTTTTCCCAGAAACAGAAAACAGATCGCCGTCGTGATGATGTTGGAAACGACAATGATCCACACGAAGGAAAAGGTCAGCGAGAGGTGGCCGCCGCGGGCTTCCGGAGTAAGCATCGGCGGCCCCGGAACGAGGCCTTGAATGAGAAAAGCGCCCAACAGAATCGCGGTGCTCACACTGCCGGGAACGCCGAAGGCGACGGTCGGGACCATGGCGCCGCCCAGGGTGGAATGGTTCGCCGCCCCTGGGCCCAAAACTCCCTCTACCGCGCCTTTGCCAAAGCGATCCTTGTCGGGGGAGCTTTGAACCGCATGGGCATAAGACACCCACTGGGACACGGCGCCACCCATGCCGGGAATGATACCGATATAGGTGCCGATGGCGCTGCAGCGCATGACCAGCGCCCAATGGCGGAACGTATCCTTCACCCCTTGGAGCACGCCGCCGATCTTCCCCACATCCGACTTGGCAATGCTGGTCCCGGCAACCGCCATGTCGATGATCTCGGGAATCGCGAACAGGCCGAGCGTCGCGGGCACCAATCGAATTCCGTCCCAGAGATACAGCGCCCCGAAGGTATATCTTTCAGTGCCGGAAATGGGATCGAGCCCGACCAAAGCAAACAACAGCCCGAGGCATGCTGCGACAAGGCCCTTGACGACGGATCGGCCGGTCAAGGAAGCAAGGAACGCGATGCCAAGCATGGCGAACATGAAATACTGGGGCGAACCGACGGATAAGACCAAAGGCCTCACAGCCGGGATAGCGATCGCCAGACACAGCGCGCCGAAAATCGCGCCCACAAACGAGCTCATCAGCGCCGCTCCAAGCGCGCGCCCGGCCTCTCCCTTCTTTGCCATGGGATGGCCGTCGACAAGCATGGAGGCGGTGATGGGCTCTCCCGGGACGCCGAACAGGATCGAAGTGATGTCCCCGGTGGTGGCGGTAACAGCCGTCATCCCAAGGAGAAAAGAAAAGGCCTCCACCGGGGTCATTTGGAAAATAAATGGAAGCATCAAAGCAAGAGTGACCGGGCCGCCGATGCCCGGCAGGATTCCCACCAAGAACCCGATGGCAATCCCCACCAACTGGAGAACGAACGCCTTCCAGGTAAAAAGCTGGATCAGGCCCTGCAGACAGGCATCGAGGATATCGACCATCGGCAAAATTCCAGCGGGCACGCGGCAACCGCCGCGCCCCCGCAGAAGCCGGATCGCTGGCCGTCGTTACATTTTTTCCTGAGCCCCGGGGATCAAAAGCTTCGACAATTTGGCCTTCAAGGCGGGACTGAGCTCGTAAAGGCCGGCCATCAACTTGGCTGTCGTGGGGCCATCAACTGGATCGATGTCCACCTGGGATTTTTTCGCGTCCTGCAGGAATTCAGGATCGCGCAACGTGTCCATGAAGGCCTTTTGCAGAAGCTCGAGACGATCTTGAGGAACACCGGGCGGGACGGTGTAAGGCCGCGCGCCCTGAGAATAGGGGCCATTGGCGATATTAAGAAGCGCACGGGCCTCGTCGGTCTTGGCATACTGGATCGCCAGCGGCACATTCTTGAGGTCCGGATTGGGCTTCTCGATCGTCTGCACGACGATGTGGACCTCACCTGACTGGAGGCCCTTGGCCCACGTCGGCTTGATCGATTCCCAGGCCCAGCAACCGCCGTCGATCTCTCCAGACTCGGCCGCCAGCCGGACCTTGGCGGTGCCCTTGTATCCCTCGACGAGTTTCATAGGCAGGTCCAGCGCCGTCTGCAAAAGCCTCGGCACGTCGTCTGTGGTGGAGCCGGGAGCCGTGCCCCCGATCTTGATCGGCCGCTTGGACTTGAACCAGTCGTCCATCGTATTGATGCCGCTGGCTTTGGTTAAAGCGCAGACGCCCGAGTCGGGCGTGGGCACTCCGAGCCAGCCAAACTTTCTCCCGTCGAACTGGGCCGCTTTGTTCCCCAGCACCTGCTGCAGCACCAGCGGTCCGATCCAGTTGCCGATCACCGTGCCGTCGCGCGGGGCCTGATTGTACAGATAGTTGGCCGCGATCAGGCTTCCGGCGCCGGTTCTGTTTTCCACCACCACCGTGGGATTGCCCGGGAGATGCTTTCCGAAGTGCCGCGCGATCAGGCGGGTATAGGTGTCAAAGCCTCCGCCGGCCGAGAACCCGACGACGAAGGTCACGGTCTTGCCGTTGTAGAATTCATCCGCCGGCGCTCGCGGTACGGCGACGAGAAAAAGTGCGGCGGCAGTTGCCGGAAGTAACCAGATTCTCGGTTTCATGACTTGTTCCCTTGGGCGTTGTTGAGGTGACCCTGGATCATACAGTTGGTGACAAGCACCACCACGTTGATCTGTCGCGACGATCTGTCGCGACATCAGGCTGCGTATGACGGATCAGCCTTCCGTAGACGTCGCTTTCGGGGGCAAAGCGGACTCCGGCAGGAACTCGCCGCGCAAAGAGCTGTGGCGGCTAGCAAGCGCGGACCTGAATTTACCTCCTGAGTCGGCCAAGCGCCTTATTTGGTTCCTCGCAGGACTGCGGATTGGACGCAGTGCCGTGTCGGCATGGGATCCGCGACGGTTTCTCGCGCCCTATGCCGAACGCTTCGTCGACGAATACGCGGATTACATCCGGCGCGACTTTCCCGGGCGCGAATTCCTCAAGCGCGCGCCGCCGCTGCCGCGGCCGAAAGCGCCGATCGGCGATGCTGCGCGCTGATCTTGGAGAGCGCATCGCGATTGGACCGCACCGGGATGCGGTTCTGAATTTTTGATCTTGCGCATGCCCTCGTCGGAAAACGGTGCCAACTGGTGCTGGACATGCCAGCCCGGCACGGGCCCCGCTTCAGTTGTCTCCGATCCGCACGGTCAGACCAATTGTGAGCCAATTTGCGCCTTCACCAAGCAGATTGCGTCCGTAGATCACGTCCCAGTCGATGTCC
>DATBKV010000137.1:0-5190 GCA_036555745.1 Xanthobacteraceae bacterium | reverse complement strand
GATGCGCTCGAACACGTGCGCGTCCTTGCACACGCCGGCGAGCGAGGACGGCTTGGGCGCGAACTCGACGCCGAGGAGGGTTCGGCCCTGGTAGATGCGTAAGCGATCCATGGCGGCGACTCCGGTAGCAAGCGCCCCATGGGAACGTGTAAGCGCGCAAGCCGCGCGCGCCTATCGGCGATCGCGACCTAATTTCGCATCGGTGAACGACCTAACCGCCGCGGATCGCGACCCGGCGCCGCCGGAGCGGCCGAAGGAGCGTCGCGCCAGGCCGCCGCCATTGTAAACAACAATAAAAAAACAATGCGTGCGCGCGCGAAGTGCCGCCGCGGCGCGGATTCCGCGCCCGCGGCGTCGCAAAGAACAATGGAAAACAATGGACCGCGTGCAAGACGCGGGCGCCTGCCGCCGCCTCGCTCCTGCCGCGACGATGGCGCGCTTCATTCCCCTTCCCGCATGCTCGATCGGCGCAACAAAAAACCCGGCGCGGTCTCCCGCCCGGGCGCACTTTTAACTAGTGTGTTTTTTTAGCGGATTCTTGTAACGCTGTCAAGCAAAATCTTGGGCGCCGCCCCCGTTTTGCGCCGGAAAGTCGAGGAAGAACACGCTCCCTCCCTGCGGATTGGGCTCCCAGCCCGCGACCGCATGCATGCGCTCCGCCAGGGTGCGAACGATGTAGAGGCCCAACCCCGAAGACGGGTCGGCGCCGGTCGGCTGTGGACTCAGCCGCGAGAATTTCTTGAACAAGAGATGCGTCTCTCCCGGCGGAATGCCGGGCCCGCGGTCGGTCACGGAGATGCGCACCCCCTGCCCGTGCGGCCCGGCGTCGAGGCGGACGACCGAGCCCGGCGGCGAGTACTTGATGGCGTTGGAAATGAGATTGCCCAGCGCGTGGCTGAGCATCGTCGGTTCCGCGAGCACGCGGTGCGAGCCCGGCACGCATGCGATGCCGATACCCTTCGCCGCCGCGGCCGCGGCCGCCGCCGTCGCCGCGTGCGTGAACAGCGCGCCGGTGTCCACCGCCTCCAGCGCGACCTCCCCCGTCTCTGCCGCGTGGGCCTCGATCAGCCGCGACACGGTGTCGTGCATCTCGGCGCAGGCGCGCGCGACCTCCTGCAGCTTGCGTCCCTCCGCCGGCGAGGTTTCCGCCACGGTGCGCAACAGCGCGCGGATGCCTGCGAGCGGACTTTGCAAGTCGTGCGCAACGATCGCCACGATTTCGCGGCGCTCGTCGAGCAGGCGATTGACCCGCGCCAGGGCGGCGGCAACTCGTCCTTCTGTCGCTGGATGGCGGCCGCCGAGTCGAAGGCCTGCCGTTCGGCGCGCACCTGCAGCGCTGCGACGAACCATCCCAGCACCACCGCCACGGTGCCGCCGACGGTCATCACCAGCACGAAGGTCGGCGTCTGCCGCGCGCTCCAGACGCTGGCGAGGTAGAGCACGTGCGCCGGCGCCAGCATCGCCAACAGGAGCCGGCGGGGCCAGAGCGGAGCGAGGCAGGCCACGATCATCACCGTCGAATAGGCCGGATTGGCGCCCACCCGCGGCATCAGATCGAGGTTGAAAACGAGGCCGGTGGCGGCGGCTCCCAATCCGAACAGCAGCGGCAGCGCGGAGGTCGGCCAAGCCGTAGCGCGCGGCGAACGCGCGATCAGCCCCAGTGCGAAGAAGTACAGCGCGACGACAATCTGCGCCGCTGCGTGCACCCGCAGCCGCAACGACGGCACGATGAGATTGGCGGCGAACAGCAGCACGATGACCGCGGCGAAGGTCCACGAGGCGGAGCGCAGCCGCCGCGCGTTGGCGCGGCGCAGGTGCGCCCCGAAGTCCGGCGCGTCGTCAGCCCGACCCTTCGACATGGAGAACGGCCTCGCGCTCAAGCTCGGCCGCACTGGTCAGGCCGAGCTTGGTCTTGATGTGTTCGCGATGGGCCCCGACGGTCTTGGGGCTCAGTCCCAGCTCGGCCGCGATCTCGCCCGTGCTGCGCCCGGCGCCGATCAGGAGAAAGATCTGCATCTCGCGGTTGGACAGTCCGGAATATCGCTCGTCCGCAGCGCCATGGAAGCGGCGCGCGAGCACGCGCGCATTCATGCCGGGACTGAGCACGATCTCGCCGCGCATGATCGCCGCCAGCGCTTCCACCACGCCGTGAAGCTCCTGTCCCTTCATGAGATAGCCGCGCGCACCGGCCGCGAGCACGCGCTCGGCGTAGAGCCGCTCATCATGCTGGGACAATACCAGCACGCGCGCCGCCGGCGCGTGGCGCAGGCATTCCGCCACGAAGTTTGCCCCTCCCCGCCCCCCCAGCATGAGGTCGAGGATCAAGAGCTCCGGTTGCTCGCGCGCCGCGATCTGCAAGGCTTCGGCCGGCTCGCCCGCCTCGCCGCAGACCTCGTAGTCGCCGGCACGCTCGATCAACGCGCGCAGGCCCATGCGCACGACCGGATGGTCGTCCACGATCAAGACCCGCGCCCGTTTCGCTGCCATGGCGAGACTTGAGGCGGATTGCCGGTGCGCAGTCAAGATTTGGCCGCGCCGGGCCGCGGGCGCTGACACCGATGTCATCGCGTCAAATCGGTCTCATCCTCGATGCCGATCTTTTCGAAGTCGTTGATCAGAATTTCGATACGGACGCGCCACCGGCCCGCCATCGGCAGGCGCAGGTCGTCGACCTGCCATGTGCCGCCATCCGCCTGTTTCGCGGGAAGCCGCAGTGGCTCGATGCCGGCATCGGGCTTGGAGAGAACAAGCGTCACCGCCTTTGCCGGAAGCGGGCCGAAGCGGCCATCCAACAGGGTCAGCGTGATCCGCCGACTGCCGCCGCGAGCCGGCTCGATCTGGAGATCCGCCATGGCCCGATCGTTGTGGATGTGAGCATGAATCGGCTGCGCGGCGGCGGTGAGCAGCGCACGCGGAGGAGGCGTGAAGCGCCACGAAGCAACCAGACCAAGGATGAGCGCCATGATTGCGAGCTCGCAAGCGATCGAGCGCCGCAATTGCCGTGCCGCTCCGGCCTCATCCTTCATCACCCGCGGGGTCAGCCATCGGTTCATGCCGGCGAGGCCAAGCAGGACACAGACCAGACTGAGCTTGCACAACAGAACGATACCGTAGCTCGTCGTCCATAGGGCTTCGAGCTGGCGCACCTGGACGATTGCGAGCAGCAAGCCGGTTACGAGCAGCAGGCCGAACGGCAGCGGTATTGCCTTCGAAAACCGGGTCAACGCCGTGTGATCGCGGTCACGAGTGAGCGTCGCTGCCAGCGGCACCAGCGACCCGACCCAGAAGGTCACGCACACCGCATGAGCGAATACCGCCGGGCGGGTCACGATCTGCGGCCCCGCCGTCGCTGCGTGCCCGCTGCTGGCCAACGCCACACCGACGCCAATGAGCGAAAGCGTCGAACACCATCGCGCGGGGGCGCCGTGTTTCGCCAGCGCCCAAAGCGCGAGCGCCAACGACAGTGCGGCAACCCCAACGGTCCACCCGTAAGGGCTCGCCAGTCCATAAGCCCAGGCTCGCGTCTCACCAAGGTTCGCGTCCGCGGCGCCGAGCGCATCGACGCCATGCAGGCCCACCGAAAGCATCGCGGCGATTAGGCCGGCTGCGAGCGCCGCGCCTGCGACGCTCCGAGCCCGGCCGGATGGCATGGGCGCAATCCAACTCAGGAAAAACGCGCCACCAATTCCGACAAAAAGTCCCACATAGAGAACAAGCCGTGCCAGCCAAATCGCGGTACGCAGCCGGATGTCGGAAGCCTGCGGCGTTGGCGGGGGCAAGCTCGGATGACCGATTGAGAACGTCAGCGAGCCTCCCACCGGATGCCCGTCCGCCGACACCACGCGCCAGCTCAAGAGATGCGTTCCAACCGACGATCCGGGAGGCAGCGGTAGAATTATCGAAGCGCCGTCGGCCGCCTGCCTGGCCTTCAACTCAATCACTTCGCCAGACGGCAGCACCAGGCGCAGCACGAGTGGCGACACCGGCTCATTGAAGACGAGCTTGATCTCGGCCGGAAGCGCCGCAACCACCGCACGGTCGGGCGGCTCGCTGCGAATCAAGGAGGCATGAGCGTGCGCCGCGCTCGTGTGAACGAGCGCGGCCCATGCGACGAGCAGCAACGCTATAATGCGCATCGCCTCAGTGCTGCCGCCCCGCCGCCGGCAGGAGCTTCAGCTCCGGCGCCGGCTCGGACAGATCGGAGCGGGACTGGCCCGCGGCGGGAATCTCGATCCAGCGATTCACGCCGTTTTCGCACTCCTGCAGCGCCGGGAAGTAGATGGTCGTGCCGGGCTCGAGATCGCCGGAGATGTATCCGGTAAAAACGAACTCGTCGTACCAGTCATCCGGCAGCCTGCCGCCGCTCCACGAGATTTCCACCACGCCCTCGGTCAACTCCGCATGGAAGAGCTTGGCGGGCTTTGAATATTTGGCCGTGACCGTAGTCAGCGTCCATCCCGGGTGGGGCATGGGCTTGACGCCGATCACGCCCGCGGGGATGCGCACGCGAAGCGCGGTCGTCGCAGATTTGTCGCAGCCGTGCGGAACACGCAACACGCCCTTGTATGGCGCGTTGATCTTGGCCTCCTGGGTTTCCAGGGTGACGTGCGCGGCGGCAGGGATGAGCAAGGCGGCGACCAGGGCGCCGGCGAGGAGAGGACGGATCATGAGATGGCTCCGAGGTGAGGAAAGGAAGCTGCGAGACATGCGACGCGCCGTGGCGGCGTTTGCCGGAGCGCGTCCCGTTCGTATTGACGCAGAACGGCGGCAATCGCCCGCTGCGCGCCCCTGCCACAAGGCCCCACAAGGGGGGGCAGAACCGAGGCGTGCGGCTCCCGCCGATCGCAACGCGCTTCAGTTGGGACCGTGTGGCGATGAACCGCCGTCTGCCGCCGCGGGCTGACCTTGCGTTTGATGCATCGGCGGGTGCTGAGCATGATCGCCGGAGGCATCCATCATCAGCATGCCTTCGAATTTCGCAAAGAGGGCGAGCCGCTCGCGCGGAAGCTTGCTCTCGGCGTCCGCAAGCTGTCGGGCAACGGCCGCATCGTCCGCGGGAACGCCGGCATGACGCAGCGCGTCCGCGGATTTGATGCCGTCGCCGCTCCACGGCGCAAGACGCATCATGATGGTCACTCCAAGTTTGGCATGAAGGGCGCGGCGCAGCATGGGCCGCCGCAAGGTCAGCCG
>DATBKV010000136.1:0-12537 GCA_036555745.1 Xanthobacteraceae bacterium | reverse complement strand
GCGGAGAGATCGATGATCATCAGCTTGCGCACGATGGCGAGCAGCGCGATCAGGATGACGGTGCGCACCTGCACGATGCCCTGCCGGCGCTCTGCGATCACCAGCAGCGAGCGCTTGAACTCCAGCGCGATGATGACGGTGAAGATCATCCCGAACAGCGCCTGGAACACGCCATAGTCAGTCGGGTCGAGGCCGCCGGCGGAAACGATGCTGAGCAGGACCTTGAGCACCAGGTTCCACACCGCCAGCGCAATGATCACCGCGATGATGGCGGTCAGCACGAGCATCACGAGGTGCTCGAACCTTTCATACAAGCTCAGCCCCCTCCACCAGCGGCGACCGGCGGCAAGCTCCTCCTTCATCGGCATCGATGTCTCCCTGCTAGAGCCGCCACCATTCCACAAACGCGGCCGCCGCTCCAGATCGCTACGCTGGCGCGTTCTGCTCGGCCTCAACGCGGCGGTCGCCGAGCTGTTGCGGCGACCGATGTGCGCAAGCGCGTCAACCGCGATGCCATCGAGACGCGCGCGCGCCAAAAACTTGGATGTCATCCCCGCGTAAGCGGGGATCCATATTCCGGAGGCCGCGGGATGGGGCACCATGGGTCCCCGCCTTCGCGGGGACGACAGCGCGGCGCGGGCCGGCCGCTGCGCCGCCGTGCTTGCGCCGCGGCTACTGCGTCCCCGCCAGGTTGGCGTTCTCGATGACCTTGGCCCAGTGCACGGTTTCCGACTTCACGTAGTCATCGAGCTGCTTCAGCGACTTGTCGCCGAGCGCGATCATGCCCAGGCTTTCCAGCGGAGCCTTCATCTCCGGCGAGTGGACTGCGGCGTTCACGTCCTTGTTCAGCTTTTCGAGGATCGGCTTCGGCGTGCCGCCGGGCGCGAGCAGCATCTGCCAGGCCACGGTATTCGGCCAAGACGGCAGGCCCACCTCGGCAAGCGGCTTGATGTCCGGCGCCGTCGGGAACGGCTTGTCGCTCGTGATGCCGAGTGCACGGGCCTTACCAGCCTTGATCTGCGGCAGCATCGGCCCCAGGTCGACGAACAGCACGTCGATCTGGCCTGAAATCAGCGCGGCAGTCGATGGTGCGCTGCCGCGGTAGGGGACGTGCACCATCTTGATGCCACTCAGGCTGCTGAACAATTCGGCGCAGAGATGATGGAACGCGCCAACGCCGCCGGACCCGTAGTTCAGCGGCTTGCCCTCGGCGGACCTTTTCTTGGCGAGCGCCACCAGTTCCGCCACGCTGTGCACCGGCAATGCCGGATTGACCGTGAGCACGAACGGCACGCCGGCCACCAGCGATACCGGCACCAGAGTCTTCAAGGGTTCATACGACAGATGCTTGAATATGGTGGGATTCATCGCCATGGTCCCGCTGGTGCCCTGCATCAGCGTGTAGCCGTCCGGTGCCGCATTGGCCGTGGCCGCCGCGGCGATCGTGGTGCCGCCGCCGGCCCGGTTCTCGATGACGAACGTCTGGCCGTACTTCTTCTCAAGGATTTGCGCATAAGCGCGCGCCAGCACGTCGGTGCCGCCGCCGGGAGCGAACGGGACCAGGATGGTGACGTTGTGCGTCGGATAGTCTTCCGCGTGCGCCGCGAGTGGCATTGCCATCAGCGCCGTCAACGCTACTACCATTGTCCGCCATAAGCGCATGACCATCTCTCCCTCAGCCGCACATCCCGGGCGCTGCTGTTGTCCGGGCTCTGCTGTCGCCTCGGGCAAGCCTAGCGGAAGGACGGATAGGTGGTAGGCGGCATAGAACCGCAGACGCGCGACCGGACCGCCAAGATGGCGCCTTGGGGGTCCCCGATCTTCGCTCGCGCTTTGCGCTCGCTCGTCCGAGACGCAAAAGGGCGGCGTCCTTGACTCCGGCGGGGCGCATCCCTAGCTTCCGCGCGCTCTCGCAAAGAGCCGAAAATTAGAGTTCCGCCGACCGGTCCAGGAGGCCGGAGGCCGCCGCCCGACAGCGCGATGCGCCCTCGGGCGCAAAGGTGCTTGGTAAGATGTTCGACACCCTCTCCGAACGGCTCAGCGGCATTCTCGACCGCCTGACGCGGCGCGGCGCGCTGACCGAGGACGACGTCGACGCGGCGCTGCGCGAGGTGCGGCGCGCGCTGCTCGAGGCCGACGTCGCGCTCGACGTCGCGCGCGCCTTCGCGGAGCAGGTGAAGCAGCACGCCGTCGGCGTCGAGGTCATCAAATCGGTGACCCCGGGCCAGATGGTGGTGAAGATCGTGCACGACCAGTTGATCGAGACGCTGGGCGCGCACGGCGAGCCGGTCGATCTCAATGCAGCGGCGCCGGTGCCGATCATGATGGTCGGCCTGCAGGGTTCGGGCAAGACCACCACCACCGCCAAGCTCGCCAAGCGGCTTGCGGAGCAGGCGCGGCGCAAGGTGCTGATGGCCTCGCTCGACGTGCGCCGTCCTGCCGCGATGGAACAGCTGGCCGTGCTCGGCCGCCAGATCGGCGTCGAGACGCTTCCGGTCGTCGCCGGCCAGCAGCCCGCGCAGATCGCCGCGCGCGCCCTGCAGGCGGGGCGGCTCGGCGGATACGACGCCGTGCTCCTCGACACCGCCGGCCGCACCACCCTCGACGAGGCGATGATGGCGGAGGCCGCCGAGGTCAAGCGCGCCGCCAACCCGCACGAGGTGCTGCTGGTCGCCGACGCCCTTACCGGCCAGGACGCTGTCAACCTCGCGCGCGCCTTCGACGAGCGCGTCGGGCTCACCGGCATCGTGCTCACGCGCGTCGACGGTGACGGCCGCGGCGGCGCCGCGCTCTCCATGCGCGCGGTCACCGGCAAGCCGATCAAGCTGATCGGCACCGGCGAGCGCATGGATGCACTCGAGGACTTTCATCCCGCGCGCATCGCCGACCGCATCCTCGGCATGGGCGACATCGTCACCTTGGTGGAAAAGGCGGCGGCGACCATCGACGCCGAGAAGGCGGCCCGCGTCGCTGAGAAGATGCGCAAGGGCGCGTTCGATCTTGCCGACCTGCGCGAGCAGCTCCTGCAGATGCAGCAGATGGGCGGCATGACTGGGCTGATGGGCATGCTGCCCGGCATCGCCAAGATGAAGAACCAGCTCGCCTCGGCGAACCTCGACGAGCGCGTGCTCAAGCGTCAGGTGGCGATCATCGACTCGATGACGCCGCGCGAGCGCAGGAGCCCCGACCTGCTCAAAGCGAGCCGCAAGAAGCGCATCGCCGCGGGCTCCGGCACCAGGGTCGAGGACGTCAACCGCATGCTCAAGATGCATCGCAGCATGGCGGACGTGATGAAGGCCATGGGCAGCGGCAAGCGCGGCCCGATGGCCGGGCTCGCCAACATGCTCGGGCTGCGCGGCGGAATGCCGAGCCCGGAAGAGATGCAGAAGCTCGCGCAGCAGATGCCGGGCGGATTGCCGGGCTTGCCCGGCGGCGCGCCCGGCGTCCCGGGACTTCCCCCGACCATGCCGGGCGTTGCGCCGAAACTTCCCGGCGGCCCCTTGCTCCCCGGGCTCGGCGGCAAGCCGCCGTCCGGCTTTCCCGGATTTCCGGGCCTGGGGAAGAAGAAGTGAGCAGCGGGGTGCCCAACCAGGATTGTCATTCCAGGTCGGCGCGAAGCGCCGAGCCCGGAATCCATAACCACCGATCCGTGATTGGGGATTCCGGGCCCGCGGGCTTCACCCGCGTCCCGGAATGACAATCGCGGGAATTACCTTGAACGAGAAAGGACACCAATGTCGCTTAAAATTCGCCTCGCCCGCGCCGGCACCAAGAAGCGTCCGGTCTACCACATCGTGATCGCCGACAGCCGCTCGCCGCGCGACGGCCGCTTCATCGAGCGGCTCGGCCATTTCAATCCGCTGCTGCCCAAGGACAAGCCCGAGCGCATCAAGCTCGACCTCGACAAGGTCAAGAGCTGGCTCGCCAAGGGCGCGCTGCCGACCGACCGGGTGCTGCGCTTCCTCGACCAGGCCGGCGTGATGAAGCGCGAGGCGCGCAAGAATCCGGTGCGTGCGGTGCCGCGCAAGGAGCGCAAGGCGCGCGCCGAGGAGGCTGAGAAGGCCGCAGCTGCGGCCAAAGCCGCGGCCGCCGCGAAGGCCGCCGCGCCGGCAAGCTGATGCCCGCGCACGCCGGATAGCGTGCCGTGGCGGACCGCATCTGCGTCGCCCAGGTCGGCGGGGCGCACGGCATTCGCGGCGAGGTCAAGCTCAAGTCGTTCACCGCCGATCCGATGGCGGTCAAGGACTACGGGCCGCTGATAAGCGAGGACGGCTCCTCCAGCTTCGAGATCGAGGCGCTGCGTGCAGCCAAGGGTCATCTCGTCGCGCGCTTTCGCGGCGTCGGCGATCGCGAGACGGCCGAGCGGCTCGCGCATCTGCGGCTCTACGTGCCGCGCGCGCGCCTGCCGCCGCCCGCGCCCGACGAGTTCTACCATGCCGACCTGCTCGGGCTTGCCGCCGTGGCCCCCGACGGCACCGACCTCGGCACGGTGGTGGCGGTGCACGATTTCGGCGCCGGCGCTATCCTCGAGCTGCGTCCGGGCGCGGGCGGTGCGAATATCATGCTGCCGTTTGCCGAAAGCTTCGTGCCTGCGGTCGACGTCGCCGGCGGACGCATCACCGTGGTGCCACCGGTGGAGACGCAAGCGAAAGGACGCGGCGAATAGCTCGCCGCTGGCGGGTTCCCATGTGGCGCGCGACCGTTCTCACCATCTTCCCCGAGATGTTTCCGGGGCCGCTCGGCGTGAGCCTCGCAGGCCGGGCGCTCGCGGCCGGGCTGTGGGCGCTCGATCCCGTCGACATCCGCGCTTATGCCACCGACAAGCACCGTTCCGTCGACGACACCCCCGCGGGCGGCGGGCCCGGCATGGTGATGCGCGCCGACGTGCTCGCGCGCGCCGTCGATGCGGTTGCACCCACCGGCGATGCGCGTGCCCGCCTCGCCATGAGCCCGCGCGGCGTCCCCCTCACCCAGGCGCGAGTGGAAGCGCTCGCCGGCGGCCCCGGCGCGGTCGTGCTGTGCGGCCGCTTCGAGGGGATCGACGAGCGCCTGATCGAAGGCCGCGGCTTCGAGGAGGTCTCGATCGGCGACTACGTGCTCTCCGGCGGCGAGGTCGCGGCCTTCGTGCTGCTCGATGCCTGCGTCCGGCTGCTGCCGGGGGTCATGGGCAAGGAGGCCTCGGGGCAGGAGGAGAGCTTCGCGCACGGGCTGCTCGAATATCCGCAATATACCCGGCCGCAGCTGTGGGAAGGCCGCTCGATCCCGGACGTGCTCGGCTCCGGCGACCATGCCAAGGTCGCGGCCTGGCGGCGCGCCGAGGCCGAGCGGCTCACGCGCGCGCGCCGGCCCGATCTGTGGGCCGCGCATCGCGCCCGGTCGGAAGCGCCCCAATCGTCCCAGGAGCCGCCGGCCAACAAGCCCGAGCCGGACGGGTGACAAAGGCTCGGCGGTGTCGTAGAAGCTCGCCCGACCCCGACAAATGACGCGACCGCGCGCCTGATCGGATGGCGCTGCCGACGGAGGCTTCCCATGAACCTGATCCAGCAGCTCGAGAGGGAGCAGATCGCAAAGCTTTCCACCGGCAAGCAGATTCCGGATTTCGCGCCGGGCGACACGGTGCTCGTGAACGTCAAGGTGGTGGAGGGCGAGCGCAGCCGCATCCAGGCCTATGAAGGCGTGTGCATCGGGCGCGCCGGCGCGGGGCTGAACGAGAATTTCACCGTGCGCAAGATTTCCTACGGCGAGGGCGTGGAACGGGTGTTCCCGCTCTACTCGCCGATGATCGACTCCATCAAGGTCGTGCGCCGCGGCAAGGTGCGCCGCGCCAAGCTCTATTATCTGCGCGGCCGCCGCGGCAAGGCCGCCCGCATCTCGGAGAAGCAAGACCACCGGGGCGCCGGAGAAGCCGCCGAGGCGGTGGAGAAAGCGGCCGAGTGACCTGACGCGCCGATTGACGGCGCGAAACTCGGCTTCTCCCGCACTCCTCGGCTGCGCGCCGCGCTCTCGGCGCGATCGGCCGCGCCAGAGCATGATCCCGAAAAGTGGGTACCGGTTTTCGGAAAAGATCATGCTCCACCAATATCGGCGTCCACCGCATATATAGAGGCAAAGAACCGCGATTTTCCGGAGCACTCAAGGCATGGCCAAGCCGCGCACGTTGTACGACAAGATCTGGGAAGACCATCTGGTGGATGAGCAGCCGGACGGCACCTGTCTCATCTATATCGACCGCCATCTCGTGCACGAGGTGACGAGCCCGCAGGCGTTCGAGGGCTTGCGGCTTGCCGGCCGCAAGGTGCGCGCGCCAGAGAAGACGCTGTGCGTGGTCGACCACAACGTGCCGACCACCGACCGCAAGCTGCCCAATCCCGATCCCGAGAGCGCCGCGCAGATCGCCTATCTCGCGGAGAACGCCAAGCTGTTCGGGCTGGAATATTTCGACGAGTTCGACAAGCGCCAGGGCATCGTCCACATCATCGGGCCGGAGCAGGGCTTCACCTTGCCCGGCGTCACGCTGGTGTGCGGCGACAGCCATACCGCCACCCACGGCGCCTTCGGCGCGCTCGCCTACGGCATCGGCACCTCTGAGGTCGAGCACGTGCTGGCGACGCAGACGCTGATCCAGACGAAGTCGAAGAACATGCGCGCGGTGGTCGACGGCAAGCTGCCGGAGGGCGTCACCGCCAAGGACATCATTCTCGCCATCATCGGCGAGATCGGCACCGCCGGCGGCACCGGCTATGCGCTCGAATATGCCGGGGAGGCGATCCGCGCGCTCTCGATGGAAGGCCGCATGACCGTGTGCAACATGTCGGTCGAGGCCGGCGCCAAGGCCGGCTTCATCGCCCCGGACGAGAAGGCCTACGCCTATCTCAAGGACCGGCCGCGCGCGCCCAAGGGCAAGCGCTGGGACGAGGCGATGCGCTACTGGGAAATGCTGCGCTCGGAGGAGGGTGCGCATTTCGACCGCGAGATCCGGCTCGACGCCGGCAAGCTGCCGCCGCTGGTCACCTGGGGCACCAGCCCGGAGCAGGTGGTGGCGGTCACCGGGCGCGTGCCGCGGCCCGACGACATCGCCGACGACAACAAGCGCCGCGCCGCCGAAACCTCGCTCGGCTATATGGGGCTCAAGGGGGGCGAGAACATCACCGACATCGCGCTCGACCGCGTGTTCATCGGCTCCTGCACCAATGCGCGCATCGAGGACCTGCGCGCGGTGGCGAAGGTGGTCGAGGGCAAGCGTGTCAACGCCAAGGTCAAGGCGATGATCGTGCCCGGCTCCGGCCTGGTGAAGGAGCAGGCCGAGGCGGAAGGGCTCGACAAGATCTTCGTCAAGGCCGGCTTCGAGTGGCGTGAGCCCGGCTGCTCCATGTGCCTTGCCATGAACCCCGACAAGCTCGCGCCCGGCGAGCGCTGCGCCTCGACCTCGAACCGCAACTTCGAGGGCCGCCAGGGCTACAAGGGCCGCACCCATCTGGTGTCGCCGGCGATGGCGGCGGCGGCCGCGATCGCTGGGCACTTCGTCGACGTGCGCGAGTGGCGGTGAGCCATTGCAGGTGAGCTAAGGCTTCGGCGAACGCCCTATGGGTTGATCCGGTTCCGTGGGCACCACCGAGCGAGCCAAAACACCCCAGGGCTTTGCCGGAGCATTTCTCGAAGCTAATTACTAGTCGCAAAGAGTTGCGCTTTCCTGTTTTGTGCGTGATTTACGCCAAGCTTGGGAGGTTCTAGCATGGCGAAAAGGGCGGCCAGGAACTCGCGTCCAGTTGAAGATGGGCGCGAGAGAATCGAACATGATCTTCTTCAGGAGGTTGTTGATATTCTGCAGAAGTCTGATTTCAAAGTCCTAAGCCGCGAGGGGATCCGCAATCGGTTCAGCGGCGACTTCTTGGCATCCCGTATCGAACTTGGCCGCGAGCGTCGATACATGATGGAAATAAAAATCCGTGCAGATGCCGCGGTGGTTAACGACTATCACGCGCGCTTTCGTAACTATGTCCGGCAGAGCAAGATGCCGTTCCACGACTTCGACGAATTCTGGCTCATCGCAGGCCAAGTCACCGATGACGCTCGAAGTCGGCGCTTGTTGATTGATCGGCAACTTCGAGTTCTGGACTTGCAAGAGCTGCGGAAGCTATTTCCGCTACCTCGCCAGCGCGCTCGCAGCAGGACCAACGGGCGGGCAAGAACAAGAATCGGAAAGGCGATCGAAGCAAACGAGAAGGACATTCAGATTGCGATTGCCGCTCTCATTCTACAGATCGACGACAAGCTTGATGATCTGCGGCGTGAGCGTCCCAATTCTGACGAGGCCATTGCGAACCGCGATGGCCGAATATCTGACTACGAGCGGATGCGCTCCGAGTTGGAGAACATCCGCAAGATGATTGTGCAGTTCACGAAAGGTGAATTGAAGGAAATACAGCTCGTCAAATCCGTCACGACGTTCGGAGATGGTATCAAGAGTTGGTGGCACAAGGGCCATGTCCTAATTTTAGGACAGGCCGTGGCTGCTATGGAGACGTTCAAAGGAAAGTACTATGGTTGGCTCGATTGGCTTGACACGCATGATTGGGCCACGTCGGAAAACACGCGGGGCGGGACACGGTACAGCCGCGAGTAGTTTGACCTCGAAGGGGTGCAGCAAGCGTTTCTGAGAGCCTGTTTCAGAGTGATCCGATGCTTGATCGGGCGCGCTATCTTCAAACTATTCCTTCGAATTCAATGGGATGAATCTTGAGGCTCTGCAGAGCCCGAAATGGTGGAGGAAATTCTCCATTTGTCTTCAAGCATCTTTGAGAGGCTCGCCGCCTCGATCACCGAAAGACCAGAAATCTCGTCTGCGAGCTTTGAAAGGTGGGTAGCGTCTTCCCGGACTTTCAAATTCGGATCCTGCAGCAACGTTGATCCTTTTCCGAGGGCGTGCGGCGCAGGCCGTGTGTAGTAGTACTGGTCGTCGACCGCGTAGATTTGCTTCATCGCGTAGCCCATGACCGTCGCATTGAATCTTGCGACGGTCTCCAAATCCGCTTCCACCACGTCCTCGTCGCCTTCCAGACGACCTATCAACGCGACTTTTGACGATAGGGGGAAGAGAATTTCCTGATCGCTTAGGCCGAGTCCGGGCGCGAATTGTTGACCATGGTTCAGCCCTCCCGGCCGATGGACGCACACGGGATGATCGGTCGTGACGAAGCCACCAGAGTCGTTCCTGGCCTTCAGAATCTGCCATTTGCGCGCATCGAAGTACGGGTACATTCTTTCGGCCGCTCCGAGCTCCATTTCCAGGGTGAAATTCTGGTGCGGCTTGAGCTTATGTTTGTTCTCCTCGACAAATTTTTTGTGGCCCTCGAAGTCGACCGGGGAGCCGTCCGGCCATTGTCCTGCAGCCTTCAATTGCTCGACCACTGCGTCCCACCGTGTCGGGTCCTCGAAAGGCATCCCAACCATCGCCCGGAACAGCTCCGTGTACAGTCTCTCCATGTCATCGCGCGTGCGCGGATTTCGTACAGCTAGAAGGGTGACGAGATTGATAATGTCCTCCCGGTCCTTTCCATTTTCTCCGAAGGACGCAGTTTCTCGGATGCGCTTGATGCCAGGAGCCATGGCTCCCTCGAATGCCCCGAGTTCCTTTTCCAGCGCATCCGCTGGAACGCCCTCAGCCTCAATTTTGTTGTAGTCCCGCTCAGCCGCAATATTCGCCGTCGAGACGGTAAATGCTTTCCGAGTCGAGGCGTCAACGACGAAGCATTGGTCCTTATCGTTGGCGAACCCCGTCAGGTACATTTGGGGCACGTAGTGATGCTTCCGAGCCACCGCCATTGCTACCCGGGCCTCGCCCGCTGTCACTATCTTCACGCCGATGACTATAGGCCAGGCTGGCGCGTCACGACCAGTGACTCGAACCGGCTGCCGATCGGCTCTGGCAACTTGCCTTCAGGCTCCTTGCGCGCGCGCTCGAAGAGCATCTTCATGACAGGATGCGCGGACCCGTAATCTAGAAGTTCATGCGGATTCGGCGCGCCGCTGATTTATTCGCGCCGGGTCCGCGCTGCCGGATAGCCGCATTAAGTGGCACTGGCGGCGGGACGCTCGCGCTCGTCGCAGTTCACTGGAGTATCTGTCGAAGGGTCTGCCCGCAGCGACGGCGTCGCGCGCTTGCGCCGCGTTATCGCGACCCGGGACGAGCGTAAGCCGCGTCTGCGGCAGTGGCCCGAGCTTGGCGAGCACGGCTTTGAGCCGCTCCGCACTGCTGCGCAGCGCGACCACCCGCAGCGGCACGTTGCGGTAGGAGAAGCTGCCCGCGGTCGATTCCACCGCGATGGCCGGACGCGCCAGCAAGTCGGTGTAGGCCGCGGCGTACTGCCGAACGAGCTCGGGCTGGTGAGGAAAGGCGCCGGCCTTGGCGAAGCGGTCGGCGGTCTCCTGCACGATCACGACGTACTCGGTGGCGTCCGCGATCGCCGACAGCGGCGGATAGTGCGCGTAGCCCGGAAACGTCGCGTACCAGTCGACGGCGTCGGGGCCGTCGAGCGCCGCCCGCAGGCGTTCGACCACGGTGCGCGTGTCGTTGGGCGCCGAACGGGCGATGCTGATGGTGGCGAGCGCTGCCGGCGCGGCGACGATGCCCACGATCGCGGTCGCGATCGCGACCCGCCATGCGCGCGGCCCCCACGCGCAAACCCGCTCCGCGAGATAGACCGCGAGCACGGCGAACAGGCCGCCCATCACCGTCATGTGGCGCTCGATCGCCATGAACGGCTTCATCGGCGAGAGCTCGTGCATGAGATACCAGATGAGCGTGAATACGAGCACGAGGCGGATCGCCGGCGGGCTCGTGTGCCAGTCCACCACCGCCAGCAGCGCACCCGCGAGGCCGGCGAGCGCGAGCGCCGGTCCCAGTCCCGGCCACAAGCTCGTCGTCCAGTGGAACAGGAAATGCGAGTACCAGCCGTGCCACACGATGATGTGCTGCGTCAGGGCATGCACGATTTCGGTGTCGAGGCCGTGCACGAAGGCATCCGGGGTCAGCACCGCCGGCGCGTTGACGAGCGCGAACACGGCGACGGCGGCGCCCGCCGACCCTGCGAGCCGGATGTAATAGTCGCGCAGCGAGACGGCCGCGGGCGTTGCGATCAGCGGCAACAGGCAGGCGAAGGCAAGCAGCACGGCGCCGACGTATTTCGCCGATGCCGCAAGCCCAACCGTGATGCCGAAGATCAGCGCGCGGCGCGGCTGCGCGCTCGCGCGCAGGCGGTCGAGCGCCGCGAGGCCGAACAGCAGCCAGGGCGCCAGCACGATGTCTTCCTTGAACAGCTGGGCATGGAACGCGACCAGGGGTGTCACCGCCGCGATCAGCCCGGCGGCGAGCGCGAGCCATCGTCCGACCACCCGGCGCGCCAGCACGATTGTCGCCAGCACCGTCAATCCGCCGCACACGGCGGCAACGCTGCGGCCGAGCCCGACCACCGCGGCCGCGTCGGTGTGCCGCGCGAACAGGTTGGCGAGGCGGACCATCTGCAAGAGCAGCAGCGGCTGCAGGAAGTCCTGCCGGCCGCTGACGACGAAATCGGCCTTCTTGGGCTCGTCCGATTGCGGGGCCAACGGCAGATCGGGAATGGCGTCGTAGGCGAGCGCCGCGGCCAGCGCGAGCGCGGCGGCCGCGCAGCCGTAGGCGATCCTCGCGTGGGTATGCTTGGGAGTCACGCGGCGGCGCTCAGCCGCCGGGTTGCCACCAGCAGCGCATCTGCGGGGTGATCACGGTACCGCTCAGGCGGTGCTCGGTCGCCAGCCACGAGGTGCATTGGCGCACGGCGCCGGGGCCGGGATACTCGGCGCGGTAGGGCACCGGGAAGGTGGTGGAATAAGTGCGGTAAGGATAGGCCGGCCGCACGATGATGCGCGTGCGCGCGCGCGGCGGCGGCGCGCGCCGCGGCGTGACCGCCTCGTCCGGCAGGAATTGCGCGTAGAGCGCCGGCGGGTCGAGCGCGACCGCGCCCAGCGCAACAAGGACGATGATTGCCGCCCGCAGCATTTTCGCTCCCAGCGCGATCTCCTCGCTTACGCTCGCCGATCGCGGCGCGCCCGTCAACGCCGCAATCTTCGCAACCTCTCCTTCGCGCCTCCGGCGCACCGCGGGCCTCGCCGGCGCAATGGCCGCACCCAAGGCTGCTCCGCCTCTGACTACTTCATAACTACTCTATTGACTACGTACTGTATTTGTGCTACACAATCTCTATCCCGCTCATCCGGCTGGGCTCGGAAGGTGTGCGAGGGGTGTCAAGAACCCGAGGCGGCAACGCTCCGGGAGCGAAGAAACGTGGCTGTTTGAAATCGTGAAGAACAAGCATCGTAGGATGGGCTGAGCGCTGGCGCGAAACCCATCCTATGAATCAACAGTTACTGTTGCTTGCGCGCCCTGTGGATAAGCTGTGGGCGAGCGGAGGTTGGCTTCGAACTCGGCGGGCGACTGATACGCCAGCGCCGAATGGAGCCGTTGGCGATTGTAGACGTTCTCGATGAAGGCGCCGATCGCCG
>DATBKV010000135.1:0-5893 GCA_036555745.1 Xanthobacteraceae bacterium | reverse complement strand
AGTTGCGCGCCGCCTGGCCGGCATCAGCGTCGATCTGCACCAGCGGGCGCGGCAGGCGCATGGTGTTGTTGCGGGTCTCGTTGCCGCGCAGGCGCGAGCCGACCACGACCATGAGATCGGCGCGCGGGTAGACCGCCTGCGCCTCGGCGGTCATGTTGTAGGCGCCGAGCGTGTGCGGGTGGGTCTCCGGCACAACGGCGCGGCCGTTGGTGCTGGTCACGACGGCAAGCCCGCGCTCGGCGAGGTCAAGCGCTGGCGCGCCCGCCTCGCGTGCACCGCCGCCGAGCCACAGCATCGGCCTCCGGGCGCGCAGAACGAGCTCGGCGAGCGTGTCGAGCGCGCCCGGATCGGCCGCCTGCGGCACGATCGGACCGACGGCGACATGATCGGGCCACGGACTCTTGTCGCGCTGCACGTCGATCGGCACTTCAAGCGACACCGGCCCGCGCGGCGCGGTCAGCGCAGCGCGCGCCGCCGCCACCACCATGCCGACCGCGGTGCGCGCTTCCCATACGCGGAAATAGGACTTGGACACCGCCCGCAACATGTCGGCTTGGCACGGGACGTCGTGGATCGCGGCGCGATCCCGGTCCATGTAGGGGCGGTCGACCTGGGAGGTGATGTGCAGCACCCGGGAGCCGGCGGTGAGCGCCTCGACCTGCGAACCGGCCGCATTGGCGGCCGCCGTTCCGGTGCTGGTGATGACGACGCCGAGCGAGCGCGACACCCGCGCATAGGCGTCCGCCATGTTCATGGCGCCGGCTTCGCTGCGGGCGGGAACGAAGCGGATGCGGTTCGCACGCGCGATCGCGTCCAGGATCGGCATGTTGTGGATCGATATGACGCCGAACGCGGTCGTCACGCCGATCTCGGCGAGCGCGTGGGCGATGGCGTCGCCGGCCGGTGCCTCGCGCGCGATGGACTGCGGCGGATGCGCGGCGAGGGTCATGATCTCCGTCCGTAGAGGTGGCGCCGCCAATTCGCTGTGCTCCCTCCCCCGTGCGCAGAGAGATCGCGTTCTCTCGATGTTGCGGTAACTCCCTCACCGCACTCCTCTCCCCAAGCCGCGGTGCTATCGCATTTGGCGATTGTGGCGCGGAGCCACGCTCTGCAGCCGTCATATGGCCCTGGGTCCCGGATCTTCGCTTGCTGGCGCTCGCTCGTCCGGGACGCGAAATTGTCGTGTCCCGGGCGAGTGTAGCGAGCGCCCTTGCGCGAGCGGACGAGACACCGATCTCGGGCTTGCCCGAGATCGGCGCTTAAAATATGCGCAGGTCGGGTAAACCCGACCCGCGTGGACCCAGCGCAAAAAGTGCGAAGCGCGTTATCCTCAAGGGTGCGGGGGCCATATGCGATACCCCTGCCCCAAACGGGGAGAGGGAGCGCACCGAGCGCGCGGCGCGATTGGGCCATCACCGTCAAATCTGCTGTTTCGACCATCATGATCGACTCTAGATATGCCGCGAGCTGCCGCCTGAGATCTCAAGCTGCGCACCGGTGATGAAGCCGGCCGCGGGGGAACAGAGAAAGGCAATGGCGCGGGCCACCTCCTCGGGCTTGCCCAGCCGTTCCAGCGGGATGTGCCGCGTGCGCGCGATCTCGGCGTACCAGGCATCGCGCGTCTGCGCGGGGTCCTTGCGCGCCGCGAAGCGGCGCTCCCACTGGCCCGACTCGATCAATCCCAGCATGACCGAATTGACGCGGATGCGCGGGGCGAACTCGCCCGCGAGCGACTTCGCCAGACTCTGCGCGCCGGCGCGCGCCGCCGCCGTCGCCACCATGTAGGGCTCGGGCTGATAGGCCAGGAGCGAGTTCACGGTCAGGATCGCCGCCGCGTCGCTCTTGTCCAGGAGCGGCTTGAACGCCCGCACCGGATAGATCTGGCTGAAGAATTTCAGCTCCAGCTCCTCGCGCCAGGCCTCGTCGGTGGTATCGGCGAAGGTCGACATCCGCGCCTGCCCGGCATTGTTGACGAGAATGTCGCAGCGCCCGATCCAGCGCTCGACCGCCGCCGCGAAGCCCGTGACCGCGTCCTTGTCGAGCACGTCGCAGCGGGCGGCGAGCAGCCGGCCGGCGTCGGCGTTGCCCAGGAGCGATGCCTTGGCCGCGGCCAGACGCGTCTCGTCGCGGCCGCAGATCGCGACCGCGGCGCCCTCGGCCAACAGCACGCGCGCGGTGGCGAGCCCGATGCCCGATGTCCCGCCGGTGACGACGGCGACCTTGTCCCGCAGGCCCAGATCCATGTTGCCTCAATTCGCGCCGGCAGGCAGGCGCCCGCGCTGCTGCGGCCGCTTGCCTCGATCACTCTCCGGCATCGAGCAGCACCGCGTTAGCGCCGAGACTTGTCTGCTTGCCGCCGATCCAGCCGAGCCGGCGCGAAATTTCGCTGCCCGCCTTGCGGAGCGCGCTGCCGATAACTGTACGCTGCTCGTTGGAGCCGAACGCGGCCACCGGCCCCGACACATTGATCGCGCCGACCGGTGTTCCGGCAAAATCGAACACCGGCACGGCAGCCGAGCCGATGCCGCGTTCGAAATGCGCCTCGCTCCAGGCGATGCCGGCCGCGCGGTCCTTCTCGGCCTTCGCGCGCACCGCCGCGAGCGTCGCCGAGGTATGTTCGCTGAAGCGCCGCAGCTCCTTGCCGGCATAGAGCCGATCGATCTCGACCGGCGGCAGAAAGGCGAGCAGCATCCGGCCCATGGTGGTGGCGTGCGCCGGCAGCCGGCTGCCGACGCGGATATTGCTGGCGAGCGGTGTGTTCGGCGTGCGACGCACGAGATAGAGCACGTCGGTCCCGTCCAGCACGCCGAGATGGGCGGAGAGCCGCAATTTCTCGGCAAGCTCGGTCAACACCGGCACCGCCACCTGCACGAGATCCTGGGAGAACAGCGCGCGCGCGCCGACCTCCAGCAGCGACAGGCCGACCTGGAACCCGCCGCTGGGACGGCGCTCGACGAAGCCCTCCGCCTCCAGCGTGTGCAGGAGACGCAGCAAGGTCGTGCGATTGATCTTGAGCGCCTTGGCGGTCTCGCTCATGTTGAGCACGGGATTGCCCTCGGCGACATGGCGGATCAGACGGACGGCCCGTTGCACCGGCGGCGCGATATAGGGTCCGCTCGCGGAGGCGCGTTTGCGTCTTGCTTTGTCAGGCATGGACGTTCGCTCTGTTCTCGACCATCTCCGTGATGGCGCGCGCGACCGCGTCCGGCTGCTCCTGGCAGAGCGCGTGACCGGCATCGGCGATGTCGCGGTAGACATGGCGCTGGGAGGCGCCTGGCAAGGCGTCGAACACCCGTCGCGCACTGGCGGGCGGGGTGATCCGGTCTTGCGTGCCGACCAGAACGGCGGTCGGAACGAGGATGTTTGCGGCATCGTCCAGCAGCCGGCCGCCCGCGAGCATGCGCGCCGCCTGGTCGTAGCCGGGGCGGCGGACATCGGCCATGGCGCGTTCGACCGCTTGCAATACGTCCGGCCGGCCGGCCGGATCGGCGAGCAGGCTCGGCGCGCGCGCGGCGGCGAATTTCTCCGGCCCCAGCCGATCGAGTTCGGTAAGCCGCGCGGCAACGGCGTCAGGAAGCGGATCGCCCTTCGCCACGCCGTGACCGAGCGCGGGCGACAGCAGCAGCAAGGCTGCAACCCGGCGCGGGGACGTCCGTGCAAAGCGCGCCGCGATCAGCGCGCCGAGCGAGTGACCGGCAACGACGCAGCGCGATATCTCGAGCTGGTCGAGCCAGCGGTTCAAGACGGTGGCGTAGTCGGAGGCATCGGGCCAATGCACTGCGAGCGGCGCGGAGGCGCCGTAGCCAGGTGCGTCCCAGGCGAGCACGGGATGGCGCCCTTCGAAGGCGCGCATGAGCGGCACGAACGAGCAGGCATTGCTGCCGATCCCGTGCAGGAGCACGATCGGCGTAGCTGCGGCCCCCTCGCCTTTCAGATACGAGAGGCCCGCGTCCGTGTGCCGCGAAATTTCGCTCATGTGAAGACGAAGCCCGCGTTGACGGGAAGCACCTGCCCCGCAAGCGCGCGCGCCGCGGGGCTGAGCAGAAACACCACGGTCTCGACGATGTCTTCCGGCTCCTGCGGTCCCGGCACCGCGCGCCCGGTCTCGTACAGGCGGTGGCGCTCCGCCGGCACGTATTCGGTCGCCTCGCAGCGCAGAATGCCGGGTGCGACCGCGGTCACGGCGATGCCGCGCGGACCGAGCTCGCGCGCGAGCGAACGCGTCATCGCGATCACGGCGCCCTTGCTGGCGACGTAGGCGAGGAGCCGCGGCGCGCCCCAAAGCGCGGTGTCCGAGGCGATGTTGACGATGCGCCCCTGCCCCGCGGCGGCAAACAGCGGCGCCAAGGCGCGCGTGACCAGCCAGGTGCCGCGGACGTTCACCCGCATCACGCGGTCCCAGAGATCGAGGTCGATCTCGTCGAATGCCTTGCCGCCGACATCGGTGGCAATCGCCGCGTTGTTGACGAGACCGTGGATCTCGCCCTCGTGCTCGGCGAGGTCGCGGGCGAATGCCGTGATCGAGTCCGGATCGGCGAGATCGATCGGCACGAAGCGGGCCTCGGTTCGCTCGGAAAGCTCCTCGGCCACGCAACGGCCGGCGTCCTCGAGCACGTCGGCGAGCACCAGACAGGCGTTGGCCTTGGCGCAAGCGCGCGCGATGGCGCGGCCGACGCCGCGCGCCGCGCCCGTGACGACCACCGTGCGTCCGGCCAGCATCCGTCAACCCGCCGCGCGCACCGAAGACATCTCCTCGGCCGCAAGCTGGCTCTTCACCTGTTGCGCCAGGATCCGGCGCATGCGGGCGACGCCGACGTCGTGCTGGTAGAGCATTTCGCGCTTGTGGGCGTCGAAAGGAATATGGGTGAGCATCTCGCGGTCCTGCTCGAGCACGTGCCAGTGGCGGGCTTCGAGCGTCGCGCGATAGAGGAAGCGCCAGCATTGCCGCGCAATCCCGCTGACCTGCCGGAAGCGCCAGAAGAACACCATGCAGGAGCGCTCATCGACCGGGGTGGTATAGCCGATGATGCGAAACGGCCCACCCGGGCCGGCGGCGTCCGGATAGGGGATGTCGAGCCGGCAATAGACTTGGGTGCCGTCGATGACGACGTCGGTCCAGTCGAGATTGACGTCTTTCTGCTCGACGCGGGCGATGTGAAAACCGTCGTTGCGTTTCTCCACCTGCAGCACGTCCTGCTTGGCGCCGAACGCCAATGTGAAAGAATCGGCGTGCAGGTAGCAGGCATGCATGGGATCGGCGAAATTGTCGTATACCAGGCGATAGCTACAGTCCCACCGCCCCATGCACAGAATGCTGCTCCAGGCCGGATCCGAGAATTCCGCGGGCAGCTTCAGCTCCGGCGCGTCGGGGCGCTCCTTGCTCGGGAAATAGACGAAGATGGCGTCATTGGCCTCGACCACGGCGTAGCTGTCGACCGCCTTGCGGCCCTCGAGCGGACAGCCGGGCATGGCCGGCACGCGCACGATCGTGCCGGTGCCGTCGAGGGTGACGCCATGATATCGGCACGAAATGTTGTCACCGTTGACCTCGCCCCGCGAGAGCCGGGCGCCGCGGTGGGGGCAATAGTCCTCCAGACCATGCAGCGCGCCGGCGCCGTCGCGCCACAGGACGAGGTGCCGCCCCAGCGCCGTGACAGCGTGGGGCTTGTCGCGCTTGACCTGCACCGACTTCGCCACCGCGTACCACTGGCCCAGGATGCCGGTGGTCAGGCGCTCCTCGACCTGGTCTTTGTCGACGCTGCTCATGTGTGCCACTCCAATGGAATTCAGCGAGTGATCGACTGACGGCGCCAGCCCGCGGCTCCGTCAAGGCATATCTTCGAGACCTCGAGCATGAGCCTCGGCTCTACCCCGCGCCGCCGCCCTTCGGCCG
>DATBKV010000134.1:0-24489 GCA_036555745.1 Xanthobacteraceae bacterium | reverse complement strand
CGGCGCTGCCGCATGGGGATCGGGCGTTCGTTTCAGATCCCGCAGCCGTTCAACGCCATGTCCGTGTTCGAGAACCTGGTGGTGGCGGCGGCGTTCGGCGGCGGCCGGGCCGAGCGCGAGGTCTATCCGCGTTGCGTCGAGCTGCTGGAACAATGCGGCCTCGCCGACAAGGCGAACCGGCCGGCGGGCAGTCTCACGCTGCTCGACCGCAAGCGGCTCGAGCTCGCGCGCGCGCTCGCCACCACGCCGCGCGTGCTGCTGCTGGACGAGGTCGCCGGTGGGCTCACCGAGCACGAATGCCTGGCGCTGGTCGACCTGATCCGCGACATTCGCCGCGGCGGGGTCTCGATCATCTGGATCGAGCACATCGTCCATGCCCTGATCGCGATCGTCGACCGCCTGGTCGTGCTGCACGGCGGAGGCCTCATCGGCGCGGGCGATCCCAAGACCGTGATCGGGAGCTCGGCGGTGCGCGAAATCTACATGGGGATCCCCGCCGATGCCTGAGCCGCTCCTCGCCGTGCGCGCGCTCGACGCCTTCTACGGCGACTTCCAGGCGCTGTTCGGCGTTTCGCTCGAGGTCGCGCCGGGAGAGGTGGTCGCGGTCATCGGCGCGAACGGCGCCGGCAAATCGACGCTGCTCAAGTGCATCGCCGGCGCCATGCGCTCCCGCCGTGACGCCATCCTGTTCGCGGGCTCCCCGATCGGCGACGAGCCGGCGCATGCGGTGGTTGCCCGCGGCATCGCGCTCGTTCCCGAGGGCCGCCGGTTGTTTCCCTCGCTCTCGGTCGAGGAAAATCTCGTCATCGGCGGTCAGCTCGGCCGCCCCGGGCCGTGGACCCTCAGGCGCATCTACGAGCTATTCCCCGCACTGGCCGAGCGCCGTCATGCGCCGAGCACGTCGCTGTCCGGCGGCCAGCAGCAGATGGTTGCCATCGGCCGCGCGCTGATGTCCAATCCGAAGCTCCTGCTGTGCGACGAGATCAGCCTCGGGCTCGCCCCGATCGTGGTGCGCGAGGTCTATGCCCGCTTGCCCTCGATCGTCGCCGAAGGCAGCTCGCTCATCGTCGTGGAGCAGGACATCGTGCAGGCGCTCAAGGCCGCCAAGCACGTCTACTGCCTGCAGGAGGGCCGCGTCGCGCTCACCGGTCCGACCGCGAGCCTGACGCGCGAGGCGATCTCGGCCGCCTATTTCGGGGCGTGAGACGGCGATGGAATGGATCAACATCATCGTGCAGGGCGTGCTGATCGGCGGGCTCTACGCGATGTTTGCGGCCGGGCTTGCCCTGATCTTTGGCGTCATGCGGCTCGTCAATATCGCCCATGGCGATCTGATCGTGCTCGCCGCCTACATCGCGCTGATGACGACCGAGACGCTCGGGCTCAACCCGCTCGTCGCCATCATCGTCGTGGTCCCGATCATGGCGGCGATCGGATACCTTCTGCAGCGCGCGCTGCTCAACCGCACGCTCGGCGACGACGTGCTGCCGCCGCTCCTGGTCACCTTCGGGCTTTCCGTCATCATCCAGAACGCGCTGTTGGAGCTGTTCACGGCCGATAGCCGCCGGCTCAATGCCGGCGCCATCGAGGTTGCGACGGTTCCATTGGGCGCCGGTGTGTGGATCGGAATCCTGCCGCTGCTGCAGTTCGCCGTCGCCGTCGCCGTGATCGCCGGCCTGCAAGTGCTGTTCTACCGCACGGCACTCGGCCGCGCTTTCCGCGCGACCTCGGACGACCAGGCGGTGGCGCAGCTGATGGGCCTCGACAATCGGCACGTGTTCGCGCTCGCCATGGCCTTGTCGCTCGCGGTGATCGCGGTGGCGGGCATCTTCCTCGCGGTACGCACCAATTTCGATCCGGCGATCGGACCGGCGCGGCTGATCTTCGGCTTCGAGGCCGTGATCATCGGCGGGCTCGGCAGCATGTGGGGCACCCTGGCCGGCGGCATCGTGCTGGGCGTGGCGCAGGCGATCGGCGCGCAGATCGATCCGGGCTGGCAGGTGCTCGCCGGCCACCTCGCCTTTCTGCTCATTCTGGCGGTGCGGCCCGAAGGCCTGTTTCCGAAAGTGCAGGGATGACCGTGCATTTCCGTATCGAGCATGCCACGCGCGCGAGTCGCGTCGGCGTGATGCTGTTCGGCATCGGCTTCGTGCTGCTCGCGGCGGCTCCGGTGTGGGGCGGTCGCGATGACCTGCGGCTGTTGTCCGAAATCTACGCCTATGTGGCGCTCGCGAGCCTGTGGAACCTGCTCGCCGGCTATGCCGGGCTGGTCTCGGTTGGCCAGCAGGCCTATGTCGGGCTCGGCGGCTACGTCCTGTTCGCGTCGACCATCCTGGCGGGGGTGCATCCGCTCGTCGCGGTGCCGATCGCCGGCGCCGTCGCGGCCGTAGTGGCGCTGCCGGTTGCCGGCCTGATGTTCCGGCTGCGCGGCCACTACTTCGCCATCGGCACCTGGGTGGTGGCCGAGGTGTTCCGGCTGATCTCCTCGCAGATCTCCGCGCTCGGCGGCGGCTCCGGCATCAGCCTGCCGGCGGGGATCGTGATCGCGATGGCGCCCAGCCGGCAGATGCGCGAGTTCGTGAACTACTGGATGGCGCTGGCGCTGGTGGTGGCCGTGCTCGCGGCGATCGTGCTGCTCCTGCGCTCGCGCTACGGGCTCGCGCTCACCGCGATCCGCGACAACGAACTCGCGGCGCGCTCGAACGGCGTCGATGTCATGCGCATCAAGCTCGTGGTCTATGTGCTGACCGCCGGCGGCACGGCCATGGTCGGCGCGCTGATCTTCCTGCAGAAGCTCCGCATCTCTCCCGACACCGCCTTCAGCGTCAACGACTGGACCGCCTTCGTGATCTTCATCACCGTGATCGGCGGCATCGGACGGGTGGAGGGGCCGATCATCGGCACGATCGTGTTCTTTTTGCTGCGAGAGACGCTGGCCGATCTCGGCAGCGTCTATCTGCTGATGCTGGGCGCCGTCGCCATCGCGGTGATGCTGCTGGCGCCGAATGGTATCTGGGGCTTTCTCGCCGGACGCTTCGGCTGGCAGCTCTTGCCGCTCGAGCGGCGCTTGCGCTTTGCGCCGGATGCCCGCACAACCTGAGCCTTGACCATGAACATCCCCGGGAGAGCGCCATGGCCGCCAAATCCGACAAGGTCATCATCACCTGCGCCGTGACCGGCGCAATCCACACCCCGACCATGTCGGAGGCCTTGCCGGTCACACCCGATGAGATCGCGGGGCAGGCGATCGCCGCGGCCGAGGCCGGCGCCGCGATCCTGCACCTGCACGCGCGCAACCCCGCGGACGGGCGGCCGACCGGCGATCCCGCGGTGTTCACGCAGTTTCTGCCGCGCATCAAGCAGGCGACCGACGCCGTGGTGAACATCACCACCGGCGGATCGCCGACCATGCCGGTGGAGGAGCGGCTCGCGGGCGTGATGAAGTTCTCGCCGGAGATGTGCTCGCTCAACATGGGCTCGATGAATTTCGCGCTCTATCCCATGGCCGCGCGCTACAAGACCTGGAAGCACGGCTGGGAAGAGCCGTATCTGCTCGGTACCAACGAGACCATCTTCCGCAACACCTTCGCCGATATCGAGAAGATCTCGAAGCTGATGGGCGAGGGGCATGGCACCAAGTTCGAGCACGAATGCTACGATGTCGGCCACCTCTACAATCTCGCGCACGGCGTCGACAAAGGCTGGTTCAAGCCGCCGATCTTCCTGCAGCTCATCTTCGGCATCCTCGGCGGCATCGGCGCCGACATGGAGAACCTCCTCTTCATGAAGCGCACCGCCGACAAACTGTTCGGCGACGACTATCAGTGGTCTGTGCTGGGGGCCGGGCGCTTCCAGATGCCGTTCGCCGCGCAGGCGGTGATGATGGGCGGCAATGTGCGCGTGGGCCTGGAGGACAGCCTCTATATCGGTCGCGGCAAGCTCGCCAAGAGCAACGCCGAGCAGGTCGCCAAGATCCGGCGCCTGATCGAGGAGCTCGGCTACGAGGTCGCCAGCCCGAAGGAGGCGCGCGCGATGCTCGGCCTCAAAGGCGCGGACCGGACGAAGTTCTGATGGGGTGCCGAGCGCGGCGACCGACATCGTTGGCCCTCATGCTGAGGAGCATCGCAGCGCGAGGCAGATACCATCGGGCCCACGAGTACGAACGCGCTGCGATGCGTCTCGAAGCATGAGGCCTCGGGCCGCCTCATCCTTCGAGACGCGCGCACGCCCTTGCGAGTTTGACCAACGCGCGCGACCGGCGCGCTCCTCAGGATGAGGCGGACTAGAGAGCGACCGCGATGCCCAGCGATACCATCGTCGACATCTACTGCCACATCGCTCCGGAGAAATTCTTCCAGGAGATGAACAGGATCGCGCCGCGGCTCGGCAACATCGCGGCGCGGCTGCGCGGCGTCAAAAAGCTGTTCGACCTCGACGCGCGTTTCCGCGAGATGGACGAGTTCGGCGACTATCGCCAGATCATCTCGTTGCCGAATCCTCCGATCGAGGACTTCGCTCCCGGCGCGGTCGGCCTCGAGCTGGCGCGGATCGGCAATGACGCCATGGCGGAGCTGTGCGCGCGCCACCCGCGGCGCTTTACTTCGTTCGTCGCTGCGCTCTCGCTCACCGACGTGGCGGGCTCGGTCGCGGAGGCGCGGCGCGCGGTCAAGGAGCTCGGCGCCGCCGGCGTTCAGGTCTTCACCAACGTCGCGGGGCGGCCGCTCGACGATCCCGCCTTCGAGCCGATTTTCGCCGCGATGGCGGAGCTCGATCTGCCGGTCTGGCTGCACCCGGCGCGCACCGCGAGCATGCCGGACTATCCGGCGGAGCAAAAGTCGCGCTTCGAGATGTGGTGGTGCTTCGGCTGGCCCTACGACACCTCGGTGGCCATGGTGCGCATGGTGTTCAACGGCCTGCTCGACCGCTATCCCAGGCTCAAGATCATCACCCACCACCTCGGCGGCATGATCCCTTATTACGACGGACGCATCGGTCCGGGCCTCGAGGTCCTGGGCAGCCGCACCAGCGACGAGGACTATTCCAAGGTCCTGCCCTCGCTGAAGCGGCCGCATCTCGATTATCTGCACGACTTCTACGGCGATACCGCGCTGTTCGGCGGCGGCATCCAGGCGGTGCGCTGCGGGCTCGAGTTCTTCGGCGCCGACCACGTGGTGTTCGCGACCGATACCCCGCTCGGCCCGATCGCCCCGACCATCGACACCATCCGCCGGCTCGACATCCCGGACAACGACCGGCGCAAGATCTTCGCCGGCAATGCCGAACGCCTCATCAACAGAAAACTGTCCTGACCCGGGAGAAGCGCCATGCCGAGCAACGCGCCGTTGCGCCCACTGATCCCAACGATTGCGGCGGCGTTCGCGCTCGCGATCGCGACGACGAGCCTTGCCGCGCCCGCCTATGCGCTCGAGAAGCTGCGCGTCGGCAAGGCGGTGCCCGAGGCATTCTCGTTCGTGCCGCTCGACATCGGCATGCGCAAAGGCTTCTTCGCCAAGAACGGGCTCGAGATCGAGTCGATCGCGTTTGCCGGTGACGCGCGCATGCAGCAGGCGATGGCGTCGGACAGCCTCGACATCGCGCTCGGCTCCGGCCCGGCGATGGCGTTCATCGTCAAGGGCTCGCCGATCAAGGCGGTCGCCGCCATGGCCGGGCCGCCGCTGCTGCTCGCGATCGTGGTGCGGCCCGACGGGCCCAAGAGCGTGGCCGACCTCAAGGGCAAGAAGATCAGCGTGTCGACCGCGGGCTCGCTCACCTACTGGCTGGTGAGCGAGACCGCGCGGCGTCAGGGCTGGGGGCCGAAAGGCATCGACATCGCACCGATGGGGGCGATGCCCGGACAGATCGCGGCGCTCAAGCGCGGCGACATCGACGGCGCGATCATGGACATCGGCAACGCTTTCGAGCTTGAGAAGCGCGGCGAGGGGCGCATCCTGGTCCGCTTCACCGACATCAAGGACTTCCACATCCACGTCATCTTCGCCACCGACAAGCTGATCGCGGAGCGGCCCGAGGCGGTGCGCGGCTTTTTGCGGGGATGGTTCGAGACCATCGCCTTCATGCGCAAGAACAAGGCGGAGACCGTGGCGATCGCGCAGGAGGTCACCAACAAGGATGCCGACATCACGGCGCGGGTTTACGACGAGCTGATGCCGATGTTCTCCGATGACGGCCGGTTCGACCGCAGCGCGCTGGCGACGCTTGCCAAATCCTATGTGGAGCTGCAGCTGCTGCCGCAGGAGCCCGATCCGACCAAGCTCTATACCGAGCAATTCCTGCCGAAGCGATGAGGCGCTGCAACTAGAGCGTTTCCACTCTAGTGTTTATGTAGCGATGAAACCGTCTCCCCTCGCCGGAGAGGGTGCCCGAGCGAAGCGAGGGCGGGTGCGGGGGCTGGCCTCGAGATTTGTTGCGAAAGGCTTCTCGCCGGGCTCGCTTGCCTTCGCTGCGCACGCAGTCAAGTTTGCGCAGGCTGCATAGACTTGTCTGCGCCGCGCTTGCCACTCTCTTTCGCACGGGGGGAGGGTAAGAGTGTTGCGGCGCGAGATGCAGACCTCCGCAGCGACGCGTCTTACGGCTTGACCAGGTCCTTCGCGCGCTCGACGGTGGCTTTCGGCGTGGCGTAGAGCTGCTGCACCAGCTGTTGCACCTTTTCGCCGGTGGTCGCCACCACGTCGATGCGGGTGCGCTCGGCGTCGGCGAGAAAGTCCTTGTCGTGCATGGTCGCGGTGAATGCCGCGCGCAGGATCGCGAGCGGCTCGGCCGCCACCCCCGGCGGCGCGAGATAGGGCCGGCCGAAGACCTGCTGCCCGACCACCAGCGCGACCGCCTTCCTGTCGTCCTCGCTGGCGACGAATTTCCAGATCGGCGGAACGCCCAGATCGTTCAGCTCGGGGTCCGGCTCCAGGCCGACCTGCACCAGGATGTTGACGGACTTGTCGCGCAGCCAGCCCGGGCGCTGCGATTTCAGGCTCGCCCAGTCGAGCCCGCACATGCCGTCGACCTCGCCGCGCTCCATGGCCAGAAAGATGTCGGCGGTGCCCTTGTAGCCGGCCACTAGCTCGAACATCGCGCCCGTCGTCTTCCTGTGCATGTTGACGTAATCGCGGGTCGAGCCGCCGGCCGCGCTCGCGCCCATGATGGTCTTGCGCTCGAGCGCGTCCTCGAAGCGCTTGGTCTTGGAATTCGCGTACGTGATGCAGACGCGCGTCGCGTCGTCGCCGCTGCCGAGATACTGGAACTTGGTCGGATCGTACAGCGCCTGCGCGCGGTCATCGAGCAGCGGGCCCATGATGGCGCCGGGAAACACCGCGCCGATCACGGAGCCGTCCTTGGGAGCGACGCTGTAGAGCACGGAGGCCGCGCGCCCGCTGCCGGCGCCGGGCTGGTTCTTCGGCACGACCGTCGGATTGCCCGGGATGAAGCGCGCGAGATGGCGTGCGATCGCGCGGGCATAGATGTCGTAGCCGCCGCCGACGTCGCCGCCGATGAGGAACTCGATGGTCTTGCCGGCATAAAAATCCGCCGCCGTTGCCGGCGCGGCCAAGAGGCAGGCGGCGAGCGCGGCCGCGCTCGTGGCAAGACGGGCATACGCTCGCGGCGGCTGGGCCGGCATTGCAGGCTCCCTGATTGCGGCATCTTTCGTCATTTTACCGGAAAACCACCAGCACGGGCGCGGGCCACTGCGTCGCCCACGGCTCAAGCCGTGCGTCGCCCCGACATGCCGAAGGCGACGGTGGCGACCGCCACCAGCGCGCAGGCCGCGACGTACAGAAACACCGCGCGCGGATGGCCGTGGTCGAGGAACTGCGCAAAGATCAAAGGCGCCACTATGCCGCCGATGTGGAAGCCGGTGGTCACGAAGCCGAACACCTTGCCGAACGAGCCGGGCGGCGTGACCGAGCGCACGATCATGTCGCGCGATGGCATGCTCGTGCCGCTGGCAAAGCCGCCCAGCGAGACGATCAGGACCAGCAGGAGCGCGCCGGGATCGACGAAGGCGATCAGCGTGCTGACGCCGCCGGTTACCAGCAATCCGGCCGACGCGACGATGTTGTGATGGGCGGTACGACTCGCGAGCGCTCCGCCCGCCAGCACCCCGATCGCGCTCATGGCGAGCAGACCGGTGAGCGCGGTGTTGGCGAGCGCGGGCGGGGTGCCGTAGAGCGCGCCTAGTCCGACCACCAGATATTGGTTGAGCCCGCCGCCCACCATCGACAGCACGATGAAGAACACGAGATTGAGCAGGATCGGCGGCGACAACAGCAGCTTCAGGCCGCGGTCGGCGGGCTGGTCTGCGGCCGCATGGCGGGGCTTCGACACAGGCGCGGTGCGGCGTGCGGGCGGCTCGCCCTGCAACGCCAGAATGACGGCAGCAGTCAGCCCGAGCCCGGCCGAGCACACGAACGCGCCGCGCCATCCCACCAGGCTCTGCAGGAACAGCAGCGTGACCGGGGCGATGGCCGAGCCGATCATGCCGGAGCAGGTATGGAAGGAGAACGCCTGGGTGATGCGCTGCGCGGGCACGTGCTCGGAGAGCAAGGTGTAGTCGGAGGGATGATAGACCGTATTGGCGAGACCCATCACGGCGAACATCGCGATGAATACCCAGAACGAATCCACGAGCCCGGCCACCGCCACGGCGGTCGAGCCCAGCAGTAGGCCGCCGATCAGATTGATGCGTGCCCCGGTGCGATCGACGAAGAAGCCGATCGGCGTCTGCAGCACCGCCGAGACCACGTTGAAGGCGGTGAGCGCAAGGCTGAGTTCGGTATAGCTCACGCCGTAGTCGGTCTTGATGAAGACGAACAGCGGCGCGAGCAGCACCATGTAATAGTGGCTGACCAAATGCGCGAGGCACACGCCGCCCACGAGCCTGGTCTCGCTCGCGCGCGTGGGAAGGAGGAACTCGGTCGCCGGCGTCATGTTCGGTGATGTTTGCGGCGGTGCAACGCGGTGCTCAGGCCGCGCGCGCCGCGCGCGCGTCCGCAATCGCGCGCCAGACCCGGTAGGGGGTCGCCGGCATGTCCAGGTGGCGGATTCCGAACTCGGAGAGCGCGTCGGCGACCGCGTTCATCACCGAGGTGAGCGAGCCGGCGCAGCCGGCCTCGCCGCAGCCCTTGACGCCGAGCACGTTCGTGGTCGCCGGCACCGGATGGTGGATCACGCCGAGCTCCGGCGTATCGCCCGCGCGCGGTAGCGCATAGTCCATGAACGAGCCGGTAAGGAGCTGCCCGTGGGCGTCGTACGCCGTCATCTCCATTAGCGCTTGCCCGATGCCCTGCACGACGCCGCCATGCAGCTGGCCTTCCACGATCAGCGGGTTGACCACGGTGCCGAAATCGTTGACCGAGCAATACTTCACCACCTCGATCACGCCGGTGTCGGGATCGAGCTCGACCTCGCAGACGTGGCAGCCGTTGGGATAGGTGGAGGCGCCGGGGCCATCGCTGACGTGGCGCACGTCGAGGCTCGACGGCACGCCGTCCGGCAGATTGAGGCCTGCGCGCAGCTTGTCGGCGAGCTCCATGATCCCGATCGCGCGGTCGGTGCCGGCGATCACGAAGCGGCCCTGCGCGAACTCGATATCGGCGACCGAGGCCTCCAGCACGTGGGATGCGATCTGCTTGCCCTGCTCGATCACTTTCGCCGCGGCTTCGACGATGGCGGTGCCGCTGTGCATGATCGATTTCGATCCGCCGGTGCCGCCGCCGGCGAGCAGCTCGTCGCTGTCGCCCTGCAGCAGGCGGATGAGCTCGAACGGGACGCCGAGCTTGTCGCTGAGCACCTGCGCGAACGGCGCGGCGTGACCCTGGCCGTAGTCGAGCGTGCCGGTGATGATGGTGACGGTTCCATCGGCTTCGAAGCGGATGCCGCCCATTTCCTTGCTCGGCGGCGCGGTGACCTCGAGGAAGCTGCCGATCCCGAGCCCGCGCACCCTGCCGCGCTTGCGGCTCTCGCGCTTCCGGCGCGCGAAGCCTTTGACGTCGGCGGCCTCGAGTGCGTGCTTGAGCACGCCCGGGAAGTCGCCGCTGTCGTAGTTACTGCCCGACGCCACCTTGATCGGGATTTCGCGCGGCCGGATCTGGTTGCGCCGGCGCAGCTCCAGCCGGTCAATCCCCATCTCGGCGGCGGCGGCGTCGATCAGCCGCTCCATATAGTAGTTGCCCTCGGGCCGTCCGGCGCCGCGGTAGGCCGACACGTGCGAGGTGTTGGTGAACACGCACTTGGTGGAGACCTCGATCAACGGCGTGCGGTAGACGCCCTGCACGTTCTTCACGGTGTTGATGGTCGAGGGCATCGGCGCGACCTGCGAGAGGAAGCCGCCCATGTTGCCGAAATTGCTGATGCGCACGGCCAGGAAGTTTCCGTCCGCGTCGAGCGCGAGCTCGGCGGTGAGCTCGTGGTCGCGGCCGTGGCTATCGGAGACGAAGCTGCCCGAGCGCTCGTCGGTCCATTTGACCGGACGCCCAAGCGCGCGCGCGCCATGCAGGACGCAGACATATTCCGGAAACGGCGCTGACTTCATTCCGAACGAGCCGCCGACATGGCCGGTCAGCACGCGCAGGTTTTTGGGCTCGACCTTGAGGATTTCGGCCATGTTGCCGCGCAGCCCGAACACGCCCTGCGAGGGCGCGTGCAGCGTGAAGCGCCCGCTCGCGCCGTCATAGGCCCCGATCGCGGCGCGCGGCTCCATCGCGTTTACCACCACGCGGCTGTTGACGAGCTTCAGTGTTGTGACGTGCGCGGCCTTGGCAAAGGCCGCCGCCACTTGCTCGCTGTTGCCGAAATGGTAGTCGAGCGCGACATTGCCCGGCGCCTCCTCGTGCAGGAGCGGCGCGCCCGGTTGCGCCGCCTCCCGCGGCCGCACCACGGCGGGCAGCGTATCGATTTCGACCTCGACCGCGTCGGCGGCGTCCTTGGCCTGCAGCGGCGTCTCGGCGATCACGCAGGCGACGGGGTCGCCGACGAACCGCACCTTGTCGCTCGCAAGCGCCGGGCGCGGCGGTTGCCGCATCGGCGTGCCATCGCGGTTCTTGAACGGCACGATGCATTTGAGCGGGCCGTATTGGGCGAGATCGGCGGCGGTATAGACCGCGAGCACCCCCGGCATGGCGCGCGCCGCCCTCGTGTCGATCCGCTTGATCACGCCGTGCGCGACGCGGCTGCGCACCATGACCGCATGCGCCTCGCCCTCGAGCCGGACGTCGTCGGTATAGCGGCCCTGACCGCGCACCAGCACGGGGTCCTCGCTGCGCGGCACCGGCTGGCCGATGCCGAATTTCATCACGGCGAAGCTGTGCGGGTCGTTCTGCAGGTTCATCAAGCGGGGTCCCGATCAAGAGAGCGCCTGCAAGCCGGCCGGCCGCAGGCGAAGTTCTAGGAATCAGCACGCCCGCCGGCGGGGGTCGGTGCCAGGCGGGTGGCGCGAATCGAGGCTGAGATAACGGAGGCGGACGCCTTCGACAAGGCGAGCCACCGCCGTCATGCATCCGACGCGCATCTGTTGCGCGAGGCGTCTGCGTGTTACACTTCCCTTGATCTCGGGTTGGACACGGCCGCTGCCGTCGAGCCCGGAGGCTTCGGGGCGGCAGGAAGGAATTCGATGAAGGACGAGGGCCGGGCGACCGGCGGCCTCGACCCTGACTACGATCGGGCGTCGCGGCCACGGCCCCGGCGGGGCCGGCGGTCACCCTATGGCTATCGGCATAACGGCGCCGTGCGGGAGGAGGCCGATCATGGCGGCCCGACCTACGCCGCGCTCGACCTCGGCACCAACAATTGCCGGCTCTTGATCGCGCGTCCGGCGGGCGACAGCTTCCGCGTCGTCGATGCGTTCTCGCGCATCATCCGGCTGGGCGAGGGGGTCGCGAGATCGGGCCGCATCAGCGAGGCGGCGATCGGCCGCGCGGTCGAAGCGCTCGCGGTCTGCCGCGACAAGATGCGCCGGCGCGGCGTGACGCGGGCGCGGCTGATCGCGACCGAGGCCTGCCGGGCGGCGCAGAATGGTGACGAATTCCGCGCCTCCATCGCCGCGCAGGTCGGGCTCGAGCTCGAGATCATCGATCGCGAGACCGAGGCGACCCTGGCTGCCACCGGCTGCACGCCGCTGATCGATCCTGACGCCGACGGCGTGCTGCTGTTCGACATCGGCGGCGGCTCCTCGGAGCTGGTGCGGCTCGAGCGCTCGCCGCCCGCGGGGCGCGGGCCGCCGCTGCCGAAGATCAAGGCCTGGGTCTCGCTGCCGGTCGGCGTGGTAACGCTGGCCGAGCGTCATGGCGGTCAGCTCGTCACCCCCGAAACCTATGCAACGATGATCGCGGAGGTCGCAGCTCCGGTGGAGAACTTCGTGGCCGAACATGGCGGTCTCGGCTCCGGCGAGCTGCATCTACTCGGCACCTCCGGCACGGTGACGACCATCGCCGGCGTCCATCTCGAGCTCAGCCGCTACGAGCGGCGGCGCGTCGACGGCTGCTGGATGCTGGACCACCAGGTGACGCGCGTGATCGAGCGCCTGCTCAAGTGGAGTTACGAGGACCGCGTCGCCAATGCATGCATCGGCCCCGAGCGCGCCGACCTCGTGCTCGCCGGCTGCGCCATTCTCGACGCCATCCGCCGCGCCTTCCCCTGCGAGCGGCTGCGGGTCGCGGACCGCGGCCTGCGCGAGGGCATGCTGGTGCAGATGATGCGCCAGGACGGGGTGTGGGGTCGCGACGCGAGCGCTCCGTGAGTGCCGGCGACGGCAGGCGCCCGCTCAAGGTGCGGGTCAAGGCGGGCAAGGGCCGCTCGCCCTCCTCCCGGCAATGGCTGGAACGGCAGCTCAACGATCCCTACGTGGCGCGCGCCAGGCGTGAAGGCTTGCGCGCGCGCGCCGCCTACAAGCTGATCGAGCTCGACGACAAGCACCGCCTGCTGCGGCGCGGTGCGCGCGTGGTCGATCTCGGCGCCGCGCCCGGAGGCTGGAGCCAGGTTGTCGCCCGGCGCGTCGGCGCGCAGGGCAAGGTGGTCGCCGCCGACGTTCTCGACATGGCCCCGATACCCGGCGTCGAGTTCGTGCGGCTCGATTTTCTCGATGCCAGCGCCGCCGATGCGATCAAGGCGCGGCTGGGCGGGCCGGCCGACGTCGTGCTCTCCGACATGGCGGCGAACGCGACCGGCCACCGCAAGACCGACCATCTCAAGATCATGGCGCTCGCCGAAGCCGCGGCGGGCTTCGCCCGGGACGTGCTCGCCCCCGGCGGCGCTTTCCTGTGCAAGGTGCTGCAGGGCGGCACCGAAGTTACCCTGCTTGCCGCACTCAAGCGTGATTTCGCGGTTGTGAAGCACGTGAAGCCGGCGGCGAGCCGGGCCGAGTCGGCGGAGCTCTACCTGCTGGCGACGGGCTTTCGCGGGCGGGCCTGAGACATGGCTTTCGTGTCCCGGGCGCAGCGCAGCGCCCTCGGGTCCACGCTTTGGGTGGGCCTGGGGGCTCGGCGGTGCGCTGCAGACCCGGGACCGTTCCGGGCACCGAGAGTCTCAAACGGTCCCGGATTAGCGCAGCAGCGCTCCGCGCTGCAGCGCATCCGGGACAAGAATAGTCACCCCATGCGCTGATCCGTGGCTTCGGTCGCGCCCGCCGCGCGCGCGGTCGGACGCCGCGCCAGCTCGGCCCCGGCCTCCGCCGGCATCGCCATGAACACGAAGACGGCGCAGGCAGCGATGACAGCAATGGCCACAAAGGCCGGCTGGAAGTCGGCGGCGGCGGTGATCGCGGACTGGCCGCGCGCCCACAGGGTCAGGTCGACTGCGAGCGCGCCGATCGCCACTCCGACCGAGATCGAGACCTGCTGGGTGACCCCGACCAGCGAGGTCGCGCGGCTCATGCGCCGGTTGTCGACATCGGCATAGGCGATGGTGTTGAGGCTGGTGAACTCGAGCGAGCGGAAGAAGCCGCCGACGATCAGCACGCCCACGATCCAGGCGAACGACACGCCCGGGCGGAACGTCGCGCAGGCCGCGACCAGCGTGGCGCTGACCAGGGCGTTGATCATCAGCACGCGGCGAAATCCGAGCCGGCGCAGGATGATCGGGATCACCGTCTTCATGCCCATGGCGCCGACGACGTTGGAGAGCGTGATCAGCCCCGACTGGAACGGGGTGAGGCCGAAGCCGAGCTGCAGCAGGAGCGGGAGCAGGAACGGCATCGCGCCGATGCCCGAGCGGTATATGAAGCCGCCGAGAATGGCGGCGCGCATGGTCGGGATCTTCAGCAGTGCGAGGTCGAGCACCGGCGCCGGCGTGCGCCGGGCGTGCCGGACATAGGCATAGGCGGCGACCGCCCCGACCGCGATGAGCGCGAGCACCACCCCGGTGGGAAGAAAGTTGAGCCCGAGCAGCGAGCCGCCGAAGGCGAGCCCGCCGATGCCGATCCCGGCCAGCACCGCGCCGAGCGGATCGAACGGATCGGGTGTCTCGGCCCGCACGTCCTCGATGAACAGCGTGGCCAGCACGATGCCGGCGAGACCCATCGGGATGTTGATGAGGAAAATCCAGTGCCAGGAAATGTACGTGGTGATGAAGCCGCCGAGCGCCGGACCGATCAGCGGCCCGACCAGCGCCGGCAGCGTGACCCAGACCATGGCGTTGATCAGCTCGCGCCGGTCGACGCTGCGCACTAGAATGAGGCGCGCCACCGGCGTCATCATCGCGCCGCCCATGCCCTGGACGATGCGCGCGACCACGAACTCGGGCAGCGTTCCGGAGAGCGCGCAGCCGATCGAGCCGAGCATGAACACGCCGATCGCGGTGCGGAACACCGTGCGCGCGCCGAAGCGGTCGGCGGTCCAGCCGCTCACCGGGATGAACACCGCGAGCGAGAGCAGGTAGGAGGTGACCGCGAGCTTGAGCGCGAGCGGGCTGGTGCCGATATCGGCGGCGATCGCCGGCAGCGAGGTGGCGATGACGGTCGAGTCCATGTTCTCCATGAACAGGGCGACCGCCACGATCAGCGGCACGATGCGGTGTGCCAGCATGCGGGATGGGACCTAAGACGAAATTTCGCCGGGGCAACTACCGGAGCAGGCTAGCAGAGTCGCCGCAGCCGCGGAGCCGCCGGCATTGTCCGGCGGCTTCCACAACCTTACATAGCACGCAAGTTCCAGCGCCGAGGTGCTAGGATTCGCTCGCGCGCCGTGCTAACGACCGGCGCCAACCCAAAACGGGCCGTCGAGTCGCGGGCGAGACCACGGTTTCGCCGCACCGCGGGCGCCATCCCCGGTCTCGACGGCGCTGCCGAACGAGCCCGCCGGGCGGGCTATTGGAGTGGCGATGGATCAGCGAGCCAACGGAAGCCTGCGCGAAGCGCTCACTTTCGACGACGTCCTGCTCAAGCCCGGCCTGTCCGAACTCCTGCCCTCCGACGCGGACATCCGCACCCGCATCACGCGCGAAATCCCGCTCAACATTCCGGTCGTGGCCTCGGCCATGGACACCGTGACCGAGGCGAAGATGGCGATCGCCATGGCGCAGGCCGGCGGGCTCGGCGTCATCCACCGCAATTTGGATCCGGAGGCGCAGGCCGCGCAGGTCCGCCAGGTCAAGAAATTCGAGTCCGGCATGGTGGTGAATCCCGTCACCATCGCCCCCGACGCCACGCTCGCCGATGCACTCGCGCTGATGCAGGACCACGGCATTTCCGGCATCCCGGTGGTGGAGGGCGCCGGCAACGGACGCGCCGGCAAGCTCGTCGGCATTCTCACCAATCGCGACGTGCGCTTCGCCACCGATCCGCGCCAGAAGGTGGCCGAGCTGATGACCAGGGAGCGGCTCGTCACCGTGCGCGAGGGCGTCGGGCAGGCCGAGGCCAAGCGTCTCCTGCATCAGCACCGCATCGAGAAGCTGCTGGTGGTCGATGATCGCTATCGCTGCGTCGGCCTGATCACGGTCAAGGACATCGAGAAGGCGGTCGCCAATCCGCATGCCTGCAAGGACGAGCAGGGACGGCTGCGCGTCGCCGCCGCCACCACGATCGGCGACAAGGGATTTCACCGCACCGAGCGGCTGATCGAGGCGGGCGTCGACCTGGTGGTGGTCGATACTGCGCACGGCCATTCGCGCTCGGTACTGGAGGCCGTCACCCGGATCAAGCGGCTGTCGAATGCGGTACAGGTAGTGGCCGGCAACATCGCCACGGTCGAGGGCGCCAAGGCGCTGATCGACGCCGGCGCCGACGCCATCAAGGTCGGCATCGGTCCGGGCTCGATCTGCACCACCCGCATCGTCGCCGGCGTCGGCGTGCCGCAGCTCACCGCCATCATGGACGCGGTCGAGGTCGCGCGCAAAAGCGCGACCCCGGTGATCGCCGACGGCGGCATCAAGTATTCCGGCGACCTCGCCAAGGCGCTGGCGGCGGGCGCCGACTGCGCCATGGTCGGCTCGCTGCTCGCCGGTACCGACGAGACGCCGGGCGAGGTGTTTCTCTATCAGGGCCGCTCGTACAAGACCTATCGCGGCATGGGCTCGGTCGGCGCCATGGCGCGCGGCTCGGCCGACCGCTACTTCCAGCAGGACATCAAGGACACGCTCAAGCTCGTGCCCGAAGGGGTCGAAGGCCAGGTGCCCTACAAGGGCGCGGTCGCAACCGTGGTGCATCAGCTCACCGGCGGCCTGCGCGCGGCCATGGGCTATGTGGGCGCGAAGAACCTGCAGGAGCTGCACGCGAAGGCCGAATTCGTGCGGGTCTCCGCCGCCGGCATGCGCGAGAGTCACGTGCACGACGTCACCATCACGCGAGAGAGCCCGAACTACCCCTCGCGTGGCTAATCCCGCCCCAGCGAAGTCGGAGCTATTCGACTTCGGCTGTTCTGTATCTGCAGCACGGATGAGCAAACCGCATGACGATCCAGGCCGTACTGCTTCCGCTGTTCGTCGAGGTCGCGCTGACCTTCGTGCTGCTGTTTAGCACCGGCTATCTGCGCACCCGTGCGCTCAAGACCGGCGCGGTTGCCCCGCGCGACATCGCGCTGCGCGAGCACGGCTGGCCGGCGCGCACCGCGCAATTCGGCAACGCCTATCAGAACCAGCTCGAGCTGCCGGTGCTCTTCTACGTGCTGACGATCCTCGCCTGGATCACTCGTCATGCCGATTTTCTGTTCGTGATCATGGCGTGGATCTTCGTCGCGCTGCGCCTCGTCCATGCCTATATCCACGTCACCGACAACGACGTGGGCCGGCGCGGGCCCATCTTCGGCATTGGCGCGCTGGTGCTCGCGCTGATGTGGGCGATCTTCATGATTCGCCTGCTGCTCGGGCTGCCGTGACGCCCGCTGGCCGCCTGTCCGCCGCCATCGAGGTCATCGCCGACATCGAGGCGCGCCGGCGGCCGGCCGCCGACGCGCTCAAGGACTGGGGACTAGCCCATCGCTTCGCCGGGTCGGGCGATCGCGCGGCGATCGCCGGGCTCGCCTACGACGCCCTGCGCCGGCGCGCTTCGAGCGTCCATGTCATGGGCGAGGATACGCCGCGCGCGATCGTGCTCGGAATGCTCCGCCTCGAGCGCGAGCTCGATGCCGATGCGATCGCGCGTCTCGCCGACGGCTCTCGCTTTGCGTCCGCGCCGCTGAGCGCGCAGGAGCGCACGCGCCTCGCGGCCGCCGACCTCGGCGGCGCGCCGCCCTGGGTCGCCGGCGACTATCCGGAATGGCTCGATCCTTACCTCGCCCGCGTGTTCGGCGAGGAGCGCGCCGCCGAGGGCGCGGCGCTCGCCGGCCGCGCGCCGCTCGACCTGCGCGTCAACCTGATCAAGGGCACGCGCGAGCAGGCGGGCGCCGCCCTTGCCGAGCTCGCTCCGCTGCCGACCCGCTGGTCCCCGCTCGGCTTGCGCATCGCGCTCACCGCCGACGCCAAGAGCCCGCCCATTCACGCGGAGCCCGCCTTCCTCAAGGGCATGGTGGAGGTGCAGGACGAGGGCTCGCAGGTAGCGGCGCTGCTCGCCGGCGCCAGGCCGGGCGAGCAGGTCATCGATCTGTGCGCCGGCGCCGGCGGCAAGACGCTCGCGCTCGCCGCCATGATGGGGAACCACGGGCAGCTCTACGCCACCGACACCGACAAGCGCCGGCTCGCGCCGATCCACGCGCGGCTCGCGCGCGCCAGCGCGCGCAACGTGCAGGTGCGCACGCCGAAGGCCGCCGGCACCGAGCTCGCCGATCTTGCCGGCCGCGCCGACCTCGTGCTGATCGATGCGCCCTGCACCGGCATCGGCACCTGGCGCCGCAATCCCGACGCCAAATGGCGGGTGCGCCCGGGCGCGCTCGCGTTGCGGCAGAACGAGCAGGCGGCGGCGCTCGCGCGCGCGGCCGCGCTGGTGAAGGCCGGCGGCCGCATCGCCTACGTCACCTGCTCGCTGCTGGCGGAGGAGAACGGCGATCAGGTACGTGCGTTTCTCGCGGGGCAATCCGATTTTGCGATCGTGCCGCCGGCGGAAGTCGCGAACGCGCTCGGCGAGCGCGCCTATCTCTTCCGGCGCGCCGTGCTCATCTCGGAGGAAGGGCTGCTGATGACGCCGCGCCGCACCGACACCGACGGGTTCTACGTGGCGATGCTGGTGCGGCGGGAATGAGACGAGCTGTCGGCCGCCTTCACACCATGCGCGAGGCTTCCTGCTCGGTCGGCACTCGCCCCTGCGGCGTCAGCTGATCGACGAACTCCGGCAGCTGCTGCCGCAGCATGTCGAGGAGATCGCCGCGCTCCATGCCGGTGTGCCGGCTCAGCGTGTCGATGGTGTCGCTGCCGAGCGCATTGGCCAGGTCGTTGTGCCCAATCTCCTGGTTCGGGCCGCTGCCGACCCAGGATTGCGCGACCGTGCCGTGGCCGCTCTCCTGGAATCCCTTGATCAGATTGTTGAGGCCCTCGCTCAGCACCGAGCCGGCGGCGGCGCCGCCGAGCAGACCGCCCAGTCCGCCCGGGATGAGATCGTTGAGGCTGCCGCCGGCAGGCGACGCGCCGGGCGCCGCGCTGGGCGTGGTGCCGGCCGGCCTTGCGCCCAGCAACCCGCCGAGGATGTCGCCCAGTCCGCCGCCCGGGCCACCGGTGCCGGCGGCGCTGCCGGGCGGCACGCGCGCCGGCTGGCCCGTACCTGCCGGACTGGCGGCCTGGCCGCCGCGACCCTTGAGCGCCTTGTAGGCGAGCAGTCCCAGCAGCGCCATCACCAGCGGGGACATGCCGCCGCTTCTGCCTCCACTGCTGGGTTGGCGTTGCCCGTGGGGGCCATTCATCATGCCGGTGAGAATATCGCTCAGTCCCATATCTGCCTCCTGGTTGTCCGCCCCCGGCTTGCTGCTCTGACGACTTGCGCTCCGCATCGCGGCTCCGCGCTGCAATCGCATGCGCCGCCGCGCACGCGGCGCCTCGCTCTTGCCATCCCTACGGTCGCGTGCCCGGATCACCTACAATGTGATGAACCAGGAGCCGGTTCCATATGAACAGCACGATCAGCGCGCCGACCGTCGCGCCGATCAGCCCGGCGCCCTGGTCGAGCCGATACCAGCCGATGGTCTGGCCGATGAAGGTGGCGACGAAGGCGCCGGCGATCCCGAGCAAAGTCGTGAGGATGAAGCCCGAAGGGTTGTTCGGGCCTGGCGACAGGAAGCGGGCGATGATGCCGGCGATGAAGCCGATGATGATGATCCAGATGATGTTGGTCACGGGTCGCCTCCCTCCCTCATGATTGCGCCGCTTCAGAGCTGCGCCGCGTTGAACGTGTCGCAGCTCTCAAGCTTGCCCGAGCCGAGTCCGGCGGTGAACCAGCGCGTGCGCTGCTGCGAGGAGCCGTGCGTGAATGCGTCGGGCACCACGTAGCCTTGCGTGCGCCGCTGCAGGCGGTCGTCCCCGATCGCCGCCGCCGTCTGCATCGCCGCTTCCACGTCGCCGGGCTCGATGAATTTCCAGTCTTGCTCAGAGTGATGTGCCCACACGCCGGCGAGGCAGTCGGCTTGCAGCTCCACCCGCACCTGGAGCTGGTTGGCCTCGACCTTGTCCATGCCGCGCTGCTTTGCCTGCACTTTCGGCAGGATGCCGAGCAGGTTCTGCACGTGATGGCCGACCTCGTGCGCGATCACGTAGGCCTGCGAGAATTTGCAGGCCTTGCTGCCGGCGTCGCAAGCCTGGAAGCGGCGCTCGAGATCCTGAAAGAACGAGGTGTCGAGATAGACCTTGTGATCGTTCGGGCAATAGAACGGTCCCATGGCGGATTGCGCAAACCCGCAGGCCGATCGGGTCGCGCCCGAGAACATGACGAGTTTCGGCGGCTCGTAGGTCTTGCCGTATTGCGCGAAGATCTTCTGCCACTGGGCTTCGGTGCCGCCGAGCACGGCGGCCACGAATTGCCCCATCTGATCCGTGGGCGCGCCGGTCTGAGCGTCACGGGTGCTGGTGTCACGCGATTGCTGCTCCTGTTGCGCGCTGTCGTCGCCCGTCAACATCCCGGCGCCGTTGATCAGCAGGCTCGGATCGATCCCCAGCCAATAGCCGAGCAGCACGAGGATGATGATGGTGCCGATGCCGAGGCCGCCACGGCCGCCGGGAATGCGCATGCCGCCGCCGGCGCCGATGTCCTCGCCCCGCCGGTCCTCGACATTCTCGCTGCGCGGCAATTCATCGAGACGCATGGTCCGCCCCTTCGTCATGCGCGCTGACGTGCCGAGTGGAGCTCGCACGCGAGGCGCGGCGTTACAGCTAGGCAAGCATCGAAAGCTTGCCGTCATGACGGCGCGAGCTTCATCACAAGGGCGTGAGGGGCAGACGAAATGTGTGTCAGCCATGCTGACTCGTTGCGCGCGTGATGGTCGATAACCGGCGACCAAATTGGCTTTGAAGCGAGAGACTTGAAAGGTCTGTTCCGACACATGGTCGGCGCGGCCGCGGCAGATCAAGGGAGTCGGGCGATTCTTGCAATATTCGCGTCGCGGGGCTCAAAAGCATTCGGGAAGCCGACAGAACCTGCGGGGAAATCCGCGGGAGATGCAGCGGCAATAAAGACGGAGGAGGAAATGAGCGTCTTCGGGAGCATCGTGTCAGCCATTTTTGGATCCAAGCACGCGGCGAGCGTGACCGGGCAGGCGGGGTCGTCGCCGGCAGCGCCTTCCGGGGCTCCGTCGGCAGCAGGGGGGACATCGGCCTCGCCGGGGAAAACCGCGTCCACCGCGCCTGCCGGCGCCGCGGCGGCAAAGCCGATCTCGCGCGCCGACGTCGAGGCGATCCTCCAGAAGCTCGCCGCCGAGCAACGCGAGGACCTCGATTGGAGGCGATCGATCGTCGACCTGATGAAGCTGTTGAAGCTCGACAGCGGGCTCGGTGCGCGCAAGCAGTTGGCGCAGGAGCTCGGCTACACCGGGGCGCTGGACGGCTCGGCGGAGATGAACGTCTGGCTGCACAAGCAGGTGATGGTGAAGCTGGCCGAGAGCGGCGGCAAGGTGCCGGACAGTCTCAGGGCCTAGCGCATGTCCCGGAAAAGTGGGAACCGGTTTTCCGATAAGGACATGCGCAAACCAAAGAATCGAAAGCGCATCCCGATTCAAATCAATCGGGATGCGCGCGCCGGCGACGTCCGATCATTGCATGCAGCCTGGTGGGAAATGGGCTACCGTCGGGTATCCACCCGCTGTATCGGGTGGCACATAAAGGCTCTGGGGAGAGGACATCGTTCGCTGAGATCCGAGGAGGTTATTATGAAAATCCATGCGATTGCGGGCTCCGCAGGCCCGTTGGTGCTGGCGGGCGCGATCATCGTCGCCGCGTGGCAGCCGGCACAGGCGCTCACGATGAAGGAGTGCAGCGCCAAGTACCAAGCCGCCAAATCCGGCGGTACGCTCGGCGGGCAGACTTGGCGCGATTTCCGCAAGTCGCAGTGCGGCGCTGAGGCTGCGGCCGCGCCCGCGACGACTCCGGCAGCGGCTCCGGCAGCGGCACCCGCAGCGACGCGAGGGAATGGGAACGCGGTGTTCCCGAGCGCGGTATCACCAAAGTACTCGAAGGAGTCCGCGGGCAAAGCGCGCATGCACACGTGCCTCGATCAGTACAACGCCAACAAGGCCAGCAATGGCAACGGCGGCCTGAAATGGATCCAGAAGGGCGGCGGCTACTACAGCGAGTGCAACAAGCAACTCAAGGGCTAGCCGGCCATCCCGCGTCCCGGGCGCCGCGCAGCACGAAGTGATGCGCTGCAGACCCGGGACCGCTCCGAACACCAAAGCTCGCGAGGCCGTCACCAGCAACGGCGTTGTCGGCGGTCCCGGATCAGCGGTGCACCGCTCCGCAAGGGCTGCGCGCTGCACCGCATCCGGGACACACAGTCGGCACCGGCACGCTGCGCTATTCGTGGTCAGGCACGCGCTGGTGTCCCGGGCGCCGCGCAGCACGAAGTGATGCGCTGCAGACCCGGGACGGCTCCGAACAGCAAAGCTCGTGAGGCCGTCACCAGCAACGGCGTTGTTGGCGGTCCCGGATCAGCGCTGCACCGCTCCGCAAGGGCTGCGCGCTGCACCGCATCCGGGACACACAGTCGGATAGGGGTCGCGGGCCGAGGGCAACCCTCGTCCTCGGCAGCGCGCCCCCATCTCGGTTTACCCGAGATCGGGACTCGAAATGAGCGCGGGTCGGGTGAACCTGACGTGCGTGAGTTGCGACGAACACTCATTGTCGACCGATGACGGGGCGCCCGCGACGCTGGCGGCCCCTGATCAGCGGTTGACAATCTCGCGAAGCTGCGGAATTTGGGGCCGCGGCGCGACGCAATTGAGGCAAGCCCACCACCATCTGGAGAAGGATATGTACCGTATCATCACGGCTCTGTTTGTTCTTTTGGCGTCCGTTGCCACAGCTTCGGCCCAGACCCTGTTTCCCTCGGTTTGGCAGGGTCAGCGGGGCTCGCTGCTGAAGATCCTGGCGGTCGATCCGGCGACCGGAAGTTTCTCCGGAATCCTCATCAGCCCGCCGACCGGCCCGTGCCCGGCGGTCCCCTATCAGGCTGTAGGACAGGTTCGTGGCCCGCGCGTCGTCTTTCAGACCTCGCGAAACTGGACGACGGATTGCCGCGTGACCACGGTCGGGAGTGGACGCTTCATTGGCCCTGCCACCGTCGCCACGAGATGGATCGCTACCTACGCTGGTCCGAATGGGCGCCCGGTCCGGGTGCGCGGCACTGAGGTCTTCCAGCGCATCTGAACAAGCCCCGGGCGGCTTCTGTCGGTCAAAAGCTCTGTCCGCAAAGAGTTAAAAAAGCAGATCACACGGCTCGGGCGCCGCGCCACCGGGTATCGAGGTGGCGGGCGCCCGCGAGCTTTTCGCGCCTGCCTCAACCCGGAGGGCGCCATGGCCGCCCCGCGGCGGGTGCGCGATTCCGCCGTCGCCGGACTGTTCGCGCTTGCCCAAGCTCACGTGGATGAACCCGCCGCCCGGGGGGCAGTGACATTGGGATAGCGGCGCGCGGATCGCTGCAAACCCTGTGATGAGTGGCTGCCGCCCGCCTTGACCCCATGCGCCGCCGGCCGCACATAGTCGGCAAATGACCCTCCTCGATTCCTTGCCCGCCCGCGGCGCCGGCGCCGACCGGCCCGCCGGACACGACAAGATTTTGATCGTCGATTTCGGCTCGCAGGTCACCCAGCTGATCGCCCGGCGCGTGCGCGAGGAGAAGGTCTATTGCGAGATCGTGCCGTACCTGAAGGCCGGGGATGCGTTCGCCGCGATGCGGCCGAAGGGCGTGATCCTCTCCGGCGGCCCTGCCTCCGTGCTCGATAAGGACGCGCCGCTGGCGCCGCCCGCCATCTACGCCGCCGGCGTGCCGGTGCTCGGCATCTGCTACGGCGAGCAGGCGATGGCGCAGCAGCTCGGCGGCACAGTCGAGGGCGGGCACCACCGCGAGTTCGGCCGCGCCGAGGTGCTGGTCACCGAGGAGACGCCGCTGTTCGAGGGCGTGTGGCGCAAAGGCGAGCGTTATCCCGTATGGATGAGCCACGGCGACCGCGTGACGCGGCTGCCGGAGGGTTTCCGCGTGGTCGGCACCTCGCCCAACGCCCCGATCGCCATGATCGCGGACGAGCGGCGCGCCTTCTACGCCACCCAGTTCCACCTCGAAGTGATACACACGCCGCACGGCGCCGCGCTCCTGCGCAACTTCGTGCGCAAGATCGCCGGCTGCAAGGGCGACTGGACCATGCGCGCCTTCAAGGCCGAGGCGATCGAGAAGATCCGCGCGCAGGTCGGCAAGGGCCGCGTGATCTGCGGGCTCTCCGGTGGGGTCGACTCCGCCGTGGCCGCGGTGCTGATCCACGAGGCGGTGGGCGAGCAGCTCACCTGCGTGTTCGTCGACCACGGCCTGTTGCGGCTCGCCGAGGGCGAGAAGGTGGTGGCGCTGTTCCGCGACAGCTACAACATTCCGCTCGTGCACGTCGAGGCGCAGGCGCTGTTTCTCGATGCGCTCGCCGGCGTCACCGATCCCGA
>DATBKV010000133.1:0-9219 GCA_036555745.1 Xanthobacteraceae bacterium | reverse complement strand
CCATTCGCGCTGATCTCCCCCGACCTCAATTGCGCGCCCGTTAGCTCCAGGCGCGCCACCATCATGGCAGCTGCGTGACATTCTGGACACCGTTTGGCGCCGGGCAATGTGAGAGCCGTCGGCGGTGCTTGCTAGAAGCGGGGCACCCCGAATGGATCCGGGAACGGATCGGGCATCGGCGGATCCTCGTAGCAGTTACCGAACAGGCACGCGTTGCATAGCGCGCGCGGACGCCAGCCGTGGCGCTCGCACTGGTCGAGGATCCAGTCGCAGTTCCGGCATGCCGGAATCGCCGGGATCACGAGGTTTGAGCGCGACGAGGACGGCCTGCCGCTGCGATAGTGGCCGCGCGCTGGGTGCAGTGACTGGTCAGCGGTGAACCCCGGCATATTCGTGGCGCTCATCTTAGCCTCCTTCCGTTGATCTCGGCCTCAAGGGCCGCAAGACGGCGATTGCCTAGTGACCCGGGACGTACTTGGTCGCATCGACGCGTTGGAAACGGATCTCGTGTAAAGCTCCCCGCCGTTTTTGGCCTAGGTAGCGGGATGCCATGTCCAAGTGCTTTGTGCGGCACTGCTCCGTCCCGCGTATCTGTCAGCTGCAGGATCTATTTTGGAGCGGTTTCCTCACTCTATGCTGCACTCTCTGCTCCATGCAAGATGCTCAAACCTCTTGACCGATTGAATTTGACGGCAGGCAGCGCAGCCACGCTCGGTTGCCGAAAATCATCCTCGGTGTAAGATTCCTCGACGCAGTCGAGGGGGCCGGAGCGCAAGCTCAAGCCGCTGCCTCCTGATCTTCTCTCGCAAAGATCCGGTGATAGCTCTCGTAGGAGAAATGCTATGCCCGACAAATATCCGTCGATGACGGCACTCTACGCCGATCCAGTGAATGTGGAGGGAACTACTTACGGCAAGCGCTGGAAGCGGCACGAATGGATTCAGCTCGTGGAAGCGCAAGCTACCGATAATCCGGAGACTGAGAAAACCGTCGTCGCCATCCATGGCGGGGGCATCGAGGGCGGAACGAGCGAAATCGCTCTCGCGGTTGCAGGCTACGACCCTGCCACGTTCGCGCAAGCCGGCGACGGCCGTGGATTCCATGACTTTTGGATTTTTGAAGGTCTGCTGAAGTCCGGCAACAACGACCTGCACGTCACCTCGACCAATTACGATGATCCGATTGCATTGGAGCTGGTTCGCAATGCGAGGCGTTGCATTTCGTTGCACGGCTTCAGTGATTCGGATGCTGGCGGAAGCAACCAGATCGGGGGGCGCGATGCGGAGCTGAAGAGCATCGTGCTGGAGGAACTGACGGCAGCAGGGATACCCGCGCTTCTTGCTACCAACCCGGGACTGGATGGAAGTGATCCCGCCAACATCTGCAACAAAACCGCGGGCGGTCAGGGCGTTCAGTTGGAAATGGGACCGAGTTTTCGCGCCTCATTGTTTGCTCCCGGCTGCAACACCAGGGAATTGCGCAAGACCAATACCAACGCTGAGTTCTCCAAATTGGTCGCTGCATTGCGGAAAGCGCTGAGTCGCGTAGAATAAAGCCTACGATAGGCGGATGACATTCGTCCTTTGGGGCCGCGCCACGCCTGCTTGCGCGCATCCGCGGATGCGCGTGGCGGCTGCGGCTGTCGATCGACACGCGAGCCGAGAGCGATGTGACGTCGGGGCGCTGAGAATGGAAGAACTTGTGCAGCGCATCCTCGTGTTCGCGCTGGCCGGGCTCGGGTCGGGGTTCGTGTCGGGCCTGTTCGGCGTCGGCGGCGGCATCGTGCGGGTGCCGCTGTTTGTCTATCTCCTGCCCCTGTTCGGGGTTCCGCATCCGGTGCTGATGCACGTCGCGGTCGGGACCTCGATCGCGCTGGTGCTGCCGAGCGCGCTGGCCTCGACCCGCAAGCAGCTCGCGCTCGGCAATCTCGACCTCGCGTTCTTCCGCACCTGGGCCGCCGGCATCTTCGCCGGCGTGTTGATCGGCATCGCGTTGCTGCCCTTCGTCTCGACCGAGAGCCTGCAGGCGATCTTCGCCGCGTTCATGGTTGCGATCGGCGTCTACGAGGGCTTCCTCAAGGATCGCCTGAAGGTCGCAGCCGCCGCCCCGCAGGGCGTGGTCAAGCTCGCCGTGGCCGCGGCCATCGGCATCGTCGCGGCCATGACCGGAACCGGCGGTGGCGCGATCACCACGCCAGCGCTGCAGGCGTTCAGCGTGCGGCTTCAGAGCGCCATTGCCACCGCCTCGGCAACCGGAATAGTGACAGGCAGCGTCGCCACCATCGGTGCAATCGCCAATGGCTGGCAGGTCCGCGACCTGCCGGCATACTCGCTCGGCTATGTCGATCTCGCGGTGTTCGCGGCGATGATGCCAACCATTCTGCTCGCGGCGCCGGTCGGCGTGCGTGCGGGCCGCCGGCTGGGCGAGACATGGCTGCACCGGGTCTACACCGCGCTGTTGTTCGTGATCGCCTTCGACCTCGTGCGCAAGCTGGTGGGCTAGTCGGAAGGTTCCCCTCTCGCCTGTCCCGGGCGAGCGCAGCGAGACCCGGGACCCAGGGCCATGCGCGCTGGCCGGCTGCTCTCAGCAAGCGCCTGCGCGCATCAAGGTGATGTGGCCCTGGGCCCCGGCTCGCGCTCGCGCGTGAATTCCGCGCATCCCCGCAGAGCGGGGCGCTCGCTTGGCCGGGCACGCGCCCGGGTATCGCCGATTCACCTCCCCGGCGCGTTGTCGCGCAGCCAGGCGATGATCAGGTCGGCGATTGCGAGGTTGTTCTTGTCCATCATCAGCATGTGGCTGTTGCCCTTGTGGCCGGCCTCGGGCAGCAGCAAAAACTTGCCGGCGCCGCCCACCGAGTTGATCGCCTTGGCCGTGGCGATGCAGCCGTTGCGGCGTTCGTTGCCGTTCGGCCCGGGCGCGCCGTCGCTGTTGTCGCCCCACACCGACAACAGCGGAACGCGTGCAAAAATCTTCACCACCTCGTCGGCGCCGACCGGCGCGCAGCTGCCCTCGATGCTGACCAGGGCGAGCATCTTGCTCGCGCGGGCGCGCACGAGGTCCATGCCGTAGGCGCCGGATTGCGAGTGCACCATCACCACCGCGGGTCCGATGCGATCGAGCAGCTTGCCGAGCGCCTGCACGGTATTGGCGCCGCCGCCGGGCAGCGTCGCCTCGGTGTTGGGGACGAGCTGGGCGGCGTACTGGTCGAAGGCCTCGACCGGAAACTGCGAGCCCGGGAATGGCGTCGGATAGGCCGCGCCGATGCGGAAGAAGTACCAGGCGCGCTCGCGCGGCGCGATTTGGAGGTCGGGCAGCCCGGCCGCGTTCGATTCGGCGCGGGCGCGGTTGATGGCGGTCGGATCGAAGCCCGAGCGCCCGCGCCCGGAATGGTCGACCACGTAGACCGGGAAGCCCTTGCGCGCGAAATAGGTGGCCCAGCCTTCGCGCCCGTCCGGCGTGGTCTCGTAGGTGGCGCCGGTATGGCCGGAGCCGTGCACCATCACGATCGCCGGTCCGCCGACCGTCGTCGGGATGCGGTACTGCACGTACATCTGCTTGACGGTGATGGTGCCGGGCTGCGGCGCGCTGAAGGCCGAGGTGCCTGGATGGCTCGACCTGGCGGTCTCGCCGTTGACGAAGAAACTGCCTTCGTCCGCGAGCTCCAGCGGTCCTCCGAGCGATCCTGCCATTGCGCTTCCTCCCGTCGCCGCCAGCACCGACACGGCGGCGATTGCGCCGCGCAAGCTTCCAGCGTTGCCGACCATGGCGACCTCCTGACGTGACTGCGGGCGGGTGCGGCAGGCACGAGCCTGCGCCGGCCGCTTGTTCATTTCGCTGCTGCGGCGCTTCCCACCGCCTGTCCGAGCAACCAGCATATTGCGCCGGCGCCGCCAGACAAGGAACGCGCCGCCTGGGCCCGACCCGCCCGTTCCGGGGAGGCCGCAAGCGCCTTAACCGTCGAGAGCGACGGGGCTAACCGAGCGGCGGCGGACGTATTATCTTGTGCCCCGGGGCACGTCGCGCTCGGGCCGGCGCAGGAGAGCTAGCCGTGGCCGCTATGGATGCGGTTCGTCGCGAGTTGCGCGGCAGCGCCATCGCCCTGGTGATGGTCGCCGCGACCACGCTCGTCGCCTATGGTCTGATCCAGACGCTCGACGTGCGGCGCGGCTCGGTGATCTACCTGCTGCCGGTGCTGCTGGCGGGCTGGCATCTCGGCCTGGTGCCGGCCCTGGTCGCGGCGATCGCCGGCGTGCTGTGGTCGGGATACTTCTTCTTCTCGCCCTATTACAGCTATTACCTTTCCCGGCCCAACGAGATTCTCAATCTGGTGCTGTTCATGGTGGTCGCTTTGGTGACCAGCCATCTCGCCATCTCGATGAAGAAGCAGACCGAGATCGCGCGCAAGCGCGAGAAGGAGATGGGCGACCTCTATGCCTTCTCGCGCCGGCTGGCGACAACGTCGTCGGCCGCCGACATCTATCTCGCGATCGAGGAGCATCTCGCCAACCTCGTGCAGCGCAAGGTGGTGCTGTTCGGCGCCGGCGATGCCATGGCGCTTTCCGGCGAAATGGGAACCGGTTCGCCGCAGAAAACGCGTCAAACGCAGGGACTCAATCCTGATCAGGACGCGCTGCCACAGCGCGTGCATGCCGCGATCGCGGACCTCCAGGCCGGTCGCACGCCCGCGACCACCGTGGACGACCCCGGCGGCGATATCTGGCTGGTGCGGCGCGTGTCCCAGCAGAACGCGGATTTCGGCGTCATCGCCATCGATCTCGGCAGCATCCCGGCTGGTGCGCTCGACGAGGTGCGCCAGCGGGTCGACGACGTGCTGGCGGATGCCGCCGCCACGCTCGAGCGGCTCGGCGTCGCGCGCGTGCTGAACGAGGCGAGGATGCGCTCGGAGACCGAGCTATTGCGGGAAGCGCTGATCGGCTCCGTTTCGCACGAGTTGCGCACGCCGCTGGCGTCGATCCTGGGCGCCGCCACCGTGCTCAGCAAGTCGCCGGCGGTCGCCAAGGACGAGCGGCTCAACTCGCTCGCCGGCGTGGTGCGCGACGAGGCGGAACGCCTCAACAACGATATCCAGAACCTGCTCGACGCCACCCGCATCAGCCGCGAGCAGGTCCGGCCGCGGCAGGAGTGGATCGAGCCGCAGGACATCGTCAATTCCGCGCTCGAACGGCGCCGCCGGCGGCTGTCCGGCCACCCCGTTTCCCTCGACATGGATTCGAACCTGCCGTTCATCTACGTCGATCCGGTCCTGGTCGAGCAGGCTTTCGTGCAGGTCGTCGACAACGCCGCCAAGTATTCGCCCGCCGGCTCGCCCATCACCATCGCCGCCAAGCGCAACGGCCATGACGTCGTGCTCTCCGTGCACGACGAGGGCGCCGGGCTGACCGCGAAGGAGAGCGCACAGATCGGCGAGCGCTTCTTCCGCGGGCCGCGGCTCGCAGCCACGACCTCGGGCTCCGGCCTCGGCTTGTGGATCGCCAAGGCCTTTGTCAGCGCCAACGGCGGCAAGATCCAGGCCCTGAGCGCGGGCGCCGATCAGGGCACCACCGTGTCGATTCATCTGCCGTTTGCCACGCCCGCAAGCGAACCCGAGGTCGGTCCCGATGACTGAAGCCAATCCCGTCGTTCTCGTCATCGATGATGAGGTCCAAATCCGCCGCTTCCTGCGCGCCGGCCTCGAACTCGACGGCTTCCTCGTGCAGGACGCCGAGACCGGCGCCGAGGCACTGCGCTGGGCCACGCTCAAGCCGCCTGATCTCGTGATCCTCGATCTCGGCTTGCCCGACATGGACGGCTCGGAGGTGCTCGACCGGCTGCGGGCCTGGTCGAGCGTGCCGATCATCGTGCTGTCGGTGCGCTCGAACGAGGCCGAGAAGGTCCGCCTGCTGGAGCGCGGCGCCGACGACTACGTGGTCAAGCCGTTCGGCATGGCCGAGCTGTTGGCGCGGGCGCACGCCGCCATGCGCCGCCACGTGCGCGTGTCGACCGGCGAGCCGGTGGTCAAGGTGGGGCCGCTCGCGATCGATCTGGCCGCCCGCATCGTCACCATCAACGGCGCGCGGGTGATGCTCACCCCGAAGGAATACCGGCTGCTGCAGCTTTTGGCGCAGCACGCCGGCAACGTCGTCACCCACCAGTTTCTGCTCAAGGAGGTGTGGGGCTCGCCGCACCTGCACGACACCCACTATCTGCGCATTTTCGTGCGCAAGCTCCGGCAGAAGATCGAGGCCGATCCGACCCAGCCGCGCATCTTGCTGACCGAGCTCGGCGTCGGCTACCGGCTGGCGGTGCCGGAGCCGGCGAGCCAAGCCGCCGCAGGTTAGATGCGATCGTTTGCCGCCATCACAGATGTCGTCGTCGCGCCCGCGAAAGCGCATGCGCGCTAACTTAAAAGTCCGCTCGGGCGTCATCGTCCGCGAAGGCGGACGATCCAGTAATCACAGGCGGATCTTTTGCACTCTCCTTCAGTCTCAATTGCAGGTTTGCCGGTTACTGGATGCCCGCCTTCGCGGGCATGACATTGGAGAGATTGTTGCTTTCCGCTTGAATTAGCGCTTATGGGGAAGCGGGCATGCAGTAGCCACCGCCGAATGACCATGGCTATCGAAAGGTGCTACTGGGTTTACATTCTCGCCAGTGCAATCGGCGGCACGCTTTACATTGGAGTGACCAACAATCTGGTTCGGCGAGTCTACGAGCACAGGATGGGGCTCGCAGACGGCTTCACGAAAAAGTACCGCATCCATCGGCTGGTCTACTTTGAACAATACAGTGAAATTGAGGCTGCGATTCTCCGCGAGAAACGTCTAAAGAAATGGCATCGGGTATGGAAGATCCGACTCATTGAAGAGTTGAATCCAAATTGGGATGATCTTTATCCGCAAATTGCCCAGCCGTAATGCGCTGTCATTCCGGCCGAGCGAGCGAAGCGAGCGAGAGCCGGAATCCAGTAACCACAGGACTGTATCAATTTGCGCGGACCGGAAAGCGGGCGGGTGGGGACGGTCGTATGAGGCGGGAAGTCATTCCTGTCGAACCGTCTCTGGAATACTGGATCACCCGCCTTCGCGGGTGATGACACTCCAGAGTGCAGCGCTTACGGCTGCTGCCGCAGCGCCAATGGGATGAGCTTTATCCGCAAATTGCCCAGCCGTAATCACCAGGCCCCGCTGTCATTCCGGCCGAGCGAGCGAAGCGAGCGAGAGCCGGAATCCGGTAATCCACAAAACTGCGTCAATTGACGCGGACTGGAAGCGGGCGGGTGGGGCGGGAAATCATTCCTGTCGAACCGCCTCTGGAATACTGGATCACCCGCCTTCGCGGGTGATGACACTTCAGAGTGCAGCGCTTACGGCCCTTGCCGCAGCGCGGCGCGGATCGCCTCGCGCCGCGCCGGGTCGTAGAGCTTGGGGTAGTCGTAGGTCAGCGGCTGCGAGCGCTCCACGCGCAAGGTCGCGAACACCGGCCCCTCCTGCTTGAGCACGTGGCCGGCCTGCTGCTCGAAATTGGCGAGCTCGGAAAAATCGTGCACGTGCGCATAGCCGGCCGCGCGCGCCATGGCGGCGAAGTCGGCCGCGGTGTTGGGAATCGGGTGGCCGCCGTTGGCCTCGTAGGTTCCGTTCTGCACCACGAAGTGGACCAGGTTCTTCGGCGCCGCCGCGGCGATGGTCACCAGGCTTCCGAGATTCATCAACAGGCTGCCGTCGCCCTGCAGGCAGACGATGCGCCGGTTGGGACGCCCCAGCGCCAGCCCGAGCGCGTGCGAGGAATCGAGCCCCATCGCGCCCACGGAGAAGTAGTTGAGCGTGCGCTCGCCGAGCTCGAGCCAGTCGACCGCGGAGCTGTAGGTCGACACCACGATCTCGTCGCCGACGTGGCGCGCCAGCGCGCGGAAGCATTGGTCGCGCTTCATCATGACGTCGACGGCCTCCGCCCGACCAGCAGCGCGACCGGGAACGAGCGGGCATAGGCCTCCTCGATCGCCGGCCGGATTTTCGCCACGTCGGCCTCCGCACTGATCAGATGGTGCGGGATACCCATGGCATCGAGGATCGGCTCGACGATGCGCACACCGTAGCGCGGCGATTGCCGTGGCGCCTTGGCGGGATCGTGCTGAAGCAGGCCGATCATCATGCAGATCGGCTGGGCGTATTCGACCGCGACCCCGCGAATGGCGTTGATGGAATCGAGAAAGCCGGTGTGCTGGATCAGCGTCAGCGCGCGCTTGCCGCAGTAATAGAGGCCGGACGCGATGCCGATGCACTCGTCCTCCTTGCAGACGCGGATCAGCTTGAAATCGGGATCGCGCGCGATCGGGCGCAGCAGGCCGCCGCTGGTCACGATGTCGGGCACCGAGAGCACGAACTCGACGCCGCTCGCCTTGATCGCGGCAACGATGGCGGAGCCCTTGAGCTCGACCTCGTCGCTGGCATCGGCGACCAAATCCGCATCCATGCGCGGCCCCCGCGAAAACACGCCGACGCTGCGCGTCGGCGCCGTTAGCTAAGCGGAAATCAAACGTCCCCGCAACGGGCCCTCGTCATGTGCGGCTTCACCAGTCGCGCCTGCTGCCCTCCGCTGTCATCATCCGCGCAAGCGGATGATCCAGTAATCACCGCAATGCGAGTGCGCTGCTGATGCGCCCAATAACCGGGCTCTGTGATTACTGGATGCCGCTTGCGCGGGCATCACAGCGCAGGTGCCGGCACTTGCGAGAGCTCCACAAAGCTCGCATCATCGGCGCCGCGATTGCTCAAGCCCGCCACCTCGATATCTCGACATGAAGCGTCTCGCTGTCGCGTTTGTCTTCATCTGCCTCGGCCTCGCCTCGGCGGCAGCCGACGACTGGCCGGCGCGGCCGATCCGCATCATCGCGCCCTCGACCCCAGGCGGCGCGGCCGACATGTTCGCGCGCCTGCTGTGCGAGCATTTCAGCGAGGCCTTGCACGAGCGCTGCTTCGTGGAGAACCGCGCCGGTGCCGGCGGCCTGATCGGCACCGCCGCCACCGCGCAGGCGGCGCCCGACGGCTATACGCTCACCACCTCGAGTACGGCCTATCACGTGATCGCGCCGGTGGTGAGCCCCAACCCCGGCTTCGACCCGCTCAAGGACTTCACCCACATCGCCTATATCGGCGGTCCGCCCAACGTGTTCGTGGTCAACCCGGCGCCCGGCGTGCGCTCGCTCGCCGACCTCGTCGCGCG
>DATBKV010000132.1:0-1627 GCA_036555745.1 Xanthobacteraceae bacterium | reverse complement strand
CGGCGAGCGGCGCTTCCTCGAGATGATCGGGAAATACGGCTGTGATGCCGTCATCGGCGGCATCGCGACGATCATGGATCACAGCGAGGCGCGAACGCGCGCGCGCGTGCGCGAGATTCCAGACGGCGTGTACGAGGCCGAGTCGTTCATGGACGACGACGGGGTGCGGATCGGCGAGCGGGTGCCGATCCTGGTTCGGGTGGAGATCGCGGACGACCGCATGAAGGTCGATCTTACCGATGTCTCCAAGCAGGTCGCCGGCTTCTACAATTCCGGCGAGACCGCGGGGCGCTCCTGCTGCCAGGTGGCGTTCAAATGCCTGACCTCGGCGCTCGATCTGCCCATCAACGACGGACAGTTCCGCGCGCTCGACATCGTGCTGCCGCCGGGGCGCGTGGTCAGCGCGCTCAAGCCCGCCGCCATGCGCATGTGGATGACCTATCCGATGACCGTAATCGACACCATCTTCAAGGCGCTCGCTCCCGTCATTCCCGACCGCATCATCGCCGGGCATCACGCCGACCTGGTGGTCGGCCGGGTCAATGGCCGCCGGCCCAAGGACGACAGCTTCTACATCTATCTCGGCGGCCTGATCGGCGGGGGCTGGGGCGCCAAGCACGACAGCGACGGGCGCAACGCCACCATCGCCATGAACGATGGCGACACCCATAACGGCCCCTCCGAGCAGGTCGAGGCGAAGTATCCGCTGCTGGTCGAGCGCTATGCGCTGCGTCCGGATTCCGGCGGCGCCGGAAAATTCCGCGGCGGGCTCGGCTGCGAGCAGGTGGTGCAGGCGCGCCACGACATCCGCTTCAACTCGCAGATGGACCGGGTGAAATGCAAACCGTGGGGGCTCGAAGGCGGCCTTAGCGGCCTCGGCAATTCGGTGGCGATCCACCGCTTCGGGGCCGCCGAGGAGCAGCGTTTCCATAACGGCAAGGCGCTCAATCAGGTGCTGCACGCGGGCGATGCCTACATCCTGCGCTCGGGCGGCGGCGGCGGCTTTGGCTCGCCGCTCGAGCGCGACCTCGATGGCCTCGCGCGCGACGTGCGCTGCGGCTACGTCAGCAAATCCGCAGCGGAAAAATACTACGGCGCGGTGTTCGAGCCTGGCAGCGACAGGATCGACGCGGCGGCGAGCGCGGCGCGGCGCGCCGAGATGCGCCGGCAGGGACTGCCGGAGGACGAGCCGATCGCCGATACCGGCGTGCCGGCGCCCGCGGCCGCCCACGTGCACGCACACGATCACGCACACGAGCGGCTGAGCGAGGAGGAGCGCGTCGCGCTCGCGATGACGGGCCGCTGCTGCTCGTAAAGATAAGCTCCGGTTGCGTCGCCAGTCCGCATTCATCGGTGGTGTCGTCGCCCGCGGAGCGGGCGATCCAATAAACACCAGCGCTCGTGGGGTGCGCGGTCCTACCACCCTTGGGCGGCAGTGATTACTGGATGCCCGCTTTCGCGGGCATGACGGCTGCTGCCGTCACTCTGCAGCGCCCCGCAGCGGCAGCGGTTGCTCGTCGAGCATGGCTTTGATTGCGGCCCGAGTCGTCTCTGGGTCGAGCCCGTGGCGGGCGACGAGGTCGTGGCAATCGGCGGCGATAGCGTCGACGTCCTGCATCAGCTTGAG
>DATBKV010000131.1:0-26004 GCA_036555745.1 Xanthobacteraceae bacterium | reverse complement strand
GGAGATGGCACACGTTCCCACCTCCGCTCGCGCGTTGGCCATGCGCGCCTTGGCGCGCGCGAACTCGGCATAGGCCTGGGCGAGCTTGAGGCCGAAGGTGGTGGGCTCGGCATGGATGCCGTGGGAGCGCCCGATGGTGGGCGTGTGCTTGTGCTCGAAGGCGCGCCGCTTGAGCGCGACGAGCAGCGCGTCGACGTCGGCGATGAGCAGATCGGCGGCGCGCACGAGCTGCACGTTGAGGCAGGTGTCGAGCACGTCGGAGGAGGTCATGCCTTGGTGCACGAAGCGCGCCTGCGGCCCCACGATCTCGGCGAGGTGGGTGAGGAAGGCGATCACGTCGTGCTTGACCTCGCGCTCGATGGCGTCGATGCGCGCGACGTCGAAGGTGGCGTCCTTGCCCTTGGCCCAGATCGTCGCGGCCGCGGCCTTCGGAATGATGCCGAGCTCGGCCATCGCGTCGGCGGCGTGCGCCTCGATCTCGAACCAGATGCGATAGCGCGTCTGCGGGTCCCAGATCGCGGCCATTTCAGGCCGGGTGTAGCGCGGAAGCATGGGCGGGCCTGCAACGTCGATGCCGACGAGCCGCGCTGTAGCAGATCGCTGTCACAAGCTCAATTCGCGGACGGATACCAGCGACACCAGCCAAATTGCCGCCGCGCCGCGCCTTTGCTAGGCTTGCCAAAATTTCAATCGTGCTGGTTGCCATTCACAAAAGGGAAGCGATCGTGATCAGGTCAGCTCTTGCCGCAGCGGCCGCCGTCATGCTCACGGCCGCCATCGCGCCGTCGGCCCCGGCCCAGGAGGCGGCCGAGCAGCGGCTCGGCGCCGTCCATTTCGAAACCTCCTGCAACGAGGTGGCGCAGCGCCGGTTCGACCGCGGCATGCGCTACCAGCACTCGTTCTGGTACCGCGCCTCCAGGGAGATCTTCGAGGACGCGCTCAAGGCCGACCCCGAATGTGCGATCGCCTATTGGGGGATTGCGCAGAGCCTGCTGCTCAATCCGTTCGGGGTTCCGCCCGCGGCCAATTTGGCGCAGGGGCGCGCGGCGCTCGACAAGGCCAAGGCCATCGGGGCCAAGACGGCGCGCGAGAACGAATTCATCGCCGCGCTGGTGGCGTTCTACACCGACTACGACAAGCTCGATCATCGCACCCGCGTGCAGGCCTATCTCAAGGCGATGGAGACGCTCGCGCAGCACTATCCGCAGGACGACGAGGCGCAAATCTACTACGCGCTCGCCCTCGACGTCGGCGCCTCGCCGGCCGACAAGACCTATGCCAACCAGCTCAAGGCGGCGGCAATCCTGGAAGAGATTTTCAAGCGCCAGCCGCAGCATCCCGGCGTCGCGCACTACCTGATCCACTCCTACGACTATCCGCCGATCGCCGCGAAGGGTCTGGACGCCGCCACTCGCTATTCCAAGATCGCGCCGTCGGCGCCGCATGCCCAGCACATGCCGTCCCACATCTTCACCCGGGTCGGCTACTGGAAGGAATCGATCGCCGCCAATCTCGCTTCGGTGCGCGCGGCCAAGGCCGACAAGGAATACGGCGACCAGCTGCATGGCCAGGACTACCTGGTCTACGCCTATCTGCAGCTCGGGCAGGACAAAGCGGCGCGCGCGGTGATCGACGAGATGGCGCGTGCCGGCGCCAGCGATGCGCCGGGCGCGAGCTTCGCCCTCGCGGCCTCGCCGGCGCGCTACATGGTGGAGCGCGGCGATTGGCGTGGGGCCGCCGCGCTCGAGGTGCGGCCCAGCAAATTCCTGCACGTGATGGCGATCAGCCATTTCGCGCGCGCGCTCGGGGCGGCGCGTTCGGGGGCGCCCGATGCCGCTGCCGCCGACATCGCCAAGCTCGCCGAGCTGCGCGACAAGTTGCGCGCTGCGAACGACGTCTATTGGGCCGGGCAGGTCGATATCCAGCATCAGATCGCCAGCGCCTGGCTGCTCTACGCGCAAGGCCGCTACGACGAGGCGCTCAAGACGATGACCGCGGCGGTGGACGCCGAGGACAAGACCGAGAAGTCGCCGGTGACGCCGGGTCCGATCGCCCCGGCGCGCGAGCTCTACGGCGCGATGCTGCTGGAGCGCGGCATGGCAAAGGAGGCGCTCGCCGCCTTCGAGGCGACGCTCAACAAGGAGCCGCATCGGCTCGGCGCCACGCTCGGCGCCGGCAAGGCGGCGGAGCAGGCGGGAGACGCCGCCAAGGCGCGCGTGCATTACGCCGGCACCGCGGCGCTGGCCGAGAACGCCGATCCGGGCCGCCCCGAGATTGTCGCGGCGCGCGCATTCGTGGCCAAGGCGGATTGATCCGCGCCCGTGCCCCGGGCGTAGCGCAGCATGGAGCGCAGCGCAGACAAGTTTTTGCAGTCTGCACCAGTTCGCAGCGCTGCACGGAATGATGCGCTGCAGAACCGGGACCGTTTCACAGCGCCTACGCGACGATCCGGTTCTGACGCGCACCGCGAGCAACTCGTCACGATGGCGACGGCGTCGCGCGCTGCCCCCCGCGGCACGCGATCAAGCGCGCCGTACCTCGACTACGCTATTGACTACGTTATGCGTCTATGCTACGATATGCATGAACCTGGGCGCAGAACTGCGCGGCGGGAACGAAGAAGACTGCGCTGTTTGACATCGTGAATCTGCGAGATGCGCCGATCGGCATGAGCGCCAGGCCGACGGACGAATGCGCGCGTGCGCAGCCGGTGCCAGCGACCCCGTGTGCATTTTGGCGAGATGGACCCGCGTTGCATGAACGCAACAGGCGGGAGCACCCGCCATGCCGGTTAGCCCGCCGAGCGGCGCGGTCCCTGTATTTTTGCTGTTATTATCAGGGCGGGGTTGTGTTGCACACGCGCGCCGTGCGGCGCGCGCTGCGCTCTAATTCGCGAGCCGGGCGCGGTCGTGCGGCGCCGTCAAGTCGACCGGCGTGCCTTTCGGGATGATGCCGGTCGGGTTGACCCGCGCGATCGACCAGTAGTTGATCACGTAGTAGCGCGGCTTCACCGTCTCGGCGATGCCGGGGAGCGCATAGAGCTCGCGCATGTAGTTGGACAGGTTGGGATAGTCGGCGATGCGCTGCCGGTTGCAGCGGAACAGCGAGAAATAGGCGACGTCGAAACGCACCAGGGTGGGGAACAGCCGCCAGTCGGCCTCGGTGATGGTGCGGCCGAGGAGGTAGCGCTGGCGCGCGAGCCTGGCCTCGAGCTCGTCGAGGGTGGCGAACAGCGCGTCATAGGCGGCCTCGTAAGCAGCCTGCGTCTTGGCGAAGCCGCAGCGATAGACGCCGTTGTTCACGTTGGCATAGATCACCTCGTTGAGGCGATCGATCTCGGCGCGCAACGGCTTCGGGTAGAACTCGCAGTCGTCTGCGCCAACCCCAGCGAACTCGCTGTCGAGCATGCGGATGATCTCGGAGGACTCGTTGTTGACGATGCGCCGCGTCTTCTTGTCCCACAGCGTCGGCACCGTGACCTTGCCGGTGTAGCGGGCATCGCTCGCCGTATAGGCCTCGTGCAGGTAGCGGAAGCGGTTGACGGTGTCGGGCGTGCAATCGGGAAAGGCGGGGTCGTCCGCGAAGGTCCAGCCCTGTTGCCGCAGCCCGGGAATGGCATAGGCAACGGTGATCGCGCCGTTGAGATTCTTGAGCGCGCGGTAGATCAGGGTGCGGTGCGCCCACGGGCAGCCGTGCGCGACGTAGAGCTGGTAGCGCCCGGCCTCGGCTTTGAAGCCGGACGAGCCGTCCGCGGTGATGCGATCGCGAAAGCGGCTGTCGGCGCGGCGAAACTCGCCGCCGCTCCCGGTCTCCTGCGGCAGCTCGCCGTCACGCCACGCGCCGTCGATGAGAACGCCCATTACGCCGCCTCCCCGCGCGCCAGCGACGCGGCGTTGCGGATCGCCGCGATGTTGCCGCGATACGCCTGCGAGCCGCCGCGCTGGAACACCGCCGAGCCCGCCACCAGCACGTTCGCGCCGGCGCGCGCCACCAGCGGCGCGGTCTCCGCGGTGATGCCGCCGTCGACCTCGATATCGATCGGACGCGCAGCCGCAAGCGCGCGCAACCGCGCGATCTTCTCGGCCGCGAACGGAATGAACGACTGGCCGCCGAAGCCGGGGTTGACGGCCATCACCAGAATGAGGTCGACCAGGTCGATCACCGGCTCGATCGTGCTCTCCGACGTGCCGGGATTGAGGGTGACGCCCGCCTTCTTGCCGAGGGCGCGGATCGTCTGCAGCGACCGGTGCACGTGCGGACCGGCTTCCACGTGCACCGTGATGATGTCGGAGCCGGCCTTGGCGAAGGCCTCGAGATAGGGATCGCAGGGCGCGATCATCAGGTGCACGTCGAGCACCTTCCTCGTGTGTGGGCGCAGCGCCCTCACTATCTCGGGGCCGACCGAGATGTTGGGCACGAAGTGGCCGTCCATCACGTCGACATGGATCCAGTCGGCGCCGGCGGCGTCGACCGCCCGCACCTCCTCGCCGAGCTTGGCGAAATCGGCGGCCAGAATCGAAGGAGCGATGATCAGCGGGGGGTGCATCCGGTCCTCTCGCGCGCCGTTCGCCTAACACGGGGGACGCCCCGGGAGCAACGCGCCGATATCGTCGCGGTGCCCGAGTCACTCGCGTCGGCCCGCCGTCGCCTTGTGGGCATCGCGGCTTTGAAACTCGCCCGCTGCTCGTGACATTGCCGCCGCCCGCGTCTACAGGGGCGGCACAACCGTTCCAGGATCATGCAATGGCGCGCGTCGACGCCGTCGTGCTGGGTGCCGGGATCGTCGGCACCTCCATCGGACTGCACCTCGCCAAGCGCGGGCTCGCGGTCGCGCTCGTCGATCGCCGCGCGCCCGGAGAGGAAACCTCCTACGGCAATGCCGGCATCATCGAAGGCAACACCGTCTTTCCGCCCGCGTTCCCATCCGACCCGTCGGCCTTGCTGCGCATCGCGCTCAAGCGCGCGCCGGAAGCCAATTATCATTTGTCCTTCCTGCCGCAGGTCGCGCGCTGGTTGCTCGCGTTCCGCGCGGCCTCGCAGCCGCGCCGGCTGCTCGAGACCGCGCGCGTCATGCGCCCGCTGTTCGCGCGCGCCGTCGCCGAGCACGAGGCCTTGCTGGCCGAAGCCGGCGGCGGCCGCTACCTGCGCAAGGACGGCTGGCTCAAGCTCTATCGCAGCGAGCGCGCGTTTGCCGCGCTCGCAGCCGAGCTCGCGCTGGCGCAGGACTTCGGCATTCCCCATCGTGCGCTCGGCGCTGACGCCGCGCGCGAGCTCGAGCCGGCTTTGGCGCCGGTCTTCCGCCATGCAGTTCATTGGCCGGGCGTTGCGAGCGTGAGCAACCCGCTGGCGGTGACCAAGGCCTATGCCGCGCGCTTCGGCGCGCTCGGCGGGGTCGTCCTGCGTGGCGATGCCCGCTCGCTTCGCCGTGCCGACGGACATTGGCGCATCGATAGCGCGGAGGGCCCGCTCGATGGCTCGCAGGCGGTGGTGGCGCTGGGACCGTTTGCCTCCGATCTGCTGGTGCCGCTCGGCATCAAGCTGCCGCTCGCCGTCAAGCGCGGCTATCACCGTCATTACCGGCCGGCCGGCAATGCCGCGCTCACGCGGCCGGTGGTCGATACCGAGTTCGGCTACTGCCTCGCGCCGATGGAGCAGGGCATCCGGCTCACCACCGGGGTCGAATTCGCCGCACGCGACGCAGCTGCGACGCCGGTGCAGTTCGAGCGCGTGCTACCGGCGGCGCGTGCCCTGTTTGCGCTGGGCGAGACGGTGGAGGCTTCGCCGTGGATGGGGAGCCGGCCGTGCTTCCCGGATTCGCGGCCGGTGATCGGCCGCGCCCCCGGCCACGATGGGCTCTGGCTCGCGTACGGGCATGCCCATTGGGGCCTGACGCTCGGGCCTGCGACCGGACGGCTGCTGGCGGAGATGATGACCGGCGCGACGCCGTTTTGCGATCCGGCGCCCTTCGCCGCAGAGCGGTTTGCGGCCTAACCATGCGAAAGGCGCGAGCCGATGGCTCGCGCCCTGATTGGGGGCCGCCGAGTCGGCGGCGCGCTATTCCGCGATCGTTTTCACGACGCTCGACATCGGGCGGCCGTCACTGCTCGGGCCCTTCACCTGCTTGATGATCTGCTCGTCGTAGGAGGCGATGGTCGTCACCGGGAACTTCGGCTTCATGAAGACGACCTTGTAGCCAGCGGCCTTGAGATCGTTCAGCAGGTCCATCGCGGCCTCGCCGGTCGCGCGCTGGAAATCATGAAGCAGCACAATGCCCTTGCCCTGCTTCTTCAACTTTGCCAGCACCGACTGCCGGACCTGCTCGGGCTTGCGGATCTTGAAGTCGAGGGAGTCGACATCGGCCGAGAAGGTGGCGATGTTTCGCTTGCCGAGATATGCGAGGAGCTCCGGCGGCTGCTGCAACGCCGGGAAGCGGAAATAGGGCGCCGTCGGTCCGCCCACCGCCCAATGCACGGCGCTGATGCCCTTTTCGATTTCGTCCTTGGGATCGTACTCGTAGGCTTGCACCTTGCCGTTGATGTTGCACCGGCCCTTGGTCTTCGACAGGTCCTGGTGACACCAGGTATGCGAGCCGACGGCGTGTCCGGCCGCTGCCACCTGCTTGAGGAGGCCGGGCTCGTAGGTGGCGTGCAGGCCGATCGGGAAGAAGATCGCCTTGGTGCAGTGTGCAGCTAGCGCGGCTAGCACCGCCTGAGTGTTCTTCGGCCACGGCCCGTCGTCGAAGGTCAGCACGATCTCGCCTTCTTTCAGAAAGTCATACTCCCTGAATTTCTCGGATCCGAAGGCGGGACCGCCGGTGGTATCGATCTCGACTACGCGGGAGATCCCTATGGCGTTGGGGTTGCTGCAGGTGGGGGCGACCGATGCGATAGGCGCCGGTGCAGGTCCGGGAGCGGCTGGCGCCGGCGCCGCAGCCGCCGGCGTTGCGTCGGCAGTCATGGTCGGCGCGCTATCGCCCCCCGCCGCGTTGGTGGTGGCCGGGGAGGGCGCCTCCATGGTCGTGGTCACGGCCGCCGCCGGTGTTGGCTTCTCCTCGGGCGTCGCCGCGACGGCGGCGGGGGCCGGTCCCGGGACGGAGGCCTGTTGCAAGAAAATCGCGCCAAAAATCGCCGCGCAAACGACGATTGCCAGCGCGGATGCTATCGCTGCCAGACGCATGTCCGATCTCCAACCTGGGACGCTGCCCAGCCCCCGGGCATCGGAGGCTCATTTTCCACCCCTACCGTTAATCCCGGCTTAAATGGCCAATTCGAGGCGGAGACGGTCCAATATGCAATTAATGGCCCAGGGGCCGGGCCCCATGGCGGTCCTGCCAGCTGGGCGGGCCTCCCGGCAGCGCTTTGGCCTCGAACACGCCGCGGGCGACCGCCCGGGCGAGCACGTTCGCGGCGACGGCCCCGAGCTCGGTGAGCTCCGGAATGGGGTCGACAAGGGCTCGGCGGCCGGTCGCCGCCGCGAATACCGTGTCGCCGTCGAGGGTGGTATGGGCGGGGTAGATGGCGCGGGCGAGCCCGTCCTGCGCGATCACCGCGAATTCCATCGTCTGAGCCTTGCTCAGCGCGGCGTCGGTGGCGACGATGGCGATGGTCGTGTTTTGCCCCGGAAGGCCTTTGGCCGCCTGGGTCAGCGCCGCGGCTGGAACGCTGGCCGGAAAGCCGAGGCCGCCGAACTCGCCATCCACCTCGAACGGGGCCGCCCAGAAATGCGGCCCGCTGCCCACATTGACGCTGCCGCAGGCGTTGACAGCGACGAGCGCGCCGACCGTGTGGCCGTTGCGGGTGATCGCGGAGGCCGAGCCGAGCCCGCCTTTGAGGTCGACGGTGGTTGCACCGAAGCCGGCTCCGGCCGTGCCGAGCGCGAAGCTCGCCCCGGCCTTGGCTGCGGCGGCGTAGCCGAGATCGCGGTAAGGCGGAAAGCGTCCCCAGTTCTTGTCGCCGCCGTTGAGCAAATCGAACAGCGAGGCCCCGCACACGATCGGGACGCGGATGTCGGCAATGGCGAATCCTCTGCCGCGTTCGCGCAGCAGCGCCTGCACGCCGCCAACGGCGTCGAGCCCAAAGGCGGAGCCGCCGGACAGCACCACCGCGTCGATCCGCTCCACGGTCCGATGCGGCGCCAGCAGGTCGGTTTCGCGCGTCGCGGGCGCCCCCCCGCGCACGTCGACCGCGGCGGTGGCGGGCTCTTCGAACACGATCGCGGTCGCGCCCGAGGCAAGGGCGGCATCATCGGCCTGTCCGACCAGGACGCCGGCGACATCGGTGATGAGATTGCGGCGAGCCATGTGGTCTCGTGGAAATGCGCGCGGCGCACGAGCCCTTCCGCCGAGCGCCGGGACAGCGTAACAGGATCACCGCCGCTTCACATCATGGCGAGCCTTGCGATGGCGGCTTGCACACGGATCGCGTTGCGCCGCATTTAGCCCCCATGGCCGCCGACGTCACCATCCTCGCCGCGCTGTTGGCCGGACTTGTGAGCTTCCTGTCGCCATGCGTGCTGCCCCTGGTGCCGCCCTATCTCGTCTATCTGGCCGGTACCTCGCTCGAGCGGCTTGCCGAGGCCGAGCCCGCGCCGCGCGTCAAGCGCGACACCGTGATCGCCGCCGTCCTGTTCGTGGCCGGCTTCTCGACCGTCTTCGTCGCGCTGGGGGCGAGCGCGAGCGTGATCGGCGCGCTGCTGCGGTTCTACTCCAACGAGCTCGCGATCGTGGCCGGGGTCGCCATCATTGCGATGGGGCTGCACTTCCTCGGTCTGACCCCGATCAATTTCCTCTATCGGCAGGCGCGCATCGACGTGCCGAAACCGGTGGGATTGTGGGGCGCTTACGTGATGGGGCTCGCCTTCGCCCTCGGCTGGACGCCGTGCATCGGCCCGATCCTGGCCGCGATCCTGGCGGTCGCCGCTTCCAAGGCGACGGCCGCCAAAGGCGCGGGACTGCTTGCGGTCTATTCGCTCGGGCTGGGGGTGCCGTTCATCGTCGCCGCCTTCGCGGTCGAGCCGTTCGCCGCCTTCCTGGCGCGTTTTCGCGCCCATCTCGCCCACGTCGAGCGGGTGATGGGCGGCCTGCTCGTGCTCACCGGCGTCGCGTTTTTGTCGGGCTTCTTCACCCAGCTGAACAGCTGGATGATCGAGGCGTTCCCGGCGCTGCAGAGCATCGGCTGACAAACGGCCCCGCCGCGTGCGGGCGGGGCCGGGGGCGAGCTCGGTGCTCACTCCATTTCGGTATAGGTGATCTTGCCGTCGGCGTTCTTCTTCCAGATGTAGAGGACGTAACGGTCCTTTTTCTTGCCCGCGACCATGTAGCCGGTGACGTCGCCCTTCTTGTCGAAGGACAAATCGCCGAGCACCGTCTTGAACACCTTTCCGGAATGCATCGCCTCGGCCACCTTCTTGGGGTCGAGCGACTTCGCCGCCTCGGCCGCCTGCTTGATGATCTGGACCGCGGCGTAGCTGTAGAGCGTGTAGGCCTGCGGCTCGAAGCCTTTCTTGCGAAACACCTCGATGATCTGCTTGTTCGCCGGATTGGTCCGCGGATCGGGCGAGAACGTCATCAGCGTGCCCTCCGCGCCGGGCCCCGCGATCACCGCGAACTCGTCGTCGGTGATGCCGTCGGCTCCCATGAAGGTTGCCTTGACGCCCTGGTCGCGCAGCTGCCGCAGGATCAAGCCGCCGGTGTCGTGCAGGCCGCCCCAGTAAACGAGGTCGGCGCGCGCCGCTTTGATCTTCGATACCAGCGCCGAATAGTCCTTGTCGCCGACATTGACCCCTTCGAACAGCACCTCCTTGAGCCCTTTGGCGTTCATGGCCTTGCGCGTCTCCTCCGCGAGGCCCTGGCCATAGGTCGTCTTGTCGTGGACGACGGCCACCCGCTTGCCCTTGAAGCGGTCGGCGATCAGCGCTCCCGCAACCACACCTTGCTGGTCGTCGCGCCCGCAGGTGCGGAAGATGTTCCACATGTTGCGTTCAGTGATCTTGGGATTGGTGGCGGCGGGCGTGATCTCGAGGATGCCGTTCTCCTGGTAGACGTCGGAGGCCGGAATCGTGACGCCGGAATTGAAGTGGCCAACCACGAATTTCACACCGTCGCCGACGAACTTGTTGGCGACCGAGACGCCTTCCTTCGGATCGGCGCGATCGTCACCGACGGACACCTGGATCTTCTGTCCGAGAATGCCGCCGGCGGCGTTGATGTCCTCGGCCGCCTGCTCGACACCGTTCTTGAGCTGCGCGCCGAAGGCGGCGCTGCCGCCGGTGATCGGGCCGCCGACGCCGAGCTTGATCTGCGCACAAGCGGTATCCGCAAGAGCCAGGCCAAGACCGAGGGCAAGGCCGAGCGTGAGCCAGTGTCTCATCGTTGTTCACCTCTGGATGAAGCTGTCAGGTTGCGCCCGCGCGTCGCGCACGAGCCGCGTCGTGCGGCGATTCAAGCCGCAAACCGCGGAATTGTCACCCCGATTCTAGTGGCCCGCAGCCGTCGTATCGTCGCGGCGACGCCAGCGCAGCAGGCTCGTACGCTCGTTGATCCAGGCGTAGCGGGTGACCATCTGCGTCACCCGCTGCACGCGGAAACCGAGCATTCCGAGCGTGAGGCAGACCGCGTAGTCGACCAGATAGTAATGGAGCGACAAGAACTTACTGTCGAACAAGGCAAAATGGATGAAGCGCACCGCAAGCGCGAGCGGCAGCATGTAGAGAACGACATGCCACCACAGCCGCCACGTGCTCGCGATGGCGCGCCCCGCGAGCCAGGCGGCGCCCCCGCCCATCACGACGCTGACGAGGACAAACACCTCGAGCGAGTGCTCGTCGGAGAGAAATTCTGTGATCGAGACCTGCATGGATTAAATTTTCGTCAGGAACGCCCCGTCCGTGCTCATTGCAAGCCGCGTGCCCCGCCGTCAAGCCGAAACAAACCATCAGTGTCGCCCGCCTTCGAGATAGGCGGCCTTGACCTCCGGCCGCGCCAGCAGCTCGCGTCCGCTTCCGCTCAGCGTGATCCGTCCGTTGACCATGACATAGCCCCGGTGCGCAAGCTTGAGCGCATGGAACGCGTTCTGCTCCACCAAGAGGACGGTGAGCTTCTCCTCGCTGTTGAGCTTCTTGATGGTGCCGAAGATTTGGGTCGCGATCAGCGGAGCCAGGCCCAGCGACGGCTCGTCGAGGAGCAGCAGCCGCGGCCGGCCCATCAGCGCGCGCGCGATCGCGAGCATCTGCTGCTCGCCGCCCGAGAGCGTGCCGCCGCGCTGGTCGAGGCGCTCCTTGAGGCGCGGAAACAGTGCGAAGACGCGCTCGAGGTCGGAATCGAAATGCCGGGAGCCGGTGAGGGCGGCGCCCATCTGCAGATTCTCCAGCACCGTCATGCGCACGAAAATGCGACGGCCCTCCGGCGCCTGCGCGATCCGCAGCCGCGCGATCTCGTGCGTCGGCAGCCGTGCGATGTCGCGCTCGGCGAAGACGATGCGGCCCTCGCGCGCGCGCGGATTGCCGAAGATCGTCATCATCAAGGTCGACTTGCCGGCGCCGTTGGCGCCGATCAGCGCGACGATCTCGCCCTCACGGACGTCGAGGTCGACGCCTCTGAGCGCGGCGATATGCCCGTAATAGGCATGCACACCGCGGATCGAGAGCAGCAGGGGAGCCACGCTATCCTCAGATGGCCGCAGTGGGGAGTGCGCAGCAGCGCTAGGCTGCTCTGCGCCCGGCACGGATTCGCCCCCGCGCGACGCTGCCGGCGGCGCGATCATTGCGGGATTCCGATCTCGCCGTCCACGACGGCTTCCTCCTCGACACCGAGATAGGCTGCAATCACTGTGGGATCGCTGCGGATCTGCGCCGGCGCGCCGTCGGCGATCTTGTAGCCGTGGTCGAGCACGACGATGTGGTCGGAAATCTCCATCACCACCGTCATGTCGTGCTCGATCAGCAGGATCGAGGTGGAGTGTTCTTCGCGGATGACGCGCAGAAAGCGCGCGAGCTCGGCGCTTTCATTCGCGTTGAGCCCGGCCGCCGGCTCGTCGAGGCACAGCAGCACGGGATCGGTGCACATGGCGCGCGCGATCTCGAGCCGGCGCTGGCCGCCATAGGGCAATTCGCCGGCCGGATCGTCGGCGCGCGCGGTGAGCGCGGTTCGCTCGAGCCAGTAGCGCGCCTTGTCGATCGCGGCGCGTTCCGCCCGCGCGTAAGAGCGCAGGCCGAGGGCGCCGATCGCGGTAAAGCCGGACGCCCACATCAGGGGATTGTGCTGGGCGACCAGCAGGTTTTCCAGCACCGTCATGCCCTGGAACAGGCGGATGTTCTGGAAGGTGCGCGCCACGCGGGCCTGACGGGCTACGAGGTAATCCGGCATGCGTTCGAGCAGAAACAGCTCGCCGCCGCCGCGGGCGACCCTGCGGTTGCCCCGCTGGGTCAGCGCGCTGAGCTCCTCCCACACCCCTGGCTCGCCGAATTGCAAGGCGATGCGGCCTTCGGTTGGCTTGTAGAAGCCGGTGATGCAGTTGAACACGGTGGTCTTGCCGGCGCCGTTGGGCCCGATCAGCGCGGTAATGTTGCCGCGCCGCGCGCTGAAGGAGAGGTCGTTGACCGCGACCAGGCCGCCGAAACGCATGCTCAAGCGCTCGACCCGCAGGATCGGCGCCAAGGCGGCTTGCGCCGTGCCGTCGGGCGCCGCCGGGACGATGCATGCGGGCCGTTCGGCCATCACGCTCACGTTTGGCGCTCCGGCGCGAGCGAGCCCTGCACGCTCTCGGCTGACGGCTCGGGGGCAGGCGCTGTGCGGCGGCGCTCGCTCAGCAGCACCGAGGGCTCGCGCGTCGCAATCAGCCCGCGCGGTCGCCAGATCATGATCAGCACCATGCCGAAGCCGAACAGCAGCATCCGGTATTGCGTGGGCTCGAAATCACTGCCGAACACTGCCTTCAGGACATCGAGCTCGCGCAGGATCTCGGTGCCGCCGATCATGATTACGGCCGCGAATGCCACCCCGATCAAGCTGCCCATGCCGCCGAGCACGACGATGGCGACGATGATCGCGGATTCCATGAACGTGAAGCTCTCGGGCGAGATGAAGCCCTGCCGCGCTGCGAAGAATGAGCCGCCGAAGCCGGCGAACATCGCGCCCATGGCGAAGGCGGTGAGCTTGGTATTGGTGGTGTTGATGCCGAGCGCGCGGCAGGCGATCTCGTCCTCGCGCAGCGCCTCCCAGGCGCGTCCGATCGGCAGCCGCCGCAGCCGCACGGTGACGGCGGCGGTGATCAAGGCCAGCGCCAGGATCAGGTAATAGAGAAAGATCGTGCGGTAGATCGGGCTGAATTCGAGTCCGAACCGCGCGGCGAAGCCTTCGTCCGACGCGTTGAAGGGGATGCCGAAAAAGGTCGGCCGCGGCACCCCGCTGATCCCGGCATAGCCGTTGGTGACCGGCACCCAGTTGATCAGGACCAGGCGGATGATCTCGCCAAAGGCGAGCGTCACGATGGCGAGATAGTCGCCGCGCAGCCGCAGCACCGGAAACCCGAGCAGAATGCCCCAGAACGCGGCGAGGCAGCCGGCGACCGGCAGCAGGATCCAGAACGACAGACCGAAGGTCTTGGCGAGCAGCGCGTAGGAATAGGCCCCGACGGCATAGAAGGCGACGTAGCCGAGATCGAGCAGGCCCGCGAGTCCGACCACGATGTTGAGGCCCCAGCCGAGCATCACGTAGATCAGGATCTGAACGCCGAAATTATCGATCCACTTCACCGCGCCCTGGAAGCCCGCGAGCGAGAGCGCGAGCGCGGGATAGACGACGGCAAAGCCCAGCGTGAACGGAATGAGCGCGCGCGCGATCCGGCCGCGCCGGGGGGCGGCGGCGACCGGCTTCGGCCGCATCGCACGGCGCTCGAGCCAGGGAGCGATCAGCAGCGCGTGCAGCAGGCGCAGGCCGGCGATGACGGCGACCAGCGCTGCGAGCAAGGGCCAGCGCGTCTCCAGGACCAGCTCGTTGCGAATGTTCTGGACGGTATTGAAGCCGATAAGCGGAAGCAGCAGCCCGAACGCGATCAGTGCGGTGACGGCGGTCTGCCGCAGCGCCCGGCCGAAATCGACGCGCGTGGGCGAGGACGGCTTCTCCGCCATCTCAAACCTTCTCCACGTCCGGCCGGCCGAGAATGCCCTGCGGCAGGAAGATCATCGTGATCGCGAGAATCGAGAAGGCGGCGACGTCCTTGTAGTCGGTGGAGAAGTAGGCCGACCACATGGTCTCGATCAGACCGATGAGCAGCCCGCCCAGTACGGCGCCCGGCAGCGAGCCGATGCCTCCCAGCACGGCGGCGGTGAACGCCTTGACCCCGGGAACGAAGCCGTCGGCGAAGCTCACCACGCCGTAATAGACGAGATACATGGTGCCGGCCACCGCGGCGAGCGCGGCCGCGATCACGAAAGTGATCGAGACGGTGCGGTCGACGTTGATGCCGAGCAGCGCCGCCATCTTCTGGTCCTGCTCGCAGGCGCGTTGCGCACGCCCCAGCGCGGTCTTGCTGACGACGAACCAGAATGCGCCGAGCAGCACCGCTGTCACGACCCAGACCGCGATCTGCTTGTACGAGATGGCAACGTCGTACCCGCCAGCCGACATCAGCACGATCACCTCGTTGAACAGAGGCGGGATCGATTTGTTGCGCGGCCCCTGCGCCACCTGCACGAAATTGGACAGAAAGATCGACATGCCGATCGCCGAAATCAGCGGCGCGAGTCGGAACGAGCCGCGCAGCGGGCGGTAGGCGACGCGCTCGATCGTCCAGTTGACCAGCGAGGTCAACAGCATGGCGACGACGAGCACGATCAGCAGCGCGACCACGACCGAGCCGATGCCAAGCCACGTGGTCAGGATGAGAAAGGTGACGAGCGCGATGAAGGCCGACACCATGAACACGTCGCCATGGGCGAAATTGACCATACCGATGATGCCGAACACCATCGTATAGCCGATGGCGATCAGGCCGTAGATCGAACCAAGCGTGATGCCGTTGATGAGCTGCTGGATGAAGATGGCCATGCCCGCGCCCTGTCGAGGCGTTCCCCACGATCCGGCGGTGAAGCTCTATCAGGGGGCGGCAGGGGCAGCAACGCCGGCGCTCGGCCGGCTGTGCGTTCCCTCGCCAAGCCTGCGCAAGTCCGCAAGGAACAAGGTTCCGTCCTCGGTGTTCGGCCGATGCCGATGGAGCGGCACGATGGGCTCGTTCGAAGTTGCCCCGGCTCTTGCGTGAGCCGATGGCGATTCTAGTGCTGATCTGGGCGTTCGGCGGCTTCACCAACGGATTGCGTGCGGCGTTTTGGCCCGGCTGGTCCGACCTCGCCGTCGGTGAGCGCCGCAAGCTCGGCGGGCGAGCGAGCGGCTCTCGAGATTCGCTTGCGTGACGCGGCAGGCCTGTTCCGGCTCGGTGCGCTTGTGAGGTCGCTGGCAGCGCCTCCCGCGCATTGACACTCGCCTCCGCGAGTGCCTTGCTGGCTGGCGTTTCGCGCGCAAGGAGCCGCCCATGTCTCGCATCAGGTCCGAGGACGCCATCGGCGCGAAGGCACGGCCGTTCACGGGCGCTGAATATCTCGCCAGCCTGCGCGACGGCCGTGAGATCTATGTCTACGGCGAACGCGTCGCCGACGTGACCACGCACCCGGCATTTCGCAACGCTGCGCGCTCGATCGCGCGTCTCTATGACGCGCTGCACGATCCCAAGAGCAAGGACCTTCTCACCGCGCCGACCGATACCGGCTCGGGCGGCTACACCCACAAATTCTTCCGTGCCGCGCACGACCGCGAGGAGCTGATCGCGCAACGCGACGCGATCGCCCACTGGGCGCGCATGTCCTATGGTTGGATGGGGCGCTCCCCCGACTACAAGGCCTCGCTGATGAACACGCTGGGGGCCAATCACGCGTTCTACGGAAAGTTCTCGGCCAATGCCAAAGCGTGGTACCGGCGCGCGCAGGAATGCGTGCTGTTCATGAACCACGCCATCGTCAATCCCCCGGTCGACCGCGCCAAGGCGGCCGACCAGGTCAAGGACGTGTTCATCACCATCCAGAAGGAAACCGACGCCGGCATCTACGTCTCCGGCGCGAAGGTGGTGGCGACCGCGTCGGCGCTCACCCACTATAATTTTCTCGGCCAGAACGCGGCGGTGGTGCCCAGCCACGACACCGATCTCGCGGTGATGTTCATCGCGCCGATGAACGCCCCCGGCGTGAAGCTGATCTGCCGCACCTCCTACGAGATGATGGCGAGCGTCATGGGCACGCCGTTCGATTATCCGCTGTCGTCGCGGTTCGACGAGAACGACGCCATATTCGTGTTCGACAACGCGTTCATTCCGTGGGAGGACGTGCTGCTGCACCGCGATCTCGAGAAGCTCAAGACCTTCTTTCCGCAATCGGGATTCCTCGCGGGCTATCAGTTCCAGGGCTGCACCCGACTCGCAGTTAAGCTCGACTTTTTGGTCGGGATCATCGCCAAGGCGCTGCGCACGACCGGCGCCGATGAGTTCCGCGGCAATCAGGCGATGCTGGGCGAGATCATCGCCTGGCGTAATCTGTTCTGGGCGCTGACCGACGCGATGGCGGCAAATCCCACGCCGTGGGTCGACGGCGCCGTGCTGCCGAACATGCAGTCGGGATCGAGCTATCGCGTGTTCGCGGGCGAGGCCTACGGCCGCGTCAAAGAGATCGTGGAGAAGATCATCGCCTCGGCGCTGATCTATCTTCCCTCCTCGGCCAAGGACTTTAAGAATCCCGTCATCGACAAATATCTCGCGAAGTACGTGCGCGGCTCCCACGGCATCGGCTACAAGGAGCGCATCAAGGTGATGAAGCTGTTGTGGGACGCGATCGGCACCGAGTTCGGCGGCCGCCACGAGCTCTACGAGATGAACTATGCCGGCAACCACGAGGACATCCGCATTCAGGCGATGTGGAACGCGCGGGTGACCGGTACGCTTGACGGCATGATCGCGCTCGCCGAGCAGTGCCTGTCCGACTACGACGAGAATGGCTGGCGCGACGCGGCTTGGCTGGATCCCGACGATGTGGGCTATGCGGGCGCGACCGGAGTGACGCGCGCCGCGGAGTAAGCGAGATGAGTTGGATCGACCAGCGTCCCGACGACGCGATGGACGGCGCCTTCACCGCGGTGGGACCCGACATCGTGCGCACGGTCGAGCCGGTGGCCTTCCGCGAGGCGATGAGCCGGCTCGGCGCCGCGGTCCACGTCATCACCACCGCCGGCCCCGGCGGCAAGGCCGGCGCCACCGCGACCGCGGTCTGCTCGGTCTCGGATGCGCCGCCGACGCTGCTGGTGTGTCTCAACCGCCGCAGTCAGACCAATCCGGCCGTGGTCGAGAACGGGGTGTTTTGCGTGAACACCCTGGGCGAGGGTGGCGCTGAGATGGCCGATATCTTCGCCGGCCGCACCGGGATTGCCGGCAGCGATCGGTTTGCCAGCGGAGAGTGGATCACGGCGTCCACCGGCAGCCCGGTGCTCGCCTCGGCCGTGATCGCCTTCGACTGCCGCATCATCGAGGTGAGGTCGGTCGGCAGCCACAACGTCTTCTTCGGAGCGGTCGAAACGGTGCGGCTCGGGCCGGGCGGTCCGGCGCTGGTCTATCACGACCGCGCCTATAAGCGCGTATAGCTCCGAGCAGGCCGCGTCCAGCTCGATGCGCGGCGCACCCGGCGCGAAGGTCGCCGGCGATCACGCAGCACGGCCTCGCCGCTCGCCGGGCCGCTCAGGGCTGTGCATGGCGGCGAACGGGCCCTACGACGCGTTTTCTCCGCGCCCGAGCTGGCCTATGATTTTGCATGGCCACCGCCACGCTGCCGCTGTTTCATCTCTACGGCGATCCGCCTGACGATCAGGCCTTCGATTTCATCCACATCGAGACGATCGCATCGCGCTCCTCGATCCACGACTGGACGATCCGCGCCCACCGTCACCGCAACCTGTTCCAGATTCTCTTGATCGAGCGCGGCGGCGGCGAAATGACCTTCGAAGCCGCGATCATCGCCTTCGACGCGCCGTGCGCGATCCTCGTGCCGGCGACCACCGCGCACGGCTTTCGTTTCCGCCCGTCCGTCACCGATGGCTGGGTTATGACCTTCACCGAGGACGTCGCCGAAGGAATGGGCGATCGCCGGGGCGAGGCGCTGGCGCGGCTGAAAGCGCTTGCGGCCGCGCCGGTCGTGCCGCTCGGGGAGAGCGACCGCGCGCGGCTTTCGCAGCGCGCGGTGGAGTTGCACGAGGAGCGCTTCCTGGCGCGCGCGGGCTTCCGCATCGCGATGCGCGGATTGCTGGCCTTGATCGCAGTCGACGTCGCCCGGCTTGCCGCCACCCGCGCGCGCGCCGGGGCCGACGCCGTCGCGCTCGAGCCCACCGGGGCTACCGTCGACGCGCTGCGAAAGCTGGTGGAGGAGCACTTCCACGAGCAGCGTCAGCTGGCGTTCTACGCCGACAAGCTGGCGATGACGGTCGATCGGCTCAACGACCACGTGCGGCGCGCGACCGGCGTGACCGCCGGCCACCTGATCCGCCAGCGCGTGCTGACCGAGGCCAAGCGCCAGCTGGTGTTCACCAATATGCCGATCCACGAGATCGCCTACGAGCTCGCCTTCTCCGATCCCTCCCACTTCGCCCGCTTTTTTCGCAAGCAGACCGGGACCACGCCGCACGAGTTCCGCGCGGCGCGCGGCGGGTAGCTTGCGGCGCTCAGGAAACCGCTCGTCGACTTGGTCGCGTCAGCAGGCGCGGCGGCGATGGTTGGCCAGCTGCAAATGCAGGCCCCGCGCGCCGAGCCCGTGAGTCCTTATTTCCCGCGCAGGAAGCCGAGCACCGCGTCCGTGTAGGCTTCCGGTTGCTCGACATTGGACAGGTGCGCGGCGTCGACGAGGGTGAATTTCGCTCCCGGCACCTGCTTGCTGATGTATTCGTTGGCCTCCGGCGGCGTGGCGGCATCGTGTCTGCCGGCGATCACCAGGGTCGGCGTTTTGATGCGCGGCAGCAGCGCGCGGTGGTCCATGTCGCGTACCGCGGCGCCGCAGGCGAGATAGCCTTCGAGCGGAGTGGCTGCGAACATCGCCTGGATCGGCGCCACCGCTTGCGGGGCGCGCTCGAGGAAGCCCTTGGTGAACCAGCGCGCCATGTTGGGTGCGGCGAAGGCGGCAATGCCCTTCTCCTGCACCAGCTTGAGACGCTCGTTCCACGCCGTCTTGTCCGGGAAATAGCTCGAGGTGTTGCTGATCACCATGCGCTCGAGGCGCTCCGGCGCATAGGCGCCGAGCCACTGGCCGACCATGCCGCCCATGGAGAGGCCGCACCAGTTGACCTTCGCGAGCCCGAGCGCGTCGAGCACTGCGAGGACGTCGCGCCCGAGCTGCTCCATCGTATAGGGCCCCTTGGGGCAGCCCGAGCGGCCATGGCCGCGCCGGTCGTAACGCACGAGACGAAAGTGCTGTACGAACGGCGCGACCTGCGGATCCCACATGTGCAAGGTCGTGCCGAGCGAATTGGACAGCATCAGCACGGGCGCACGTTCCGGACCCTCGACCTCGACGTAGATCGGACAGCCGTCCGCATCGATCACAGGCATGAATTCTTCCCTCCACACTGTGGCCTCGGCGGCCCGCGCGCGCGACGAAACCGGTCGGAGCGCGGGCGATCCCCGCGTCCCCGGTGTGTAGCCGCTCCGCGCGCCCCGCGCCAACCCTGCGCCCATCTCACGCGCGCACTGCCGGTCCGCGATGAAAGCACTTTCCCCATTCCCCGCGAGCGCACTATATCGGAGCGGCACGAACGACGGAGGACGGCGATGGCGATGACCATGAGCGGGCAAGTGCAGCTTGCCGCGAGCCGCGAGGTGGTATGGGCCAAGCTCAACGATCCCGAAGTGCTCAAGGCCTGCATTCCCGGCAGCGAGCAGCTCGACAAGGTTTCCGACAACGAGTTTCAGGCGATCGCCACCGTCAAGGTCGGCCCGGTCAAGGCGCGCTGGAAGGGCAAGGTCCGGCTTTCCGACCTCGATCCACCCAACAGCTACCGCATCTCGGGCGAAGGCGAGGGTGGCGTGGCAGGCTTCGCCAAGGGCGGCGCCAAGGTCGCGCTCGCGGACAAGGATGGCGGCACGCTGCTGACCTATGACGTGGAGGCGCAGATCGGCGGCAAGCTCGCCCAACTCGGGCAGCGCCTCATCAATAGCGCGGCCAAGAAGACCGCCGACGATTTCTTTGCGAAGTTCGCCGCCGCCGTGGCGCAACCGGGTTGAGGGGTTGCGCAGGCGGGATTTTCGCCGCCACCCTTGACCAGCCGCGCGCGAGAGGTTCACAGTTGACTTGTTCCAATCCACGCCGCGGGGCAAAATCGGCCGGATTTTGCCCCGATCCGCCGTCGGCCCGCCCGTCGGTGCGAAAAACCAGGCCATTTGGCCGGATTTCGAGGAGGAAGCCATGTCCGCCGTCGCATTGACGGTGAACGGCAAAGCCGTCACCGCTGACGTCGATCCGCGCACCCTGCTGGTGCAATTCCTGCGCGAGAACCTGCGGCTGACCGGCACCCATGTGGGCTGCGACACCTCGCAATGCGGCGCTTGCGTGGTGCATGTCGACGGCAAGGCGGTCAAATCCTGCACCGCGTTCGTGTGGCAGCTCGAGGGCGCCAATGTGCTCACCATCGAGGGCCTCGCCGACCCGAACGGACCGCTGCATCCCATGCAGGAGGCGTTCCGCGAGCACCACGGGCTGCAGTGCGGCTATTGCACTCCGGGGATGATCATGACCGCGGTCGACATGGTGAACCGCAAGGGTCACGACCTCGACGACCCCACCATCCGTCACGAGCTCGAAGGCAATCTGTGCCGCTGCACCGGCTACCACAATATCGTGAAGGCGATCGCGGCCGGCGCCAAGGCCATGGAAAAGGGACACGCGCACAAGACCTGAGCGCGGACAGGCGAAAGGCGTCATCCAGGGAGGAGACCGCCATGAGCGCAACCGGCATCGGCGCCGCGGTCCGGCGCAAAGAGGACCACCGCTTCATCACCGGCAAGGGGCATTACACCGACGACGTGAACCGGCCGGGCCAGTGCCACGCCTATTTCCTGCGCTCGCCGCACGCCCGCGCCCGGATCAAGAGCGTCGACAGCAAGGCCGCCGCCGCCATGCCCGGCGTGCTCGCGGTGCTCACGGGGTCCGAGCTTGCCGCCGACAAGGTCGGCAATCTCATCTGCGGCTGGATGATCACCTCCAAGGATGGATCGCAGATGAAAATGGCGCCGCATCCGGCGCTCGCGCACGGTAGCGCCAACCACGTCGGTGATGCCGTCGCCGTCATCCTCGCCGAGACGCTGGCGCAAGCCAAGGACGCGGCCGAGAAGGTCAACGTCGATTACCAGGTGCTGCCGGCCGTGGCTGATCCCGCCAGGGCGCAGCGCGAGGACGCGCCGCAAATCCACGAGGTCGCCGCCCGCAACACCATCTACCAGTGGCACCTCGGCGACGCCAAGGCAGTCGAGGCCGCGTTCCAGGCCGCCCGGCACGTCACCAGGCTCGACATCATCAACAACCGCCTGGTGCCGAATGCGATCGAGCCGCGCGCGGCGATCGGCGAGTACGACGCCGGCTCTGACAGCCTCACGCTGTGGAACACCAGCCAGAACCCGCATGTGGCGCGGCTGGTCATTTCCGCCTTCGTCGGGATTGCGCCCGAGAACAGGCTGCGCGTGATCGCGCCCGACGTGGGCGGCGGCTTCGGCTCCAAGATCTTCATCTATCCCGAGGAGGTCGTCTGCCTGTGGGCGGCGCGGCGGATCGGCCGGCCGGTGAAGTGGGTGGCCGAGCGCTCCGAGGCCTTCCTCGCGGATGCCCACGGCCGCGACCACGTCACGCACGCGGAAATGGCGTTTGACGGCGACGGCAAGATCACCGGCCTGCGGGTCAAGACCGTCGCCAACCTCGGCGCTTACATGTCGACCTTCGCATCGTCGATCCCGACCTATCTCTATGCCACGCTGCTGTCGGGCCAATACGACATCCCGGCGATTTATTGCGAGGTCGATGCGGTCTACACCAATACCGTGCCGGTCGACGCCTACCGCGGCGCCGGCCGCCCGGAGGCGACCTTCGTGATCGAGCGCCTGGTCGAGGTCGGCGCGCGCGAGTTGGGCCTCGATCCCGCCGATTTGCGCAAGAAGAACTTCATCAAGAACTTTCCGCATCAGACCCCGGTGATCATGAATTATGATGCCGGCGACTATCTCGCCTCGCTCAAGAAGGCGCTGGAGCTCGCCGACTACGACGGCTTCGGCAAGCGCAAGCGCGAGTCCGGGCGTAACGGCAAGCTGCGCGGCATCGGGCTATCGACCTATATCGAGGCCTGCGGGATCGCGCCCAGCCAGGCGGTGGGCTCGCTCGGCTGCGGCGTCGGCCTGTGGGAATCGGCGGAAGCGCGCGTCAACCCCACCGGCTCGGTCGAGATCCTCACCGGCTGCCACCAGCACGGCCAGGGGCATGAGACCACCTTCGCGCAAGTAGTATCCGAGCGGCTGGGCATCCCGCTCGATAATGTCAGCATCGTGCACGGCGATACCGACAAGGTGCAGTTCGGCATGGGCACCTACGGCTCGCGCTCGGGCGCGGTCGGCATTTCCGCGCTCGTGAAGGCGCTCGACAAGGTCGAGGCCAAGGCCAAGAAGGTGGCGGCGCAAATGCTGGAGGCGGCCGAAGGCGACATCGTGTTCCGCGACGGCAAGTTCACGGTCGCCGGCACCGACAAGTCGGCGGCCTGGGGCGAGGTCGCGCTCAACGCCTATATCGCGCACAAATTCGCCGGCCAGGAGCTGGAGCCGGGATTGAAGGAAAGCGCCTTCTACGATCCCACCAACTTTACGTTCCCGGCAGGCTGCCACGTCTGCGAGATCGAGGTCGACCCGCAGACCGGCGAGAGCGAGATCGTGGCGTGGACCGCAGTCGATGATTTCGGCACCGTGATCAACCCCATGATCGTCGAGGGTCAGGTCCACGGCGGCATCGCGCAGGGCGTGGGCCAAGCGCTGCTCGAGCACGCGGTCTACGACAAGGACGGCCAGCTCGTCACCGGCTCGCTCATGGACTACTGCATGCCGCGCGCGCAGGACCTGCCGACGCTCAAGGTCGACATGACCACAACGAAATCGCCGTCCAATCCGCTCGGCATCAAGGGCTGCGGCGAAGCCGGCGCGATCGCCGCGCCGGTCGCGGTCATCAATGCCATCACTCATGCGATCGGCACCGAGCAGCTCGAAATGCCAGCCACCGCGCAGGCGGTGTGGCAGGCACTGCAGAAGGCGAACAACACCCGCAAGGCGGCATAGGAGCGATCACGATGTACGCATTCACTCAGCATCGTCCGACCACGGTGCGGCAGGCGGCGAGCCTTTTGGGCAAGCAGGAGGAGGCCAAGCTGCTCGCCGGGGGACACACGCTGATCCCGACCATGAAGCTGCGCCTCGCCGGGCCCAAGCATCTGGTCGACTTGTCGAAGGTCGAGGGTCTGACCGGGATCGAGATGAAAGGGCGCTCGCTCGTGATCGGCGCGATGACGCCGCACGTCGAGGTCGCGACCTCGGCGGTGGTGAAGGAAAACATTCCGGCGCTCGCCGAGCTCGCGGGCAAGATCGGCGATCCCGCCGTGCGCCACCGCGGCACCATCGGCGGCTCGATCGCCAACAACGATCCCAACGCCGATTATCCGGCGGGGGTCCTCGGGCTTGGCGCCACCATCATTACCAACAAGCGGCGCATTCCCGCCGACGAGTTCTTCAAGGGTCTGTTCGAGACTGCGCTCGAGGGCGACGAGATCATTACCAAGGTACAGTTCCCCAAGGTCAACAAGGCGGCCTATGTGAAATTCCCCAACCCGGCTTCGCGCTACGCCCTGGTCGGGGTGTTCGTATCGAAGCGCGGCTCCGACATCCGTGTGGCCGTGACCGGCGCGGGCGCCAATGGCGTGTTCCGCGTGACCGCGTTCGAGGAGGCGCTCAAGAAGCGTTTTGGTCCGAAGTCCCTCGAGGGGATGACGGTCCCCGCCGATGGCATGGCCAGCGACATCCATGGCAGCGCGGAATATCGCGCGCACCTGATCGGCGTACTGGCGCGGCGCGCGGTGGCGGCGGCGGTGGGATAGCTCTCCTGAGCCGGCCCGGCGCAGCCCGCGATGGCGAATTGCGAATGGCGAATATTCGCCGCCCGCTACTCGCCATCGGCGGGAACGAGACTATAACTCGGCTGTGATGACCCCGACGCCGCGCCCGCTGCCCGCCTCGATCGACGCCACTCTCGACCTGCTGGCGGCGGCCGACTATCTCGCCGACCGGGCGCTCGCGACCGTGCTTTTCCTCGCTCTCAGGATGGGCCGGCCGCTGTTCCTGGAGGGCGAGGCCGGGGTCGGCAAGACCGAGATCGCGAAGGTCTTGTCGGCGACACTCGGCCGCCGCCTGATCCGCCTGCAATGCTACGAGGGTCTTGACGTCGCGGCCGCGGTCTACGAGTGGAACTACGCCGCCCAGATGATCGCGATCCGGGTCGCCGAGGCGGAGGGCGCGCACGACCGCCAGCGGCTCGAGCACGACGTGTTCTCCGAGCGCTTCCTGATCAAGCGGCCGCTGCTGCAGGCGCTCGAGCCCGATCCGGCCGGCGCGCCGGTACTGCTGATCGACGAGCTCGACCGCGCCGACGAAGCCTTCGAAGCGTTTCTGCTCGAGGTGCTCGCCGATTTCCAGGTGACGATCCCCGAGCTCGGCACCGTCAAGGCGGCGCATCCGCCGATCGTCGTGATCACCTCGAACCGCACCCGCGAGATTCACGACGCCCTCAAGCGCCGCTGCCTCTATCACTGGGTCGGCTATCCCGCGGCCGAGCGCGAACTGCGCATCGTGCGCGCCAAGGTGCCGGGCATCGGCAAGGCCTTGTCCGAACAGGTCGTGCATTTCGTGCAGGCGCTGCGCAAGGAGGATCTGTTCAAGGCGCCGGGGGTCGCCGAGACGCTCGATTGGGCCGCCGCGCTCACCGAGCTCGACGCCGTGGCGCTCGACCCTGTCACGGCCTCCGACACGCTCGGGGTGCTGCTGAAGTATCAGGACGACATCGCCCGCATCGAAGGCGGCAAGGCGAGGGAGCTGCTCGACCAGGTGCGCGCGCAGCTGCGCGCGGCAGAGTGACGCCCGCGCGATCGCCGATGAACCCGGATCCGCCCAGCGCCCGAGACCATCCGCCGCCGAATGCATCGCGTGGCGGCAATGGCGAAGGGCGCCGCGGCGAAGCCGGCCGCCTCGCCGAGAACATCGTGCACTTCGCGCGCGCGCTGCGGGCGGCAGGCATTCCGGTCGGCCCCGGCGCCGTAATGGACGCGCTGGCGGCGATCAGGGCGGCAGGGGTCGGCACGCGCGAGGACTTCTATTGGACGCTGCATGCGGTGTTCGTGAAACGGCACGAGCACTCGCTCATCTTCGATCAGGCTTTCCGCATCTTCTTTCGCCGCCGCAGCGGGCTCGACAAGCTGCTGGCGGCCATGCTGCCGCCGGTGCCGCGCGAGGAGCACAAGCCGCCGCCCGGCGCCCAGCGCATCCAGGAGGCCTTGCTGGCAGGCCTCGGCGAGGCCGAGCGCGAGCCGCCGCAGCTCGAGCTCGACGCACGTCTCACCGTGTCCGACCGCGAGGTGCTGCAGAAGAAGGATTTCGCGCAGATGACGGCGGCGGAGATCGCCGCCGCCAAGGACGCCATCAAGCGCCTGGTTCTCTCGCTCGATGAGGTCAAAACGCGGCGGTTGGCGCCCCACCGGCACGGCCATATCGTCGACATCCGCCGCACGCTGCGCGCGAGTCTTAAAGCCGGCGGCGCGGTGATCGACCTGAAATATCTGGGGCCGCGCGCCAAGTCGCCGCCGATCGTGGCGTTGTTGGACATTTCCGGCTCCATGAGCCAGTACACGCGGCTGTTCCTGCA
>DATBKV010000130.1:0-2514 GCA_036555745.1 Xanthobacteraceae bacterium | reverse complement strand
CGTCAGCGGCCGCGACGCCGCGACCGGCGCGCCGGTCACGGTCCGCGCCAAGGCCGTCGTCGTCGCGACCGGCGGCTTCAACTCGAACCTCGACATGGTGCTCGAGTTCAGTCCCGCGCTGCGCAACGACAAGATCCTGGTCGGATCCGGGCGCGGCTCCAACGGCAGCGGGCACGAGCTCATCCGCCGCGCCGGCGGCTATCTCACCCACATGGACCACATCTGGTTCTATGTCTACGCCACCCCCGACTATCGCGACGGCGCGCAGCGCCGCGGCCTCGTGTTCCGCCTGGTGCCCGGCTACATCTGGGTCAACCAGCAGGGCAAACGCTTCCACAACGAAGCGCTCTCCGGTGGCAATTCCGCGAGCCCCGCGCTGATGGCGCAGCGCCCACGCCACGCGTGGGCGATCATGGATGCGCCGATGACCGCGACCATGGAGGTGGCCGATCCCTACTACCGCAGCGGCGACAAGGTCGCGCGCGAGAAGGTGGCGGAGCTGCTGGAGCGCTCGCCCTTCATCCGCAAGGCCGACACGCTTGCCGCGCTCGCCGAGAAGATCGCGGTCGACACGCCCACCTTCCTCGCCACCGTCGCGCGCTACAACGAAGCCTGCGCGCAGGGGCTCGAGCGCGAGCCGGAATTCGGCAAGCCGCTGAAATCCTCGAAGCCGTTCGACACGCCGCCCTATTACGCGGTGCAGATCGTTCCGCTGGCGCGCAAGAACTTTGGCGGCGTGAAGACCGATCTCCAGTGCCGCGTGCTCGACAAGCACTTCGAGCCGATCGCCGGCCTCTACGCCGCCGGCGAGGTCGCTGGCATGGCCGGCGGCCACATCAACGGCCGCGCCGGGCTCGAGGGCACCATGCTGGGCCCCTCGCTGTTCAGCGGACGCGTCGCCGGCGGCTGGGCCGCGCACGCCGCCGGCCACGGCGCGGGCTTCATCGGCCAGCCGAACCGGAATTGAGTAAGTAGTAAGACCAACCACACGAGGACATCGCATGACGCGCATCGCCATCATCGACCGCGCCGACATGAATGCCGAGCAGGCGCGCGTCTACGACGCCGCCAAGCAAACGAGCGGCATCGTGGGCGGCCCGTACTTCGCCTATATCCGCCTGCCCAAGCTGTTCGAGGCCTGCCAGGGCCTGCGCGCCGCGTTGGCGGCCAGCCCGCTGTCGCGGCGCGAGCACCAGATCGTCAACCTCGTCGTCGCTCGGCACTGGAACGCGCGCTACCCCTGGTTCGCGCAGGTGCGCGCCTCGCTCGCCGCCGGCATCGACCAGGCGACCATCGACGCGATCAACGCGCGCAAGACCCCGAGCCTCCCCGATGCGCGCGAGCGGACCTGCTTCGCGGTGGCGAAGGAGCTGCTCGCCGACAAGGGGCTGAGCGACGCGAGCTACGCCGCGGCGGAAAAGACCATGGGGCTCGAGAGCCTGGTGGCGCTGGTGGCGGCGACCGGCAGCTTCTCGATGACCTGCATGACCGCGGCCACCTTCGGCATCGACCCGCCGGCCGCCAACCCGACGCCGCTCGCGCCGTAGCACCGGAGGCGAGCACGGTATCGATGTAGCGAAGAAACCCTCTCCCCTCGCGTTCTCGGGGTGATGTTTCCCCGAGATGGAAGTTGATGGCTGGCGGTTCATAACACATTGATTTTTCTTGCGCGAATGCGGACGGCGTATCACGTTCGGTCCTGTCATTCCATTTGCGATGCTACCTATGTGAAGTGAAGGTAGCACCGCCGGACAGGTGCCTTCCATGCCACGCATTCGACTGACGAAGAGCGCGATCGACGCACTACCGACTCCAAAATCCGACGTGGTCTACTGGGACGCCGGTTGCGCGGGCTTCGGCGTCAAGGTCACCCCTAAAGGCCGCAAGGTGTTCATAGTTCTCTACCGCACCGGCGGCGCTGGCTCTAGGCTGCGCAAGTACACCATCGGCCCGTACGGTCGCGTGACCCTTCACCAGGCGCGCGTGGCGGCGCAGAAGGTGTTTGCAGCGAAGCTCGATGGTCGCGATCCAGCAGCCGAGAAGCGGGAGGCGAAGCGGCGGGTCGTCGCAGATCGGGTCGAGGACCTGCTGGAGACGTTCATTGCCCAACGCCTGTCACAGAACCGCTCCGGAGGCGAGATTTCCCGGCTCCTTCGTCGTGAGGGGGGCAGGTCTTGGGCCGGCAAGAGCATTCATGAGATGACGAAGCGAGACGTGGTCGAGGTGGTTACCGCCATCGAGCAGCGGGGGGCACCGGTCGCCGCCAACAAAGCTTTGAAGTCGATCAAGACGTTCCTGCGTTGGTGCGTCGGTCGCGCTGTCCTCGATCAATCGCCAGCCGAAGGCGTGCCATTGCCCACGAAGGAGGTTGCTCGAGACCGAGTGCTCGATGACGAGGAACTCGCCCAGGTCATCCTCGCCGCTCGAGAGATCGGCGGTGCATATGGTGGCATCGTTGAAGTCCTGGCGCTCACCGGCCAGCGCCGCGAAGAGGTGGCCCGTCTGCAGTGGGAA
>DATBKV010000129.1:0-7723 GCA_036555745.1 Xanthobacteraceae bacterium | reverse complement strand
CGCGGTCTTCGCTGCGCTACGACCGCTCGCCACCCTCTCCCGCAAGGGGAGAGGGTTGCGCCGAGTCCGCTGCACGATCTGTTGCTAACTCGCGCTCGCGCGGCTCCGCAACGGCAGCGGCTGCTCGTCGAGCATCGCCTTGATTGCGGCCCGAGTCGTCTCTGGGTCGAGCCCGTGGCGGGCGATGAGGTCGTGGCAATCGGCGGCGATAGCGTCGACGTCCTGCATCAGCTTGAGCCGCTTGAAGCTGTCCTCGTGATGCAGGCCCATGCTCGCGCCGACGATCTCCAGCACGTTCATGATGCGGAGCGGATAGTCGCGCTCGTGCGCGCACAGCTCGCGATGGTCGGCGTGGTAGACCGCGAGTAGCGCATCAACTCCGGCGCGCGCGGCGGCCTCGAGCTCGTTGCGCTGGAGCTCGCGCCGATAAGCCGGCAGCGCGCGGAAATAGTTGCTCATCAGCCCAACCGCGGGCTGCGCGAGATCGATGAGCTCCACGCCCGGCACCGCCCGCAGCAGGTCCTCTGCGGCCTCGACCACGCCTTCGAGTCCGGGATGCCGGTGCAACGCCACGCGCATCTCGACGCGCTGCTTCAGCAACGGCCGCAGCCGCTCAAGATTGCCGCGCAGGTACAGCATGAACGGGGTCATCTCGAACGGCTTGGCGCCGCGCGTCCGCTCGATCGTCGGCAAGGTCGTCTCGGTGAACTGCACGTGGCAGCTCGGGCACCACGACACCACCTGCCCGGACCTGCTGCGCGCGAGCTTGTCCATGGTGCTCTCGGCGAAGCGGCCCGAGGTGGCGACGTCGCCGGCGCGCATCTGCCCGATGCCGCAGCAATGGGTGGGACCGCCGAGCACCTGATAGGTGGCGCCGAGCGCGTCCATGATGTCGAGGGCCAGCAGCGCGATGTGCGGGGTCTTGAGTACGTTGCAGCCGGTGTAGAAGACGAAGTCCGGCGGCGTGGCCGGATCGGGACTGCCTCCGGGCGTTTGGCCCAGCCGCGTCAGCAGCTCGTCCTCGAGCTGCATCTGCGAGATGTGCGTGACATCGCGCGCGACCTTGCGGAAGTTTTCGACGCCCTGGCGGCGCTGCTCCGCCGGCTCATGCGCGTGGCGCGCCATCGCGACCCGCGCCATGCCGAGCAGGAAACGCGGATTGACCCCGTAATCACAGGCCTTGATGCATTCGCCAGTCAGCACGCAGGCGCTCGCCCATTTGCGCGAGGCTTCCGGTCCGTCGCCGGTCCGCAAGATCTCGATGATGCCATCGATGACCGCGCGCGGCTCGGCCTTGACCCCGCCAGGGCCGGTCACCGGGCAGACCTCGACGCACTTGCCGCAGCGGGTGCAGGCATCCGCCATTGCCGCGACGCGTCCGGCCAGCGCGCTCTCGAAAGTCTCGCTCATGCGGCCTCACGCAGAGGTGACGCCGCCTACAGTACTGCCGACACGCGGGAAATTGAAGCCTGCATTCACTCCGGCTGTCGTTCCCGCGAAAGCGGGAACCCATCGGGCGGCACGGTGCACTTCTTCTTAATGGGTCCCCGCTTGCGCGGGGACGGCACGAGAGGGATGGGCAGCGAAGAGAAAGACAGACTAGGCGGTGACCGCGATACCCTGTACCTCAAGCATCATCTCCGGCTGAGCGAAGCCCTGTACGGTAATGGCGGCGCTGGCGGGGAAATCCTTGCCGAACAGCTCGCCGCGCAGCTCGGTCATGCGGGTGGTGTAGCGCGCATCGATCAGGAACACCGTCATGGTGACCATGTCGGAAAGCTTGGCGCCCACCTCCGCCAGGGTCTTTTCGATGTTGCGGAAAGTCTGCTTGAACTGGGCGTCGAAATCGCCGGCCAGCGACTTGCCGGCATCGTCGACCTGACCGGTATGCCCGGCGATGTAGATCGTGCGGGCCGCGCCCTCCGTGACCACACAAGGCGAGAACGCGCGCTTGACCTGCCAGGTGCCGCGAACGAACGATTTTTTCATGGGTTCCTCCGGCTATGTGACTGTCGCTAACGCACCTCTCGTTGAAATGGGATCAGTCCGAGCCACAAGCTCGGTCTGCTCCCTCCCCCCTTGTGGGGGAGGGCTGGGGAGGGGGGTGGCGCGTCTGGCAACATGAGTGCCTCAATCGCCCGACCCCCACCCCCAACCCCTCCCCACAAGGGGGAGGGGAGCGCACCGATCGCGTGGCCCCCTTTTGCGTCCACTTCATCGGGAGCCGCTTCAATCGATGGGCAGGCTACTTCGCGCTTCCCTGCTGGATCGCGCGCCAGAGCCGCTCCGGCGTCGCCGGCATCTCCACGTGGCGGATGCCGAGGTGGGAGAGCGCATCGACCAGCGCGTTGGCAACTGCAGGCATGGCGCCGACACAGCCGGCTTCGCCCGCGCCCTTGACGCCGAGCGGATTGGTCTTCGTCGGCACCGGGTTGCCCTTGACCTCGACCGCGCTGATGTCGGTCGCGCGCGGCATGGCGTAGTCCATGAACGATCCCGTCAGCATCTGCCCGTGGCCGTCGAAGCGGATATCCTCCATCAGTACCTGGCCGACGCCCTGCGCCACGCCGCCGACGATCTGGCCCTTGAGCAGCAGCGGATTGATGATGGTGCCGACATCGTCGACCACGCTGTAGCGCAGGATCTCGACCTCGCCGGTATCCTCGTCGATCTCCAGCTCGCAGATGTGGCAGCCGTTGGGGAAATTCTGCACCGGCGCGACATAGGTCGCCGTCGCGATCAGGCCAACGTCCATGCCCTTCGGGAGCTTGCTCGGCTCCATCGCCTCCTTCGCCACCTCCTTGATCGTCAGCGTGCGATTGGTCTTGGGGCTGGAGAACACGCCATCGGCAAAATTGACGTCGGCGACATCGACGTTGAGCAGGTGGGCGGCGATCTGTTCGCCCTTGGCGGCGATGCGCTCGGCGGCGATGTCCACCGCCGCTCCGCCGATGGTGGCGGAGCGCGAGCCGCCGGTGCCTTCGCCGACGAAGACCTGATCGCTGTCGCCCTGCACGTAGTACACCTCGCCGGGGTCGACGCCGAGGCGGTCGCACATGATCTGCTTGAAGATGGTCTCGTGCCCCTGCCCCTGGGTGACGCTGCCGGCGAGCAGCGTGACCGCGCCCGACTTGTCGAACCGGATCTCGGCGCCTTCAAACCCCTGCGCGGCCGCGCGCTCGATGGTGTTGGAGATGCCGATGCCGCGCAGCTTGCCGCGCCGGCGCGCCTCGGCGCGGCGGCGCTCGAAGCCGGCGAAGTCGGCAAGCTTGAGCGCCATGTCCATGCTCTTCTCGAACTCGCCGGTATCGTAAGTGAAGGTGAGCGCGGTCTTGAACGGCATCGCCGAGGGCGGAATGTAGTTCTTGCGCCGCAGCTCGGCCGGGTCGATGCCGAGCTCGTCGGCGGCAAGGTCCACCAGCCGCTCGATCACATAGGCCGCCTCCGGCCGTCCGTTGCCGCGATAGGGGCGCACCGGATTGGTGTGGGTGAATACGGCGGTGACGTCGGCGTGCATTGCCGGAATGCGATAGACGCCCGCGAGCGTACCGATATTGCCGGTGAAGGCCGGCATCCCGGTCTGCAGATAGGCGCCGATGCAGGCCACGACCTTCGCCCGCATGCCGAGGAAGGCACCATTCTTGTCGAGCGCGAGCTCGGCCTCGGTCACATTGTCGCGCGCCTGGGCGTCGCACAGAAACGATTCCGATCGGGTCGACACCCATTTGACCGGCCGGCCCACCGCCTTCGACGCCAGCAGCACCAGCGCCACCTCGTTGTAGACTGCCGACTTCATCCCGAAGCTGCCACCGATATCGCCGGCGATCACGCGAATCCGGCTCTCCGGCACCTTGAGGATCGGCGCAAGCTCGGCGCGGAACGGATGCACACGCTGGAGCGTGGTGTAGACGGTGTAGTGATCGTCGGCGGCGTTGTAGACGCCGAGGCAGCCGCGCGGCTCCATGGTGGCGGCGGTGACCCGGTTGATCAGGAAGCGATGCTTGACGACGTGATCGGCCTTGCCGAACGCGGCGTCGGCCGCGGCCTTGTCGCCGAACAGTTGCACGAAGCCGATATTGTCGGGGCAGCCCTCCCACACCGTCGGCGCACCGGGATTGGTCGCCTCGGCGGTGGAGACCACCGCCGGCAGCGGCTCGTAGTCGACCGCGATCAGCTCGGCCGCGTCGAGCGCCTGCACATAGCTCTCCGCCACCACGAAGGCGACGTAGTCGCCGACCCAGCGCACCCGATCGGAGGTCAGCGCGGGATAGGGCGGCCGAAACACGCTGCCGTCGCGCCGCTTGAGTCCGTCGGGCACCGGCAGATCGCCCCATCCGGAAGCCTTCCAGTCCGCCCCCGTGAGCACCGCCAACACCCCCGGCGCGGCCTTGGCCTTGCCGATGTCGATCGAGCGAATGCGCGCGTGCGCATGCGGCGAGCGCAGCACATGGCCGAACACCATGCCCGGCAGCGCAATGTCGCCGACGTAGCGGCCCCCGCCTTTGAGCAGTCGCGGATCCTCGAAGCGGGAGACGCTTTGACCGATTGCGAATTCGCCCATGTCCACCCTCGCGCTGATCAACCCGGCAGCGGTTATCGCAAAGCCGCGGCGCGATGGCCATGGGGTCTCGCGCCGGCGCCGCGCTCGCAGGCGCGACCATGTGCCAGCATTGTCGCGATTTTGAGCGCGGTCTAGACTGCACGGGCACGTCAGCGTCGGCGGAGTCCTCACATGGCAATCACGTTCTACAGCTCTGAATTGCAACGGCTCGTGACCGCCACGGCGATCGCCGCCGCCGCGGCGCTGACCCTGTCGGCGGCGCACGCCGCCGACGCCAGCAAAGGCAAGAAAGTCCTGCTGCTCGAGTCCTTCACCGCGCATCCCTATGTCGCGACCACGGAGAAATCGTTTCGCGAGCGCGCTCAGGAGCACGGCATGGAGGTGACGGTGCAAGCCGCGGGGCTGGACGCGGCGCTGCAGGCGCGTCAGGCCGATGACGGCATCGCGCGCAAGTTCGACCTGATCGTCATCCAACCGATCTCCGAGCAGGGTGTTGTCCCCGTGCTCATCCGCGCCAAGCAGGCCGGCATCCCCGCCATCATCCTCAACAATACGCCCAAGGACGGGACCGAGGAGCTCTACGTCACCTTCGTCGGTCAGGACCAGAACAAGATGGGCGAGATCGTCGGCAAGGCCACCTTGCAAGCGCTCAAAGACAGCGGCCGCTCCGGCGGCAAGGTCGCCCTCATCACCGGCGCGCTGCAGCAGGGGCTCGGCCCGCGCCGCGTCGCCGGCTACAAGGAGGCGTTGGCGGCCAATCCGAAAGTGGAAGTCGCGGCCATCGAGGACGGCCGCTGGGACACCGCGACCAGCGAACGGCTGGCTGGCCAGCTCTACGCGCGCTTCGCCGCCACCGGCGGCCTCGACGCCGTCTATGGCATGGCCGACAACCAGGCGGTCGCCGCCATCAAGGCCGCGGAAGCGGCGGGCATCTCGGTCGGCACCGGGCCAAAGCAACTTCTCGTGCTCGGCGGCAACTGCCTCAAGGAAGGGATCGACGCCATCAGCGCCGGCAAGATGTACAGCTCGGTCACGCAGATCCCGACCGATCTCGGCCGCCGCGCCGCCGACGTGGCCGACGAGTTCTTCGCCGGCAAGCAGCTGCCGAAGGCGGTTCTGCTGCCGGTCGAGCTCATCACCAAGGCCAACGTCGCGCAGTGGCGGGGACCGTGCACGTATTGACCGCGGGATTGCGGACGTCGGACGAGTCGCTCGCATCCCGCCGTGTCGTCGTCCCCGCGTAGGCGAGGACCCATATTGGCCGAAGCGTGTGGCACGATGGGTCCCCGCTTTCGCGGAGACGACAGCGGGGTGACACGGCGCAATGGACATTCTCACCGTTGAAGGCCTGAGCAAGAGCTTCGCCGGCGCGCCCGCGCTGCGCCAGGTATCGCTGGCGCTGCGCGCGGGCGAGATCCGCGCCCTGTGCGGGGAGAACGGCGCCGGCAAGAGCACGCTGGTCAAGCTGCTGATGGGGATTCTCGTCCCTGACGCCGGCACCATCGCAATCGACGGCGAGCGCCGGGCCGTCCGCGGCCCGCAGCATGCGCAGTCGCTCGGCCTCGGACTCGTGGCGCAGGAGCTCAGCCTCGCCCCGCGCCTCTCCATCCTCGACAATATCTGGCTCGGCAGCCCCGAGGTGCCGCTGTTCCATCGCCGCCGCGAGTTGCGCCGGCGCGCACGCGACGCGCTCGAAACCCTGGGCGTCGGCGCCTGGGACCTCGACATGCCCGCGGGCGCGCTCAGCATCGGCCAGCGGCAACTCGTCGAGATCGCGCGGCTGATCGCCCGCAATGCCCGGATTCTGATCCTCGACGAGCCGACCGCCACGCTGACCGACAGCGAGATTGCGCGCATTCTCGGCGTGCTCAAGGCGCTCAAGGCGCAGGGCCACGCCATTCTCTACGTCAGCCATCGCCTGGGCGAAGTGTTCGATCTCTGCGATACCGTCACCATTCTGCGTAACGGCGAGCACGTCGCCACCAGGGAGCTGCGCGCCACCACGCGTGAGGAGCTGATCGAGCTCATGCTCGGCCGCCCGTTCGGCGAGATGTATCCGGCCGCGGCGCTCGGCGCAGAGGCCGACGATGCCGTGGTTATCGATAGGCTCACCGTGCCTGGCGCCGTGCACGATGTCTCGTTCGTTGCGCCGCGCGGAAAGATCGTCTGCCTCGCCGGCCAGGTCGGCTCCGGCGCCAATGTGGTGACGCGGGCACTCGCCGGGCTCGTCCCGGATGCACGCGGCGAGGTGCGCATCGACGGCAGGCGGCTACGGCTCGGCTCGGTGCCCCATTGCGTTGGCCGCGGCGTGCTGTTCCTCTCCGAGGATCGCGCCGGCGAAGGCATATTCCACCAGCGCAGCGTGCTCGAAAACCTGCTGGCTGGAAGCCTGGAGTCGCACCGGCGCCTGGGGGTGCTCGATTGGCCCGCGCTCCAGCGCGCGGGCACGCGGCTCGCGCAACGGGTTGCGCTCGACCGCCGCCGGCTGGCCGCCGCCGCGGGCAAGCTCAGCGGTGGCAACCAGCAAAAACTCCTGTTCGGCCGCGCCATCGCGCGGCCATACCCCGGCGTGCTGCTGATGAACGAGCCCACGCGCGGAATCGACGTCGGCGCTCGCGCCGAGATCTACCGCATCATGCGCGAGTTGTGCTCGCTCGGCTACGCCTTGATCATGACCTCGTCCGAGCTCGAAGAGGTCGTCGGCATGGCCGACATCGTCGTGACCATGTACCGCGGACGCACCGTGGCGCGCTACGAGCGCGACGCCATCGCGATGGCGCGCATCCTCGCCGACATCACCCATCCGGCGCAGGCGGCGGCATGACGGGGCCGGCCGAGCCGCCGGGCCTCGGACATCTGCCCGCGATATCGGCGCTCCACCGCACCGGAATCGCGGCGCGCGAGCGGTGGAGCTATGTCTTCGTTGTACGTGCCGGCGCCCTCGCCGCTCTCCTGGCGCTCGCCCTGACGACCCCAGGCTTCCTGTCGGAGCCGAGCCTGCTCTCCTTGCTGACCACGGTATCCTTCATCGGCTGCGTCGCAGTCGGAATGACCCTGATCACCATCAGCGGAAACATCATGTCGTTCTCGCTCGGCGCGCTGACCGGCGCGACCGCGATGGTGTTCATCCTGGCGGTCAACTGGGGCGGGCTGGCCTGCGGC
>DATBKV010000128.1:0-93254 GCA_036555745.1 Xanthobacteraceae bacterium | reverse complement strand
GAGCGAGCTTCAGATGATGAGGCCGCTCGCGCAGTCTGCTGGATCAGCTGAGGCTTCAACGGAGTCTTATTGAACTCGGCCCGGAAGGGGCGCAGAGCATCGGAAAGGGCGTTTGCGATTACCGCGGGCGGCGCAATCGGTCCGCCTTCGCCGGCGCCCTTGACGCCGAGCGGATTGAGCGGCGACGGCGAATGCTGGTGGATGAGATGCATGCGCGGTATCTCGCAGGCTGTCGGGACCATGTAGTCCATGAACGAGCCCGTGAGGGGCTGCGCTTCGGAATCGTAGGTGAACTCCTCCAGCAGCGCCCCGCCGATGCCCTGGGCGGCCCCGCCGACGATCTGCCCTTCGACCAGCATCGGATTGACGACCACGCCGCAATCGTGCGCGATGGCATATTTCTCGATGTTCACGCCTCCCAGCTCGATGTCTATTTCGAGCGTCGCCACATGTACGGCATAGGACCAAGTGACGGTCGGCGGCTCGTAGTAGTAAGTTTCCTCCAGTCCGGCATCGATGCCGCGCGGACGGCCGTGGTCCCAGCCGGGACGGGCCGCCTGCGCCACCTTGGCGAGAGATATTTCAGCGCCAGGCACGCCGACGATGCCAACATGACCGCGCCGCAATTCCAGGTCGGCGGGCGCGCATTCCAAGAGATTGGCGGCGATCGCGAAAACCTTCGCGCGCAGGCGCTCGCTGGCGCCGTGAATGGCCGCGGACAGAGTCACCGTCGTGCGGCTCGCGATGGTGCCGAAGCCGATGGCGATCCCGGCCGTGTCGGCGAGCGACATGACCACGTCGTGCGGTTCGACCGACCAGGTATCGGCGACGACCTGCGCGAAAATCGTCTCCATGCCTTGGCCCTGCGGACAGGCGCCCGACGACACGTAGATCTTGCCGGAAGGATCGATCCGTACGATCGCGCTCTCGAACGGGCCGACGCCGGTTCCCTCGACGTAGCAGCCGATACCCAGACCGAGGTAGCGGCGCTCGCGCCGCGCGGCGCGCTGGCGCTCGCGAAATGCCGCGATGCCGCCGATCGCCGCAAGCGCTTGCTGCAGCGCGCCCGGATAGTCACCGCCGTCGTAGACGATCGGTTCGCCGTCGCGATAGGGAAGGCCTACTCGATAAGGCATTTCGTCGGGACAGATCATGTTGCGCAAGCGCACCTCGGCTGGCTCAAGGCGAAGCTCGCCGGCAACGAGATCGATGATCCGCTCGGTCGCAAAGGCGGCTTCGGGCCGGCCCGCGCCCCGGTAGGGCGCGTTCGGCACCTTGTTGGTGGCGGCAATCCGGGCGCCGATCGCGAGCGCATCGATCTTGTAGGGCCCGATCAGATGGACGGCCGTGTTGTAGACTACCCCGGCGCCGATCGGATTCCACGCTCCGCCATCGACGATGAAGTTGTCGCGAAGCGCAAGGATGCGTCCGGCGTCGTCGAACCCGACCTCCACGTCATGGATCTGGTCGCGGGAATGACACGAACATATCAGATGCTCGCGGCGGTCTTCGATCCACTGCACCGGCCGCCCGAGCGTGCGCGCCAAGAAGGGAATGAGCAGATCCTCCGGATAGACATGCCCCTTGACACCGAAGCCGCCGCCGACATCGGGGGCGACGCAGCGCACGCGCGCTTCCGGAAGGCGCAGGACCGCCGCCGCTTCGCGCCGTACCCAGTGAACGACCTGGGTGGCAGACCAGATCGTCACTGAGTCGGTGCGCTGGTCGTACATCCCGACGACGCCGCGGCATTCCATGGGCGCGGCAGCATAGCGATGATGATGGAAGCGCCGTTGCAGCCGGTGCGGGGAGCGCCCGAATGCGGCATCGATGTCTCCCTTCCCAACCGTGAAGGCGCCGATGAGATTGCTCTGGAATTTTTCATGAATGATAGCTGAGTCCGCGCGCAAGGCCGACTCCGGGTCGGCCACGGATGGGAGCGGATCGAGATCGAGTGTGACCAGTTGCGCCGCATCTTCGGCGGCATAACGACTTTCCGCCACGATCACCGCAACTGCTTCGCCGACGTGGCGGACCTTGTCATGCGCGAGAAGCGGCTGCTGGGGATTGATGAACCTGTGCTGAATCAAGGTAGTCCACTTTCTGGGCAGTGAAAGCTGCGTGTCCGGGACCGGTGGCAGAAGCTGCATCAGATCCGCACCACTCAGCACGTAAGCCACGCCCGGTGCCACAGCGGCGCGCGACAAGTCCACGGCGCGGATGCGCGCGTGAGCCACGGGGCTTCTGACGAATGCCGCGTGCAGCATATGCGGGAGCTGAAGGTCGGCGATGAATTGCCCGCGCCCGGTGAGCAGCCGGTGATCCTCCCGGCGCAGAATGGAGCGTCCAACGAAAGAGGCTTTCTTGGGCACGCTCATGCGACAACGCCTGCTCCAAACCGGGCGGTCCGCCGACCATCTCGTCGCTGCTTCCCGACGGAGCGGTGCCGGGCGCTGCCGCCGAGGCGGCTGTTCACCGAGATCGTCCTCATCGCGGCATGAACAATACGTTCCGCGACTCGATGTCGGTGCCCCAGCTCGCATTCTTGCCAAGAGCGGTGATGGCGGGCAATGCCGGGATCTTCGCCCCGTGCTGGACTAGGAAAGCATGGTAGCCGAAAGCCTCGCAGATCTCCGCCGCGCAGCCCGCGGGATCCGCGTGCGTACCGGACAATAGCTCCAGCAGGATGATGGGACGGTCGCGAGCGATGGTTGTGCGCGCGCCCTCGAGCACCTCGCGTTCGCCGCCTTCGACGTCGGCCTTGATGAAGCGCACGCCCGTCAAGCCGAACTCGTCAAGCGCGCGGACCCGGACGTCGTAGGTCTTGGTATCGCGAAACTGGGAGTGGGTCTGCTTCAGGCTGCCGGCGAGATGCAGGATGGTCCCTTCCTCCGATAGCGGCACGTGCAGCGTCCCCCGGCCGGGCCGGTCTGCGAGCGCCAGCTGAAGCACCTCGGCGCGACCGCGCAACATCCAGCGCGCGAACGAGGCGTAATCGGGATTGGGCTCGAAGGCGAGAACCCGGTCAGCGATGCCCGACAGCGCGTAGGCGAAAAATCCCAAGTTGGCGCCGACGTCAACCGCGATGCCCCCGGCCGCCAACAACTCGGACAGCACCGCGAGCTCAGGCTCGCCGGTTTTCGCTTCGCGTGCGATACGCCGCCGGTAGAACAGCGACGGCGGCATCAGCATGGTGAGCTTTTCGCGCCACGGCAGTGCCATCAAGAGTCCCCCAACACCGTCGTGTTGTGGCACGAACAAGCTGTTGGCCGACACAGGAATCGCCTCTGCCAGCCGCCTCCAGGAGCTCAGTGCCGGCTATCGGTCCGCAAGCCTCGACCCCGCGCTCTTCGACCCCCAAGCACGTGCGCGGCCTATTTGCTCGAGCACGCGACGACTTTCCGGTGGGATCAGTGTACCTGCACGCCGGCAGCTTTGACGATTCGGCCATATCGTTCGAAGTCGCGATGCATGCGCGCCCTGAACTCATCGGGGGTCGTGACGTAGGGTTCCCCCGACCCGGTCTTGGCCAAGTTGTCGGCGAAGTCCTTCGTCGCGAGGATAGCGTTCACCTCTTGGCGCAGCTTGTCGATGATGGTTTGCGGCGTGCCCGCGGGAGCGAACAGGCCCTGCCAGATGGTCGCTTCGTAATCGGGATAGAACTCCGAGATGCTTGGCAGCTCGGAAAATTCCGCCGACCGCTTTCGACTCGACACCGCAAGCCCGCGCAGCTGCCCGGACTTGACCATCGGGAACACTGATCCACCCCCGAACATTGCAGCCACATCGCCGGCCAGGACCGCGACGGCGGCCGGTCCGCCGCCGCGGTAGGGCACGTGTGTCAGCTTAATGCCGGCCTCCTGTTTGAGCATCTCCATGGCGAGATGATGCAGGCTGCCGTTGCCGATCGACGCGTAGAATAGAGGCGGGTCAGAGCGTTTGGCGAGCGCGATGAACTGCTTGAAGTCGTTCGCAGGCACTTTCGGATTGATCGCGAGCACCAGCTGGTTGGACTGGACGGTGGCGACCGGGACCAAGTCTTTCAGGGGATCGAACGACATCTTGCTGAAAAGGTGCGGATTGATGGTGAACAGATTGTCGGGCCCGATCAGCAGGCTGTAGCCGTCCGGCGGCGCGTGCGCGATCAGCTCGCCGACGATGTTGCCGCCAGAGCCGGGCTTGTTCTCCACCACGACCGGCTGGCCCAACCGCTCCGACAGCGGCTGCGCGACGAGGCGCGCGACGATGTCGGCCGCGCCACCGGGCGGAAATGCCACGTAAAGCCGGACCGGCCGGGTAGGGTAGTTCTCGGCCTGTGCCGGCAGCGCCAACAACGCCGCCGCGACGGCAACGAACAATCGCTTGAGATGACGCACCCGAAGATCCTCCCGTCTACCGGCAGCGTTTGCCCGGCGCCTGATCGGCCCGGCCATTATTCTTCATTTCGGCCATCGACACCAATGGACATTGCGGCGGATACCCTGCGTCGCGGGGTCCGCGTTTGAAACCCGGGCTTTGTCGCCCAGCACCCCCTTTTTGCGAGGCTGGAAAGGGTGTCTAATGCGGGCGCGGTACGTGTCGAAATATGCGCGAGGTGCGCGACGGCCCTGGTCCGACTTGCCGCGGCTGACAACGGTGGGGAAGCAGAGCGTCGCGTAGATGAGTGACGATCGTCACGGGGGATCGGCTTTATAGCCACACCAAATGGCGAAACGAGGGGGATGGTTTTACCGGGGGCGTCGACTAGCGGCTTGCTGGGCTGCGGTTGTGCTTGTTTCCGGCTCCGCGATAGCCGGGCCGCCGTTTCGGACAGACGATCCCGAGCCCGTCGACTACCAGCACTACGAGTTCTACACGCTTTCCACTGGAAGCCATGCACGAGGCGACACGTCCGGCGTATCGCCGGCTTTTGAATACAATTATGGCATGTTTCCCAACGCTCAGTTCCACGCCATTGTGCCGGCGGTTTCTTTCGACGCGCCTAGCGAAATGAAAACACAACTCGGTTACGGCGATACCGAGCTGGGCCTCAAATATCGTTTCATCGATGAGGATAAGAACGGGTGGCTGCCGCAAGTCGGCACCTTTCCGATTACGGTGCTGCCCACCGGAGCAGAAAGCCGAGGGCTCGGCGCCGGTCACGTTCGTCAATTCCTGCCGCTTTGGGTACAGAAAAGCTTCGGCGACTGGACGACCTATGGCGGCGGCGGCTACTGGATCAATCACGGCAATGCTACCGATGATAAGGACTATTGGTTCTTTGGATGGCTGCTGCAACGCAAGATCAGCGAACAGCTGACGCTCGGCGGTGAGATATTTCATCAGACCGCGGATAAAGTTGGCACAAAGGACAGCACCGGGTTCAACATCGGCGGCTACTATAATATTGACGATCACAACCACATTCTATTTTCCGCCGGCCGAGCCTTGCAAAATGCATCCGAGGGCAATCTTTTCTCCTGGTACCTTGCCTACCAGATCACCAATTGATTTCAGCGGTGCGACCACGCGTACCGCTCGGCCAAGGGGCGGTTCAAGCTGCCCCGGTCGAGGCCAGAATCCCATACGCGCGTACATCCTTGCTAAATTCGCATCGTTAGGCGGGTGAGTGCCACGCCGCGCGCACGGGTTCTGCTAAGTGACCTGGCTGAGCTTGCGCTGCACACGCTGGTCGAAGCGCGCGACGTTGACGACGACGCGTTTGTGCCATCCGTCGCCGATCGGCTCCCGCTCGTCGCGCGCCTCGACCCGGAACAGCAGGGTGCGGCCGTCGATGTTGATCAGCTCGGCGGTCGCGTAGACGCGCATGCCGACGGGCGTGGCAGCGAAATGACGCACATCGAGGTGGATGCCGAGGCTCTGGTGACCGGCCGGCAGGAGATGCTCGACCGCGGCCAGCGCCGCCGCCTCGATCACGTTGATCATCACCGGAGTGGCCAGCACGGGGACCCGTCCGCTGCCGACGCGGGGCGCCGTGTGCTCGACGCCCACCAGCAACTCCGCTGATCCCTTCAATCCGGCCGTCAAATCCGCCAAGTCTATCATCGCAGTTCTCGCGCCCAGTGAGCCGGCAGCAGCCACGAACGGCTGATCCCGACGCCGCGAGCTGTCCCGGGCGGCGAGCCCCGCCGCCTCACAGCGCGACGTGTCGCAGCCGCAGCGAATTGCCGACCACGCTCACCGAGGACAGGGCCATGGCCGCGGCGGCGATGACCGGCGAGAGCAGGATGCCAAACACCGGATAGAGCACGCCGGCCGCGATCGGTACGCCGGCGGCGTTGTAGACGAAGGCAAAAAACAGGTTCTGCCTGATGTTGCGCATCGTCGCCTGCGAGAGCCGGCGGGCGCGCACGATCCCGGTGAGGTCGCCTTTGAGCAGCGTGACCCCCGCGCTCTCAATGGCGACGTCGGTTCCCGTGCCCATCGCGATGCCGACTTCGGCAGCCGCCAGCGCCGGAGCGTCGTTGACCCCATCGCCTGCCATGGCGACCGAGCGCCCTTCCTGTTGCAGCCTCGCCACCACGGCGCTCTTCTCGTCCGGCCGCACCTCGGCTTCCACCTCGGTGATTCCGAGACGCCGCGCCACCGCTAGCGCGGTGGTCTTGTTGTCGCCGGTGAGCATCACCACCCGCACGCCTTCTTGGAAGAGCGCGTTGAGCGCATCGGGAGTGGTGCGCTTGACCGGATCCGCGATGGCGATCACCGCGGCGAGCCTGCCGTTGACGCCCAGAAAGATCGCCGTCGCACCCTCCTGCCGGAGCCGTTCCGCCTCGCGCTCCAACTCCGTTGCCGGGATGCCGAGCTCGCGTAGAAATCCGGCGTTGCCCAGCACCACGCGGCGTCCGTCGACCGTGCCGACCACGCCTCTGCCCGTGGGTGAATCGAATTCGGTGACACTGCCCAGGCTGAGCTTGCGCTCGCGCGCGGCGGCCAGGATGGCGGAACCGAGCGGATGCTCGCTCGCTCGTTCCACGCTCGCCGCCAAGCGAAGCGCCTCGTTCCCGTCGAAGCCGCCGGCTGGAACCACCGCCACCACCTTTGGCTTACCTTCCGTGAGTGTTCCGGTCTTGTCGACGACCAGGGTGTCGATGTTTTCCATGCGCTCCAGCGCCTCGGCATTCTTGATCAGTACCCCGACCTGGGCGCCGCGCCCGACCCCCACCATGATCGACATCGGCGTCGCCAAGCCGAGGGCGCAGGGGCAGGCAATGATCAGCACCGTCACCGCGGCCACCAGGCCGAACGCGAACCGAGGCTGCGGCCCGTAGACGCTCCAGGCCACGAATGCCGCGAGCGCGATCGCGATCACGGCCGGCACGAACCAGCCCGCGACTTGATCCGCCAGCCGCTGGATCGGCGCGCGCGAGCGCTGCGCTGCCGCCACCATCTGCACGATTTGGGAGAGCAGGGTATCGCGCCCAACCTTGTCGGCGCGCATGATGAAGCTGCCGGTGGTATTGAGCGTGCCGGCGACGACCTTCGCGCCGACCTCCTTGGTGACCGGCATCGATTCGCCGGTGACCATCGACTCGTCGAGCGCCGAGCGCCCTTCGACCAGCTCGCCGTCGACCGGAACCTTCTCGCCCGGACGCACCCTTAGCCGATCTCCGACGACGACGGCATCAAGCGACACTGCCTCCTCGCTTCCATCTGCCCGCAAGCGCCGTGCCATTTTGGGCGCGAGGTCGAGCAGCGCGCGGATTGCGCCCGAGGTCTGTTCGCGCGCGCGCAGCTCGAGCACCTGGCCGAGCAGGACCAGGACGGTGATGACCGCGGCAGCCTCGAAATACACCGCTACCGCGCCGTCCGGGCCGCGAAACGCCGGCGGAAAGATGCCAGGCACCAGCAGCGCGACGATGCTGTAGAGCCACGCCACCCCGGTGCCCATGGCCACCAGCGTGAACATGTTGAGATTGCGCGTGAGGAGCGATTGCCAGCCGCGCACGAAGAACGGCCAGCCCGCCCACAGCACCACCGGGGTCGCGAACACGAATTGCAGCCGGTTCGACCAGGTCTGGCCGACGAGCGTGTGCAGATTGGCGACGTGGCTCCCCATCTCGAGCACCACGACTGGCAGCGCCAGCGCGAGCCCGACCCAGAACCGCCGCTTCATGTCGGCAAGCTCGCGATTCGGCGCCGCCCCGGCGGTCGCGAGTTCCGGTTCCAGCGCCATACCGCAGATCGGGCAGGAGCCCGGCCCCAGCTGTCGGATCTGCGGATGCATGGGGCAGGTGTAGATCACGCTGTCGGTAGCGGCCGCGTTCGGTTCAGCGACGGGCGGAGCAAGGTATTTCGTCGGGTCAGCGCGGAATTTTTCGGCGCACCCGGCGGAGCAAAAGTAAAAAGTGCCTCCGGCATGAACTTGCCGGTAAGAGGTCTGCCGCGGGTCGACGACCATGCCGCAGACCGGATCGCGCGCGCCTCCTTTGAGGGGCTCGCCGGTGGGCGTGTGCCCGTCGGTCGCGTCGTGCTGCGGCGCCGCCCCATGGGATCCGCTCGGCCGGGGATGCCCTGGGCGGCCGGCAGGTTCATCGTTGGAGGCAAAGGCGGGAGCCATTGCGCGCTCCTGATCGCGAGCTTGTCTGCTTGAAACCAATACCGTGTAGGGGTATATAGCCCGCATGCGAAAAGACAGCAAGGCGTCCTGCACGAGGCGATTAAGCCGGATCGAGGGCCAGGTGCGCGGCATCGCGCGCATGGTGCGCGAGGACCGCTACTGCATCGACATCGTGACGCAGGTTTCAGCGGTGCGCGCCGCGCTCAGGCGGTTGGAAGAAGAGATCCTGCGCGACCACGTCGCGCATTGCGTCGAGCATGCCATTGCTTCCGGCACCAAAGCTGATCAGCGCCGCAAGATCGAAGAGTTGATGGCGGTCGTCGGCCGGGCAGATCGTTGATCCGCACCCACCGTTACGCTTGGCGCGGCGGCTCCTCCTCTTCGACACGCAACATGTCGAAAATCTGTGCGACGACGCCGTCGAGTGGACGGTGCTGCTTGCCGAGGACCTCACCTTCACCCTCCAGCCAGAGCCGCGTCTGTTCGAGTTGAGCTACCGTCGGATGCAAAGCAAGGATTTCAACCGCCGTGCTGTCCTCCATGTCCCCAAGAATTTGATGCACGTCGCTGCCGTTCGCCGGTCGGCTGCGCATGGACTGTCCGGATTTCTGTTTCGCCATACGGCACTCCGCTCTTTGGCATCTAGGATGCGGCGAAAGCCAGGCGCTTGGCTTTGATCTTTCTCAACTTCCGGCGGCCATTTTCCGCTTGGCGGAACCGATCTATATTTTCGACGGATGGGTCTCGATCGGAGCAAGGAACCGGAATGGACGACGCCGCCTCTGCCCTGCTGACCGATCTTTACCAACTCAACATGATCCAAGCGTACTTGGATCATGGCAAGACCGAAACGGCGGTATTCGAATTCTTCATGCGCAAGCTGCCGCCCCGGCGCGGCTTCCTGCTCGCCGCCGGCTTGGAACAGGCACTCGCTTTCCTCGAGGATTTGCATTTCTCGGCCGAGGAAATCGATTGGCTGGCAAGCGACGGGCGCTTCGGAAAGGGATTGCTCGAGTATCTCGCTGGTCTTCGCTTCACCGGTGACGTGCATGCGATGCCGGAAGGAACGGTATTTTTCGCCGACGAGCCGATCCTGCGGGTGACCGCGCCACTGCCGCAGGCCCAGTTGGTAGAGACGCGGCTCATCAACATCCTGCACTTTCAGTCGCTGATTGCCTCGAAGGCCGCGCGCATGGTGTTGGCTGCGCCCGGCAAGCTGCTGGTCGATTTCGGGCTGCGCCGTGCGCACGGATGCGAAGCCGGCGTCATGGCCGCCCGCGCCAGCTACCTGGCGGGTTTCGCCGGCACGGCGACCGTGCTGGCCGACAAGCAATTCGGGATACCCACCTTCGGTACGATGGCGCACTCCTTCATTCAAGCCTACGACGACGAAAGCACCGCGTTCGCGGACTTCGCGCAATCGCGGCCGCACAACTTGACGATTCTGATCGACACCTACGATACTGAGGCTGCGGCGCACAAGGTCGTGGCGCTCGCCCCGGGTCTATCGGCGCGCGGGATCAAGATCCGAAACGTACGCTTGGACAGCGGTGACCTGATCGCGCTTTCGAAAGGCGTCCGCCGCATCCTCGACGAAGGCGGGCTGGACAGGGTGGGTATTTTCGCAAGTGGTGGGCTCGACGAGGACAGCCTTGTTGAGATGCTCGGGGCCGGGGCTCCGATCGACGGCTTCGGGCTCGGCACCAGCCTGACTACCTCGTCCGACGTTCCGGCCTTGGACTGCGTCTACAAGCTGCAGGAATATGCCGGGCTCGCGCGGCGCAAGCGCTCAACCGGAAAGGCGACTTGGCCAGGACGGAAACAGGTCTGGCGCCGCTACGGGCCCGATGGCTGCATGAGCGGTGATGTCCTCTCGGTCGAGAACGACGTGCAGCAGGGCGAGCCGCTGTTGCAGCTGGTGATGCGGGGTGGCCGTCGGGTAACGCCTGCGCCCACTCTCGCGGAGATCCGCGCACGCGCAGCGCGCGAACTCGCGCGGCTGCCGGAACCTCTACGCCGGCTAAAGCCGGACGCGTGCTACCCGGTAAAAATCGCCGATGCCCTGGTGCGGCTGGCGAGCGATGTCGACAGTCGCTTGGCGCCGCATGAGAGTGTGACGCCATGAGCGCCCAGTCCGCGATCTCAGAGCAGGATGTGCTGCTCGTCGTCGACGTGCAGAACGACTTCTGCCCCGAGGGCCGCCTGGCGGTGCCGCGCGGCGACGAGGTCGTGCCGCTGGTCAACCGGCTCGCCGCGCGGTTCCAGCACGTGGTACTCACGCAGGATTGGCATCCCGCCGGCCACTTATCCTTCGCCTCCACCCATCCGGGCCGAGAGCCCTATGAGACGATCGAGGTGTCATACGGCGCGCAGATTCTTTGGCCGGATCACTGCGTGCAAGCAACGGCGGGAGCCGCATTGCGCGGCGACCTGCACATCCCGCACGCCGAGCTCGTCCTGCGCAAGGGCTATCACCGCGATATCGACTCCTATTCCGCCTTCTACGAAAACGACCGCAGGACCCATACCGGACTGGGGGGCTATCTGCGCGAACGCGGTTTCACACGCGTCTTTCTCGCGGGCCTGGCATTCGACTTCTGCGTCCGCTACTCGTGCGAGGACGCCAAGCGCGAGGGGTTCGACGTCGCGGTGTTCGAAGACGCCTGTCGCGGGATCGACATCGACGGCTCGATGCAGGCGACGCGGCGGCTTCTTGACGCCATCGGCGTTAGTCGCTGCGTTTCGATCGAAGTCCTCGGCTAGGACACGACCCGGCAGCAATGGATAACTTCTCCTCGCTGTACTCACACGATTTCGTGCGGATCGCGTCCTGCGTGCCGCGCACGAAGGTGGCTGATGTTCGCGCCAATCTTGCCGAGACGATCCGGCTGGCCAAAGCCGGCAGCGCGCTCAAGGCCGCGATCATGCTCTTTCCCGAGCTCGGCCTCTCGTCCTACGCGATCGAGGATCTGCTTTTTCAAGACGCGCTGCTCACCGCGGTGGAGGCTGCGATCGGGGAGCTCGCCGAGCTCTCGCGCGATCTTTATCCCGTGCTGATCGTGGGAGCCCCGCTGCGGCACGAGGGCGGCCTCTTCAACGCGGCGGTAGTGCTCTATCGCGGCGCGTTGATGGGTGTGGTGCCCAAAAGCTATTTGCCGAATTACCGTGAATTCTATGAACAGCGGCATTTTACCTCCGGCGCCGGCGTTTGCGGCCAACAAATGCAGTTGGCGGGCCGGCAGGCGCCGTTCGGGGTAGACCTGCTGTTTCGATCGACCGGATCCGTCCCAGTCACGTTCCATGTCGAGCTGTGCGAGGATTTCTGGGCGCCGCTGCCGCCTTCCACCGGGGCCGCGCTTGCGGGTGCCGAAGTCCTCTTAAATCTATCCGCCAGCAACATCACGATCGGCAAGGCCGATATGCGGCGCCTGCTGTGCGCCAGCCAATCCGCCCGCGCCATCGCGGCCTACGCCTATTCCGCTGCCGGACCTGGCGAGTCCACCACCGACCTGGCCTGGGACGGACACGCGGCGATCTTCGAATTGGGCGAGCTGTTGGCGGAGACGGAGCGATTTGCGAACGACTCCACCTTGATCACGGCGGACGTCGATCTCGGCCGCCTCCGTCAGGAGCGCATGCGCTTCAATACTTTCAATGATTGCGCCCACGAGGAAGCCCGGCGGCTGGCCGATTTCCGTGCCATCCCGTTTCGGCTCGATGCGCCCGCCGGGCCGGTGGCGCTGCAACGGACCATCGAGCGATTCCCGTTCGTACCCTCCGACGCCGCCAAGCTGCGCGAACACTGCTACGAGGCCTACAATATTCAGGTTCAGGGTCTGGCGACGCGGCTGATGGCAACCAAGATCGAGCGCGCCGTGATCGGCGTCTCCGGCGGTCTCGATTCGACGCAGGCGCTGATCGTCGCGGCCCGCGCGATGGATCGGCTCGGCCTTCCTCGCGGCAATGTGCTCGCCTATACCTTGCCCGGCTTCGCAACCTCCGAGGCGACGAAGTGCAACGCCTGGGCGCTGATGCGGGCGCTAGGCGTGACCGGCGCGGAAATCGACATCCGGCCCGCTGCGCGGCAGATGTTGGCGGACCTCAAACATCCCTTCGCGAGCGGCGAGCCGGTCTACGACGTCACCTTCGAGAACGTCCAGGCCGGGCTGCGCACCGACTACCTGTTCCGGCTGGCGAACCGGCATGGCGGTCTGGTTGTCGGCACCGGCGATCTCTCGGAGCTGGCGCTCGGCTGGTGCACCTACGGGGTCGGCGATCAGATGTCGCATTACAATGTCAATGCGTCGGTGGCCAAGACGCTGATCCAGCATCTCATCCGCTTCGTGGCCGGCGCGGGCGATGTGGGCGAGGAGACGGCGCGCGTGCTGCGCGCAGTTCTCGACACTGAGATCTCTCCCGAACTCGTGCCCGCCGAAGCGGGCGGAACGATTCAATCGAGCGAAAAGGCGATCGGTCCTTATTCGCTGCAGGATTTCAATCTGTTCTACCTGACGCGATACGGCTTCAGGCCCTCCAAGATCGCCTTCCTGGCGCATCATGCCTGGGGTGATGTCGAACGCGGAAGGTGGCCGGCCGACATTCCGCCGGCGCGCAAGCGCGCCTACGACCTTGCCGAAATACGCCATTGGCTCGGGATTTTTCTGCAGCGGTTCTTCGCGAATCAGTTCAAACGCTCGGCACTCCCGAACGGCCCGAAGATTTCCTCTGGCGGCTCGCTTTCGCCGCGCGGCGACTGGCGAGCGCCGTCGGATGCAGGCGCGGGCGTTTGGCTTGCCGAGCTTGCCGACAACGTGCCGGAAACCGGCTGAAGGCCGCTGCAGTCCGGCCGCAGCCGTTAGGTGGTGAGGTCGGCCGCGCCGTTGGAGAACAGGCGCGCGCCGGCGCGCATCAGCCTCTCGCCGTCGGCCAGCATTCGTCGGCTGTCCTCCGCGAACATCTCCATGTGCCGGGTCATGCATTCCTGGCAAGCGGTCGCGGCGTCGGGCATCGAGCGGACCGTGGCCAGCTTGCCGACCAGCTCGGACGCGAGTGTCACTTCCGATTGCGCTCGCGCGAGCCAGCCGCGGCTTATCTCCTCGAACGTGCCGAGGAACTCCTTCTGCATTTCGAGCGCCGCTTCGAACTGCTTTCTGCCGATCTCGCCAACGGCGGCAGGAGTTAAGTTCGGCACCGACGGATTCATCGATTCACCAGCGGCATGCGTCATGTAAGCCTCCATGACCTAGTGGCCGAACACCGACGCATTCAGCGCTATGCGTCGGCCGTCAACTTGCAACATGGAAAATCCCGAAGCGGAACCTCTGGGCTTCATGCGCCGAGAGTCCAGCGTCCGGCATCGCGTGAAACTGTGCCGATCAGCTGCCGTTTGCAAGCCCGCCAAGAATAATTGATCGGCCGATTTCGCTCTGCGCCCTCTCCGGCTTGAATGCGAATGCCATCGGGGTGCTCTCGACGAAGGCGCAAGCCCGGAGCCGAAGGTTCCAGTCGGCCGGCGGGATCGGAACTTTTCGCGGTCCGCCCCGGCTTTATCCGGCAATAGGGTAGCTGCTGCGCCGGGTGAGCATCGGCTGCCCCTTGCGCGTCAAGCCGCGTCGGGGCTCGTCATTGCCGCTCGAGAGGTCGCGTTGACCAAAACTCTCGCGCAAGCCTCCAACGGCTCTCAGTGTCGAAGTCGGCGAGCACAGCCTGAGAATTAGCGCAAACGGGAATTCATCCCGTTTCAGCATACCATCGCAGAGGTCGCGGCGAGCGCCGCGAGCGCCGCCGCCGGCGCGCACTGTGATGCCCGGTCGCAAACGTCGGGCGCGACATCAAGGATGGCGTCGAACGAAAGATGCGGGCGCCCCAGCCGGCGGGCGATTTCTTCCGCGACCGCGGCCCCGATACCCGCTGCGAGGATCGGCGCATCGGGGCGCAGGCTCGCGGCCGACAGCACCAGCATCACGCCGTCCATGATGGCGCGCATTTGCCGTTCGGCGAACCATTGCGCCAGCAGCCGCCAAGCCGCCTCGCTGGCACCATCCACGTCGCAACCGACCACGCGCGCAAGCCGCGCGCGCGAGGCCTCGGCGCTTTTGGCGCGCCCGTCGGCGGTTGCCATCTGGTCAGCGCCCTCAGGCAACTGCTCAAGAATGCGATGTACGTCCGCCATCGTCGCGAAGTTCTCGTTTATCAGCGTTGACCAGCGACCAGCAAAGGGCGCGCGGTCGGCCATCGCAATCACGAAACTGCGCACCAGCCCGGTATATACGAGCTCGCCGGCCGCGAGCCGCTCCTCATCGGTGTAGCCGCGGGCGGCGACAGCGCCGTCGATGACCGGCACCACGTCGGTCGTCGTCGACCCGACATCCACGAGCAACGCCGCGCGTTGCTTGCAGGCCGCAAGCGAAGCGCTGGCGAACCAATTGGCCGAGGCCACGTCCTCGACGTGGCGAGGCCCGTCCTGCGGCGCAATGAAACCGGCTCTCCCGGCATAGAGCGACAGCGCCGGACCGAGCTCGCGCACCGCGAGCGCGCAGAGCTGCCCGACACCTTCGGCACGGGAGGCGAACGTATCCGCCAGCTCGCCGGTCATGGTGACCACGTGAAGATCGGCTGTGCCGATCCTTGCCTTGACCTCGGCGAAGGCTTGCGCCAGCCGATCGAGGCCAAGCCGCAGCGGCGAGGCGGCTTGAATGGCCTCGACGATCCGGCCGCGCTCCGCGCGCGCCGCCTTGAGATGTGCCCCGCCGATATCCCAGCCGATCACGACGGTCATGACGCGCTCCTCGCCGTGATAGTCTCCGCCAGCCTGGGTCGTCGCGGCTCGCAACCGAGCAATGCCATGGAGGTCATTCCTGTCATCGATCTCATGGGCGGGACCGTGGTCCGCGCCCGGATGGGACGGCGTGAGCAGTATCGCCCAATTGAGACGCCGCTGTCGCCAACCAGCGACCCCGTGGATATGGCGCGCGGGCTTCTGTCGCTGCACCCGTTTGCGAGCCTCTATGTCGCTGACCTCGATGCCATCATGGGCAGGGGCGACAACCGCGCGGCGCTGGTGGGCCTGCGGGCGCAGTTTCCGCAGCTGACGCTCTGGATCGACAACGGCTTGTGCGATCTCCAGGGCGCCGAAGCTTGGCTCGACGCCGGTTGGGGGCGCCTAGTGCTTGGCAGCGAGAGCCAGCGCGACAGCGCGCTCGTTCGCCGTTTCGCCGAGGATACGCGCGTGGCGCTATCCCTCGACTTCCGCGGCCCCGCCTTCCAAGGGCCGCCGGCGGTGCTTGAGGAGTCGGCTTACTGGCCCCAGAAGGTGATCGCGATGACCCTGGCACGGGTTGGCAGCGGCGCCGGGCCGGACCTTGAGCGACTTCGCAGTCTGCGCGAGGCGGCATCGGGACGACAGATTTATGCTGCGGGGGGCGTGCGCGATCGGGCCGACCTCCTCAACCTGAAGCGTGCCGGGATGGCGGGAGCGCTCGTGGCATCGTGCCTGCACGACGGTCGAGTGAGCGCGAGCGACCTCGCCGCGCTGTGACGAGCGCGAAGACCCGGCAACACACGCGAGCCGTCCCCCGCGCCTCACCCGTGTGATGGCAGGCTCGGCGCATGCCGGCCGGTCATCTCGCATGCCAACGGCCCGCCTGCCGACGCGCACGGTTGCCGGCTGAATGGCGCGGTGTTGCGCTCCTTTGCGGGCGGGTCGCCGCGCGCGCAGCGAGCGTTAGGCGGCGAACGGGTGCTTGACCTGGTTGCGCTTGGCCACGACCTCGGCAACCTTCGGCTCGCCGTTGACGGCGCGCGCGATCGCTTCCTTGGTGGCGCGATAATTGTAATCCTGGATCTTCTTGTCGTCGGCGGCTTCCCAATGGATGAACACGCCGACGCATATGAACAGGTTGTCGGCCTCATCCTGCGGAATGACCCCTTCTGCGACGCTGTCGGCCACGGCCTTGGCGACTGCATGCTGCGCCGGGCCGAACATCTGCACGGCCTGTTTGGCGCCCTTGATCGTCACCTTGTTGAACAAGATGGTTGCCGGCTTGCACAACAGGTTTGGTGCGACGACGGCGAGCAGCGACGTAAAGCCGTCTTTGTTGTTGGTGAGGGCATTGGCGAATGCCGTTTCGGCCGCGCTTCCGCGCGGCCCCATGATGAGATCGATGTGGGCGACTTCGTTGCCCTCGCCGACCAGCGATTCACCCACGCAGAGTCCGTTCACCTTTGCCATCGCCATCTCCTCCCAACAAAAACGAGAAATCTCCGAACGCCGAAGCCTCCGGCATTCGGCTGGACGGCTATCCTTGTTGTCAGCGTCCGGCTCGCTGCGAGCCGGACCGGTTAGCCAGATAGCGGCGGACCTCGTCCGCGCCGCGAAGTCAATCACTGTTGCGAGCCGCCGGCAAGATGGTCCTCAAGCGGTGGGCAAACAGGGTGGCAACGGTGAGGTCCGCGCTGGTACCGGGATTAATGTCCCGCGCTTTGAGCCATGCATCCCATTGCATGAGATCCGGCAGCAGCGCCGCCGGATCTTGGCTGGACTGCAGGCGGGCGTGGAAGTCGCGCGCGGCCCCCGCTATTGCCTCTGCCGTCGTCGTGCCGTGCTTGCGCAAGATATGGCTATCCGGAAATGCATGCAGGAATTCGAGATAGACAGCGAGCGTCGCCCATCGGCGATCGGCGAAGCGCGCCAAGGCGGCCGTGAGCGCCGGCTCCCCGCGTTCGAACACATCGGCGAAGGCACAAGTGTATTGGCGGGCGATGCGGTCGCGGTGCGACGCCTCTGCCATGGCGGCCTTGAGCGTAACTGTTGCGGGCTCGCTAACATCGTGGCGGGCGGCCTTGCCGAGCCCCGCCGGCGCCGCCCGCGCAATGGCGCGAAAGGCAAGCTCGCCATCTTGCAGGTCGAGGGAGTCGAGCACGTCTGCAAGCGCGGCGCGCAAGCCCGCGGAGCTCGCATCCGCCGCCGCGGCCAGCGGGGCGCAGAGCAGAATGATGCCGAGATTGGTATTGGTGCCGACGGCAGCTAGCGTCGCTTCGACCGCCCCGAGGATGCGGGAGCCGACGCGGGCGCCCGGTAACGCGAGCGGGCCGGCGGCCGCCTCGGCGCTGCGGATGAACTCGGCCGCCGTCATGCGGTGGCCGGAGGCGAAGACGTGAACGTTGCCGGGCTTGGGTGCCTCGAGCTCGTCACCGCAGGCCGCCTTGAAGGCTAAGGCGACGTCGGCCGCGGACGCGGTCACACCATCGCTCCCCGCGACGTACCCGAAGTGATCGCCGTGATGAGATCCGCGGCTATGGTTGCGGCTATATTTGCGCGCGTGACCTTCTGCAAGCCGGACCAGGCCGGCATGCTGTTGACCTCAAGCACCGTGGCGCACCCGTCGGCGTCGTAGAGAATGTCCACCCCGGCAAATGCGGCGCCGACCGCGGCGGCGGCGCGGACCGCGAGCTCGCCAAGCTCTGCGCCGGCGACGACCGCCATGGGCCGTCCCCCTTGCTTCACGTTGGTGATCCAGCTTGCAGCCTGCCGGGCCATGGCGGCGATCACGCGTCCCTGGGATACCAGCAGCCGAAAGTCGCGGAACCCATCGCGGCCTTCGACCGCGAGGTAGCGCTGAAGGTAGTAGACGCCAGCCACCGCGTGGACGCCTGGCAGCTCGTCCGGCGATCGGATCAGCTCGAGGCCGCGTCCCTGCGAGCCGAACAGCGGCTTGAGCACTAATGGGCCGCGCCTGCTCTCGCGTGCGGCGATGGCGCATGCGGCCTCGCGTGACTCCACCGCCCAGGTGTCCGGCGTCGGAATGCCGGCGCGCGCGAGCAGAAAGCTCGTCATCGATTTGTCCACGCAACGCTCGATGGCGCGCGCGTCGTTCCATACCGGAACGCCGCTTTCACGCAGCGCGTGAAGAATGCCGAGCCGCAGCGTCACCGCCTGGAACGTGCCGCCGGACATCGAGCGCACGAGCACGGCGTCGGGAAGGCGGTCGCCGAGATCGGCAATCCTGAGCCCGAGCCTGCGTTGCGTGTCGATAGCGCAGGATTGCAGGCTGACCGGCGCCGCACGCACGCCGAGCGCGGCGAACGCCTGCGTGAGCACGCGAGCGTGCCAATCGATGCCCTCCACGACGAGGGCGACCAGCGGGCGGGCCGACGCGGGCTGGGCGGCCGAGGAATCACGCAAACGATGCATCGAGGAGCTTTAGGTCGACGTGGCCGCGGTGGAAGCTTTCGCCGCTCTCGATTGCGGTCACGATCACCTCGGCAGGACTGAACAGCATGGGGTCGATGGCGTAGAAATCGCCCTTGGAACGTTTGAAAATTTCCGCGAACGGCCGGCCGAAATCGCGCGACCCCTCGCTTGGCAGCGCCTGCGCGAGATCGCGCGCGTCGCTCGCCGGACCCGTGACGAAAAGATGAACCCGCCCCGCATAGATGATGGCATCGTTGGTGCGGCCCATCGCCGTGATCAGGTCGGGGTGGGGCGGCGAGAGCGGCGCCGCGCCGAGGCCCTCGACCAAGCGCTGCAAGGGAAACTTGAGCTCGTGGGCCTTGTGCAGCGCGACCTCGAGCACGCGGGCGACGACCTGCGTTGCGCCCGCGAGGCTTTGCGTCGGCGCGTAAATGATGGTCAAGCCGTCGGGATCGAGCCGGCAGTCGTGTGCGACCTTGGCGACCAGGGCGGCTGGCGGTGGACGGCTGCTTTCCATGACCAGCGTGCCAGTCGAGGCGTCATCGCGATAGCCGAGCTCGTCGAACAGCGCCTCGACCCGCGCGAGCGCACGCGCGGGTCCGGAGCCCAGGGCGAAGAAGGCGTCCTTGCCCTGCCCCTCGGACAGCCGCCAGCCGGCATATTGGCAGGCGAGGCAGGCCGTCACGGGATTGGACGAGCGCACCAGCAGCGTCCACGGCCACCGCGGCGTCGTCGCGCTGGCAGCCAAGGTCACGGCGCCAAGCCCGCCCATGCAGATCTCGGCGAGTTGGAGGCCCGCGGCGATGCTGCCGGGCGACCGGCTGCCGGCGTCGATCAGGGTCTCGCCCAACTCGCCGCGCGCCACCGCGACCTTGAGCTCGGCCGATGCCGCCCTGAGCCGCTCGACCAGCGTGGCCGCGCGTTCGTTCACGCTCGTCGTCGGCCGCTCGTTCATGCCGAGCCCGCCTTGGTGCCTGCGAGAATCATCTCAGCCCTCCGCTGAGCGAGCGCTCGCGCGCTCGTTGCGCTGGCAGCGCAGGCGAGCACAGTGCACAAAGGCTCGCCCGCGGCGAAGCAGGCGCCCGCGACAGGGCGATCGGCGGTCCAGGCCGGCCAAGCGCGCGCGGGCAAGGCTACGACCTCGCGTTCGGCATAGACGATCGCTGAGGCCTTCGCTTGGTCATAGCTTGGTGCACGCGCCGGCAATATACCCTCACACGCCGCGACGTGCATGGCGAAGATGGAATCGCTGCTCGGCTCGAAAATGTCGAGCGTGGCTCCCGGTCTCGGATTGATCTCCAACAGCTGGATACCGTTCTCAGCGACAAGGAAATCGGCGCTGTTGAGCCCGACCAGCGGGATCGCCGGTACGAGCCGCTGCACGGCTGCGCTCATCGCGGCGGCAGCTGCAGGCTCGAGTGGGGCCGGCTGCACGGCTCCGCCATAGCGAAACGGTCGCTGCGGCGCCGGTGAGGACCATTGCGCGCTGAATCCGAGCACCATCGCGCGACGGCCGTCGGCGAGGACGAGAGCCGATACCGATCGGCCCTCGACACGACGCTGGAAATAGAAACCATCGGCAGCGGTATCGGAGTGCGCTGCGGCCCGAATGTGCTGGCCACCCGCGCCACCGCTGCGCTTCATGAGCCAGTCTCTCGGGTCAGCCGGACGGGAGAGCGATGTTTCGGGATGAGCAATCTCGCAGTCGCGGCAAAGCTTGGCGAACGCGAGCGGGTCCTTGATTCGTGCGACCACGTCTGGCCCGTTCCCGAGCAGACGCCAGCGTCGCGCGATGGCGGCCAGCACTTCGGGACAATCCTCGAAACCGGTGCCGCAGACGATGCCCGCGGGTTCGCGCACCGCCGCCAAGCTCGCGAGCGCGTCGATCACGTGTTCCGAGCGCATCGCGCGAGCAGCGCCCCGGGGGAGGCGAATATGCGCGTGCGCCGCCGCGACCGTGTCCTGATCGCCGAAGCAATCCGCGACCAACGGTGCGTAACCGCCGCGACGTGCCGATGCCGCGAGCGCACGGGCGGCAACGGCGGCAATGAGCACGGTGGTGGCCTCAGGCATTCAACTCGCGCGCAAGCTCGAATGCATCCCGAAAATCAAAGCTCGTCGGCTTGGAGGCGGCGATCATTTTCTGGAACAGACCGGATTCCGTCTTGTACTTGACATTGCCGATCGCGAGCGGGCCGATGCCGAGGGTGCCTTGGGGTGTGAGCTCGGCGCCGTTCGCCATCACGTCGAGGCCTTCGACTCCGGACGGCGGTACCGCGTTGACGTCGGCAACCACCAGCAGGCGCCTGGCCGCGGCGACTTGAGCGGCCGAAAGGATGCGCACACCCGCGCGCCCGGCGCAGAATGCCGCCTCGGCCTCGGCCAGGATCGCGGTCTTCTTGCCTTCGTCGCTACCATCAGCGGGCCGCACCTCGACCTCGAATCGGGCCTTGATCTCGCGCGCGGCGTCCTCTACGCGCCTGATGCCGTCATGGCCGACCAGCGTGACCTCGGCGCGCTCCAGCGCCGCGATGACCCCGGACGAGAAGCCGACGACCCCGGTTGCGCCAAATACCGCGACCTTGAGCCCTTTCAGCTCGCGTTGCTTTTTTTCACGCAACGTCTTCTGGACGCATGCCACCATCGCCGCCGCTGTGGTGAAGGATCCGGCGGGATCGGCGAACAGGGAGATGGCGAAGGGCGGCAGCAGCGCTTTCTTGGCCGCCGACAGCATGTCGAGGGCGAGGATCGCGTTCTTGCCCCCGATGAACATTCCGGTCCGCACGCCGGTCTTGGGCGGACGCGAGAACATCGCGTCCTGCACCAGCCCGCGTACCTCCTCCAGCGTCACGCTGGTATAGGTGGCCACCGCATCGTACCCGGCGTCCAAAGCCATATTCACGTCGAATGGACTCATGTGCTTGAGCGTGGTCAGCATGTGCAGAATGTTCTTGTCGGTCATGGCGTAACTCCGAGGCGCCAGTCGTCCGATTCGGAAGCCGCTCGCTCTTGCGTGAACTTGCGGCACGAGAGTTGCGCGCTGGCGGCATCAGCAATTGCGTGGTTCCGTTGCGCCGTCCTGAATCTGAAGCGGGGATCGCGGCGCGGATCCGGCGCGCTGCGGCTTCGAAGCACCGGTCATTTCCATCGTTGTCGCTCCGGCGCATCCACCGCCGCGTGCGCGATGATTTCTGCTCCGCGGTTAAGCCCTGAGCAAGTGCGGATTTCCAGGTTACGGCACCGCGGATCGCCATGCGCGCGCGCCAGCAGTCGATCCGCCGACTCCGGGCTCGGGGCGAAGGCAAAGCCGGTCGGACCCCAGGAGCTTTGGCCGATGCCCAAAGCGCCCTCGCGCTCGAGCAGCTCCAGCGCGCCGGCCACATCGGGACTGGAGAAGCGCTGCCCTCCCTGCAGCGCCGCGAAATAGTCACCGAGCCGCGCCTGCATCTCCCTGATCGCCGATCCGAAGGCCACGATGTCGTGTTCTGCCACTGCCGGCAACGCCTGCATCAGGACGAGCCGGCAGAGATGGGCGGCGTCCGCCTCCGACCACGGCGGCAAACGGTCGAAAACGTCGCGTTCATCCGCCCCATGCACACCCTGCCTGCGCCGGTCGAGCACGAGGAAGACTCGCCATCGCTCCGGAAACGCCATGCGGCTGATGATCGGAGCCACCAGCCCCGCTGGGCCACGCCCACCGTCCACCACCAGGCCGCCATGTTCGAACAGGCCGATGCCGATTCCCGAGCGGGCGCCGCGTCCGAGTCGGAGCGCGTCGGCGCGGACGTCGAGGGGCAGGCCATGGAGTCGGCGCAGCGCAGCCGCCACGGCCAGCGCAAGCTGGGTACCGGAGCCGAGACCGACATGGGGCGGCACGACCTCGTCAATCGTGACGTGGTGGGCGCCCTCGAGATCGAGAGCGCGTTGCATGGCCGCAAGATGGCCGGTGACCCGTTCACGCTCCGGCCCAGTCACGTGCATCCTCGCGCCCATGCCGATGGTTATGCGGGTGCGCGGCCCGCTGATGGCCAGCCCGATGCTGCCGAACCGACGGCCCAGTCCGCCGTTGGGATCCAAGAAGCCGAGATGCAGCCTTGCCGGGACCGTCACGGTGATGTTTGCGGGGGAGGTGGTTCCGTTCAACCGTTCACTCCCGAGATTTTTTTGCAACCGGGTTTTTCGGAGCAAAGTCCCGGAATAGACTGCGGCACCTCGCGTGCGCTGGCAATCTCAGAGCAGACGCACGACTGGTGGCATCGAGGGTTACACGCCATGACCGAACGCAGCAAGGATCGCACCTATTCGGATGAAGAGGTCAAAACGCGACTTCAGCGCGAATTGCCGCACTGGTACTTGGAAGGGGGCTGGATCCGCCGCAAGTATCGCACCCACGGCTGGAAGGGCACGCTGATGGTGATCAACGCCGTCGGCCACCTCGCGGAGGCCGCGTGGCATCATCCCGATATCACCGCATCTTATGCGTGGGTGGAGGTCCGCCTGCAAAACCACGCCGCCAAGGGAATCACGGACAAGGACTTCGAGCTGGCGAAGAAGATCGAGGACGTGGTGCACTGGCAGCCTGGCAGGCAAGGCGGAGCGCTGGAAGGCACGCCGGAGGCCGATCAGCGCTTCGCCTATATCAAGTACGACAAATAAATACCGCAGGTGGTGTGCCGGCCGGCGTAGGGCGAGCGCAGATGGGCCACGCCTGGATCGATGGCAGACTCGTGGCGTTGCACGCCGCGATCTCCGAGGCGGCCAACCTCATCGGAGCGTGCCGCGCGCCGGTAGTGGCGGGCATGGGCATCGACGTTGCAGGAGCGCGCGCGGCGATCATGCTTGCTCAGCGGATCGGCGCCGCCATCGATCACATGCATTCCGAGGCTGTTCTGCGCGACCTCGCGGTCAGGCGCGAGGCGGGCATGATGGTTACGATAGCGAGCGAGGCGCGGCAGCGCGCCGACGTGTTGTTGCTGATCGGCGCCGATCCGGTCGCGGTGTGGCCGCAGCTGCGGGAGCGTCTGGCCGGGTTGCCGACTGCTGACGGCAAGACCCGTCGCATATTCTGGCTCTGTCCCGGCAGCGGCGCGGCGCGGCAGATCGAGACGGCGCAAGCGATCGGCCGCAGGCCGGAGCACTTGCCTGTGCTGCTCGCGGCGTTGCGCGCGCGCGTAGCGGGACGTCCGGTCGGAAAGACTCCTCACCCGCCCCGGGTGCTCGATGGCCTGGCCGCCGATCTGTGCAGGGCGAGGTTCGGTGTCGCGGTCTGGTCAGCGGCGCAGCTCGACGCCCTCACGATCGAGATGCTCTGCGGACTGGTCAATGACCTCAACCGCGAGACCCGCTTCAGCGGACTGGCGCTACCGGCCGCTGATGATGCGCTCGGCGTGCTGGAGGCATGCGGGTGGATGACTGGTTTTCCCATGCGCACGGGATTTGCTCGCGGGTACCCCGAGCACGATCCCTGGCGCTTCGATGCCCGGCGTCTCGTCGAAAGCGGAGAGGCCGACTGCATCATCTGGATATCCGCCTACGGCGCAGCGACGCCGCAGTGGAAGCGTCAGGTTCCGACCATCGCGCTTACCGCACCGGGCGCGAGCTTTCGCCGCGCGCCCCGCGTTCATATTGAGGTCGGGCGTCCGGGTAGCGATCACGACGCGGTCGAGCACTGTCCGTTCACCGGAACACTCGTGGCCGTCCCCGCGACGGCGCCGAGCGACGCAATCTCCGCGGAGGATGCCATCGCGCACATCGCCGCGGCGCTGCCAGCGGCAGGAGTCCGGCGGTGTTGACGCGGATCACGGGTGGTCGCGTGATCGATCCCGCCAATGGCCGGGACGGCATCGCCGATGTCTGGATGCGCGACGGCCGCATCATCGAGGCAGCCGCCGGCCAGGGCCGCGCCGACGCCACCTACGATGCCGCCGGCAAGATCGTGATGGCAGGCGCCATCGATATCCATTCCCACATTGCCGGCAGCAACGTGAACACCGCGCGTTTGCTGCTGCCGGAATTGCATTGCGACCGCTCGCCAGCGCGGGGGCACACGCCATTGGCGAACGCGCAATCGGGAACCTTCTGGACCGGATGCCGCTACGCGGAGATGGGATTCACCACGGTCGTCGAGCCAGCGGTGGCGCCGGATTACGCCTTGCACGCGCATCTTGAGCTCGGCGACATCCCGATCATCGACAAGGCGATACTGACGGTGCTGGGGAACGACGATTATCTGCTGCGCCTCATGCGCTCTGGCGAAAGCGCATCCGCGGTCCGCGATTATGTGGGATGGACGCTGGCGACGTCCCGTGCGCTCGGGATCAAGGTGATCAATGCCGGCGGCGCCGCCGCCTTCAAAGCCAACGTTCGGGCATTCTCGCTCGACGATGTCGTGCCGTTTTATGGCGTTACCTCCCGCGCCATCGTCAACACCTTGCAGCGCGCAGTACACGAATTGGGCGTGCCGCATCCCCTGCATGTGCACTGCAATAATCTCGGGCTGGCCGGCAATGCCGAAACCGCGCTCGCCACGATCGCAGCGGCCGAAGGACTGCCGCTGCATCTCGCGCATCTGCAGTTCTACGGCTATGGCAAGGAGGGCGAGCACGGGTTCTCGTCGGCTGCCGCGCGCCTCGCCGAGGCGGTGAACGCCTCCAAAAGCGTCACCGTCGATGTCGGCCAGGTCATGTTCGGACAGACCGTGACCGTCTCATCAGACGTGCTGCGTCAGTTCAACGCGCGCCGGCAGGCGAGTCCGCAGAAATGGGTAATCTTCGATGGCGATGCCAATGGGGGCGGCGTCGTGCCCTACAATTACCGTTCCACCGATTTCTACAACGCGGTGCAATGGTGCGTCGGGCTCGAGCTGTTCCTGTTGATCGATGATCCCGGCCGCGTCTTCTTCACCACCGATCACCCGAACGGCGCGCCGTTCACGGCCTACCCGGAGCTCTTCGCACTGCTCATGGATCGCGAGTTGCGCGCGCAATGGCTCGCACGCTTGCCGCCGGCGGTGCAGCCGGTGACGACGCTGGCGTCTATCAAGCGCGAATATTCGCTCACCGAAATCGCCACGATGACGCGCGCGGCTCCTGCCAAGCTTCTTGGCTTGGCGGATCGTGGGCACCTCGGAGCTGGCGCTATCGCCGACGTCGCAGTCTATGCGGATGAGGCCGACCGGGCCCGGATGTTCCGGGCGGCCTCGCTCGTGTTCAAGGATGGCGACCTTGTCGTGCGCGACGGCGAGGTGACGCGCTACTGCTGGGGACGCGCGCTGACGGTGGCCCCCGGACATGACCGCGCGATCGAACGCCGGATGCGGGACTATTACTTCGATCGCTATGGCCTGCCACCCGAGCTCGTAGCCGCGGTACCTTCGGCAGCAATCGGGCGCGCAGATGCCTTCGAGCTGGTGCCATGCGCGAGCTGATCGTCCGCGGCATTCACATCGACGACACCTTCGCCGAAGCTTTCACCATGCGCGCCACCGCGGTGGTCATCACCGCCGACAATGCCCGCTGGGCGCGCCAGGCGGCCGTCAGCATGACCGGGTTCGCCACCTCGGTGATCGGTTGCGGCTGCGAGGCCGGTATCGATACCGAGCTGCCCCCGCAGCGGACGCCGGACCGTCGCCCCGGCGCGCGGGTGCTGCTGTTCGCCGTCTCCACCAGCGAGCTGCAAAAGCAGCTGCAGAACCGGGTCGGGCAATGCGTTCTTACGACCGTTGGCAGCGCTTGCTACGCGGGCCTGGAAGGAGAGGAAGCCCTCAAGCTCGGCAGCGCGTTGCGCTTCTTCGGCGACGGTTGGCAGATCTCCAAGCGCTTTGCCGGCAAGCGCTACTGGCGCGTGCCGGTCATGGATGGTGAATTTGTCTGCGAGGCCACCACCGGGCTGACCAAGGCTGCGGTCGGCGGCGGCAATCTCCTGATCATGGGGCGAAGCACGGAAACCACGCAGGCGGCGGCGCAGGCGGCGGTCGAGGCTATCAGCGCCGTGCCCGACGTGATCACGCCGTTCCCGGGGGGCATCGTGCGGTCGGGGTCGAAGGTCGGCTCCAAGTATAAGGCTAGCGCTTCCACCAACGAGGCCTACTGCCCGACGCTGCGAGGCGCGGTGAACAGCGCGCTCAATTCCGAGGTCGCATCGGTGCTGGAGATCGTCATTGACGGCCTGACCCCCGATGCCGTCGCGGCGGCGATGCGGGCCGGGCTCGCCGCTGTCCTCAGGCTCGGCCCGCGGCGGGGCGCAGTGCGGATCTCGGCCGGAAATTATGGCGGCAAGCTCGGCCCACACCATTTCCGCCTCAAGGATCTCCTGCCGTGAAGCCGCTGGTCCTGACGATGCGGACGACACCCGACGAGCGGCTGGATATGTCGCCGCTGGTTCCGCATCGGTTGTCCGGCAAAACCGCGGCCGAGATCCGGAAGCTCGGGCTGCAAACGGGCCGCCGCCCGATCGCGGTCGGTGACATCTTCCAGGTCAGCGGGGGCGATCCATCGCATATCCGCATCGAGGGCGCCACCAACCGCCTCGATCAGATCGGCCAGGAACTGGCCGGCGGCGAGATCGTGGTGGAGGGCGATGTGGGCAACCAGGCCGGGCGGTCGATGCAGGGCGGCGGCCTCGTCATCAACGGCAATGCCGGACACTGGACCGCGTCGGGCATGCGCGGCGGACGGATCGAAGTCGCCGGCTCGGCCGCGGATCGTCTGGGCGGCCCGCTCGCCGGCGAGACGGTTGGAATGCGCGGCGGCGTGGTGGTGGTCAGAGGCAATGTCGGCGAGCGCGCGGCCGACCGCCTGCGCCGGGGCACGATCATCGTGGAGGGGCGGGCAGGAGCGCATGCCGGCAGCCGCATGATCGCCGGGACATTGGTTCTGCGCCGTCGCGCCGGACCGCTGCCGGGCTACCTCATGCGCCGCGGCACCATCGTCCTCGGGGAGGGCTGCGATGAGCTATCGCCGACCTTCCTCGACAGTGGCGCTTACGATCTCGTGATCATCCGGCTGCTGTCGGAATTCATCAAGCAGCACACCGCTGCTGGGTTTTCAGTCCTGCGCTCCCCGTTGCGGCGGCTTGCCGGCGACATGGCGGTGCTGGGAAAAGGTGAAATATTCGTTCCGGCGGAATAAACCCGAGGGGCCGCGACGCGTTATATCACGTGTATTCAATGGAATTGAATCACTTACGGAGAATGCGATGAGTTTGATCGACATAGTCCTGACGGTGTGCGCATTGTCTCTGCCCAACCAGTGCGAAGAGCAGCATCTTCATCTTACGGCGAACATGTCGCTCAACCAGTGCGTCATGAATGCTCAGCCCTACATCGCGCAGTGGATCGGGGAGCATCCGAAATGGCTCGCCGTTCGCTGGCGCTGCGAATACAGCGGCAGCGAGGAGAAGACCTGATGCGCGCAGACTTGCGCGCCAAGCTCGATAGCTTCCTGCGCAAGATCAAATCGTCACCGACGGTGATGGGCATTCTCAACGTCACGCCGGACTCGTTCTCTGATGGCGGCCGCTTCCGAAGCTTGGATGCTGCTGTCGCTCACGCCAAGACCATGGTTTCCGAGGGATGCGACAGCGTCGACATCGGCGGCGAGTCGACGCGGCCGGGGGCCATCGCGGTGACCGAGGAGGAGGAGCTTGCGCGCGTCGGGCCGGTTCTGGCCGCTCTCGTGCGCCTGCTCGATGTGCCGCTCTCGATCGACACCTACAAGGCAGCAATCGCGGCAAAAGCCGTCGAAATCGGCGCGGTCGTGATCAACGACGTCTGGGGATTGCAAAGGGATGCGAACATGGCCGAGGTCGTCGCACGCAGCGAGGCCGCGGTCGTGATCACGCACAATCGTACGGAGCGGGATGCGACGATCGATATTTTCACGGATATGCGGCGCTTCTTCGATCGCTCGCTCGCGCTTGCGCAGCGCGCGGGCATCCGCAACGAAGCGATCATCCTCGATCCCGGCATCGGCTTCGGCAAGACTTCGAGCCAGAACGTCGAAGCACTGACGCGCGCGGGTGATCTCAGGGATTACGGATTCCCGATCCTGATCGGCGTCTCGCGCAAGGCGTTCCTCGGCTCGCTCACCGGTGACGGCATCGAAGCGAGCCTCATCGGCACCGTCGCCGCCAACCTGGCGGCGGCGGCGCGTGGCGTGACGATCTTCCGTGTCCACGACGTCGCCGCCAACGTCGCCGCGCTTAGAGTGTGGCACGCCCTTCGAGCTGCGCGCGGCGGCTGACCGGCGCTCATTGCCGGCAGTCGGTCAATTGCTTTTCCTCGATGGCGAAAATGGCTCCTGCTTTCACATCCACATTGCGCACGATGCAGGTGCGGCCGGTCCTGTCCGCCAGCTTGACGTCGTAGCGCCCGGCTTCGAGACCGGTAATTCTCAGTCGCTCGTCGTGATCGACCGTTCCATCGCGATCATTGGCGCACTGATTGGGCCCCCATGCATCCTGTCCGGCGGGCGACATCTGCAGACTGGTGACGGTGTGCAGGGTGAGGTTCCAAAACCGGATGCCGCGCGGATCCTGCGCCGCCGCTGGGCCGACGAGCGCAAACGCAAGCACGGCGCATACAAACCGGTGGGTTTTACGGGCGCGATGAGATCGTGGCTGGGAGCCGCTGCGGTGCCAGGGGACTGTCATTGCCGGAACAGACGTTGCGTGTTCAGCGCCTTGTCGAAATTCCTGGCGCGATCTAGCCCGATCGGCGCGACCAGTCTCGCCGACGCGAGGTCTGCCGCGAGGAAATCGGCGCCCGTGACCGTGGCGCCGCTGAGATTGGCGCCGCCGAGGGCGGCGCCCCTGAGGGAGGCGTCGGTCAGGTCGGCATCCTTAAGTGACGCGAATTCGAGATCGACGCGCGCGAGATCGGCATGACGCAGGATGGCGCGTTCGAGATTGGCCGATCGCAGCACCGCACGCATGAGCCCCATCGACTGGTTTTTCATGTCGGCACTGAGATTGGCCCCGGTCAGGACGGCGCCGGCAAGGCTTGCGCCAGTCAAATCGGCAGCGATCCGGGCGCCGGCCAGGTCGGCGCCATCAAGTTTTGCGCGCTGCATCTGGGCGGCAAACATGCTCGCGCCTCGCAGACTCGATCGGCTCAAGTCGGCCTGCAGCAGCCAGGCCTGATCGAGGATGGCGCGATCGAGCTTGGCCCCCGTGAGATTGGTCGCGTTGAGCTTCGCGCCCCGTAAGATCGCGCCGGAGAGATCGAGGCCGGACAGATCGAGGCCGGAGAGCCTCTTGCCGCTAAGGTCAGCCGGCTGCTCTCGGGTCGATGCGGCTAGCGCGGCCGCGACCTCGGCGCGCGTCATCTCCGCGGTCGTCATGTCGGGCGAGGTCAGATCGACGTGCTGCATCATGTCCTGCGCGGGCGCAGGGACGGCGAGCAGGAAACCTAGCAGTGCCAATGCCAACATCTGGATCGAGGCGCTTGTCATCGTCCAGCTCCGGCTTCCGTCTGGTGTCGAGCGGCCTGGCGTGGGAGGCACAGCGGGGAAGCCTACGATTGGCTTCGCGTCACGTCGATCACATTCACGCGAGTTGTTGCGAGGCGGCGCGGATTCGGCCGATCGCAAGCGATTGCCGCGGGAGACCTCCACGCGCTGCAGCAATGGAATGTGGCGGAACGAGCGCGTAAGGTGCAGTTGCGAACGGGACTGTCGGCGATGCCATTCATTCGCGCGTGGCGCTTGGGCCTGCTTGCGGCAGCGACTGGAACATCGCTGGCCGCGGCCGAACTCAACGACTACCCGACTGCTGCGCGGGCCGACTACGTGTTCGCCTGCATGAAGACGAACGGTGAGACGCGGCAGGCTTTGGAGCGATGCTCGTGCTCGATCGATGTGATCGCCTCGATCCTGCCTTATGAGCGCTACGTGGCCGCCGAGACGTTCTTGAGCTTGTCCCAGGTCCCGGGACGGTTCGGGGCCATGTTTCGCTCGCCCGAGCAGGCCCACGCCGCGACCAATGACCTCAGGCGCGCGCAGGCAGAAGCCGAGGTGCGTTGCTTTTGAGATCGGCGATGGTGGTCAGGTGCCCGATGCCTGGAACGGCCACTCGCCTTTGAACACGCGGTTCTTCGTGTCGGTGACTTCCACCCGGAACGGCTTCGTGTCGCTCGGCGCGTAGCTGAAGCGGATGTTGGGATCCTCGGAAATGGCGATGCTGCCCTCGACCGCGAGCAGCAGCTCCTCGCCCTGCCAGATCTTTACGGTCTCGACGAAGTAGGCCGGAGTATACAGCCTCGAAACCTGGTCCATTTGCAGGCCGGAGTTGTTCGGGTGGCGGATCATGATCTGGGCCTCGCGCATTGGCCCGGGGGCGCTCGCCCTGGCGAACTGCCGAAACCGCAGCTGCCCGAGATCCGCTTGCTCGGCATTTTTGCTGGCGGGGGCGGAGCATCCGCCCGAAGCCTTCACGTACGTTTGTACCATGTAAAGGTTGCCGTCGCTGAGCTCGGCAACCGCATGCACGTTGGTATATGAGTTCACCCGCACGCGGGTCGAGATCGACGAAACGGTCGCCCTCGGTCCAATGCGGAAAATCGCCGCCACCGGCGCAGGATTTTCATCGACGACGATGGTGAACGCTCGCACGCGCCGGGCATCGCCGGCCGGCAGGGTTGCGCGCACCGTCACGGGAACGATCGCGGCGTCCTCGGCGCGGGCGGGCATCTCAATCGCAAGGAGGGCGCTGCCGTCTGCGAGCACACGTCCTTTGAATACCTGACTCGCAAGTTCGGGCCAGGGATCGGGCTGCGCGGCGGCGTTGCCCTGGGCGGCGGCAACGCCCGCCCAGCCGGCCACGGCGAGCGCGATGACACCGGCGCGCGCGACGCAAGGGATGCTTCTGATCATTAGCAAATGTCCTCCATGCCGCGGCGCGATTGGCCTCACTCCCATTCGAGCTCGGCGAACGCCGCCGTCGCGTTGCGGGCATTATACTCCTCGAACAACGCCCAGCGATCCTTTTCGTCTTGGCCGGCGCGCTGCGCCGCACTGGCGAGCGGCACGCCGCGCGCGATCAGACCGCGAACATCCCTTCTCAGATTTTCCATGTAGCGCCGCTGCGCTTGCAGCACGGCAGGCCAATGCTCGCTCACCTCGCCGTGGCCGGGGACCACGAGCCTGGCCGGGATTCTTGCCAAATCGTCCATCACCGCCAACCATCCGACGATGCTGCCGTCAAGCACGGGTACATGCCGCGTGAACAGGAGGTCGCCGGCGAAGAGTACCCCCGACTCGTCGTCGCGCACGGTCAGATCGTTGTCGGTGTGGGCCGCTTCCCACGCCTTGAGGCTCAAGACTCGTCTTCCCAGGTCGAGCTTGATTTCATCCGCGACCACCTGGGTTGGCGGGATGATCTTCACGCCCGCCATGACTTGTGCCCCCAACAACCGACGATAGTTGTCGAGATAGAATTGTCCGCGCGCGGCCAGGGCACGCGGCAAGTTGCGATGGCCGAGGAAGAGCGCGCCCAAGTTCTCGAATGCTGCGTTGCCAAACACGTGGTCGGGATGCATGTGGGTGTTGATCACATAACGGATCGGCTTGGCAGTGCGCGCGCGGATCGCCGCGAGCAGCCTCTGGCCTTCCCGCACGCTGCCACCGGTGTCGATGACGCCGACGCCGTCGTTGCCGACCACGAATCCCAAGTTGGCAATATCGCCGGCGTTATCCCTGGTCATGAGCGCGATGCCGCCGGTGTGCACGAAAACACCGGCTGCTACTTCGGTCACCGCCAGGGGCTCGATGGGCTGTTGTCCGCGCGCAACCAAGGCGAGCGCAGCCGACGCCAGCATCAATGTCGCACCCAGGGTCACTTCCAGGCGAGCCATGCTATCTCCCCCGGCTCTCGGCCGCGGCTGCAACTTCCGCTGTGGTAAGCATGAAACATGATCGGCGATAAGACATTTCGATCAGACCCGCCCGCGGTCGCGTCTGCGCTCGGCAAAGCGGCAGACAGATGTTTTTTGTTGCGGTCCTCAAAAGGCAAGCATAGACTTTCGCCACGGTTTCCGGCTTCAAGAGCGTCGGGTCGACGGGAATCCTGACGTTTCTTCGTAAGCTAGGCGGGGCATGAGCGCTATGTGCCCCTTGTGCCTCGCAACGCTGTGACACGCTGCCGGAAGCTCTTCCCATCTAAACGGGTGCCGACCCGCGGCACTGTGGGTGTTCGCGTGTGTCGGTCAACCCTCGACGACTGTCGCAGGGAGGACTCTGATGCGCAGTTTCCTGCTCACAACCTGCTTAAGCGCCGTCGCGGCCCTGGCCGCCGGCGCCGCTCACGCCAATGACGACCTGATCAAGATGTCGCAGAACCCAAAGGATTGGGTGATGCCGACAGGAAATTACGCCAACCAACGTTACTCTCAGCTCAAGCAGATCACGGCCGCCAATGTCGGCAAGCTGCAGGTGGCATGGACGTTCTCGACCGGCGTTCTGCGCGGGCATGAGGGCGGGCCGCTTGTGATCGGCAACGTGATGTATGTGCATGGGCCGTTCCCTAACCCGGTCTACGCGCTCGATCTCAACAACGACGGGAAGATCCTCTGGAAATACGAGCCCAAGCAGGATCCGAACGTCATCCCGGTGATGTGCTGCGATACAGTCAATCGCGGGCTTGCCTATGCCGACGGCAAGATCTTCCTGCATCAGGCCGACACCACCCTGGTCGCGCTCGATGCCAAGGACGGCAAGGTCGTGTGGCAGGCCAAGAACGGCGATCCTTCGAAGGGCCAGACCGGCACCTCCGCGCCCATGGTGGTCAAGGACAAGGTCCTGGTCGGCATCTCGGGCGGCGAGTTCGGCGTGCAATGCCATGTCACGGCCTACGACCTGAAGACCGGCAAGCAGGTATGGCGCGCCTTCTCGGAGGGACCGGATGACCAAATCCTGGTCGACCCGGAGAAGACGACCTCCCTTGGCAAGCCCGTGGGCAAGGACTCCAGCCTGAAGACCTGGCAGGGCGACCAGTGGAAGATCGGCGGCGGCTGCACCTGGGGCTGGATGTCTTATGATCCCCAGCTCAACCTCGTCTACTACGGCTCCGGCAATCCTTCGACCTGGAATCCCAGTCAGCGGCCGGGCGACAACAAATGGTCGATGACCATCTTCGCGCGCAACCCTGACACCGGCATGGCCAAGTGGGTCTATCAGATGACCCCGCATGACGAGTGGGACTACGACGGGGTCAACGAAATGATCCTCACGGATCAGCAGATCGGCGGTCAGACGCGCAAACTGCTGACGCACTTCGACCGTAACGGTTTGGGCTACACCCTCGACCGCGAGAACGGCGAATTGCTGGTGGCCGAGAAGTACGATCCGAAGGTCAACTGGACCAGCGGCGTCGACATGAACAAGTCATCGCCGAACTATGGCCGTCCGGCGGTCGTGCAGCAGTACTCGACCCAGAAGCAGGACGTGAACGTGAAGGGTATCTGCCCGGCGGCGCTCGGCACCAAGGATGAACAGCCGGCGGCCTATTCGCCGGAAACCAGCCTGTTCTACGTGCCCACCAATCACGTCTGCATGGACTATGAGCCGTTCCGGGTGAGCTACACCGCCGGCCAGCCCTATGTCGGGGCGACGCTGTCGATGTATCCGCCTCCCGGCGAGTCCAACATGGGCAACTTCATCGCCTGGGACGGCAAGACCGGCAAGATCGTCTGGTCGGTGCCGGAGCAGTTCTCGGTGTGGTCGGGTGCCTTGGCGACGGCCGGCGGCGTGGTGTTCTACGGCACGCTCGAAGGTTATCTCAAGGCAGTCGACGCCAAGACCGGTAAGGAGCTCTACAAGTTCAAGACCCCGTCCGGCATCATCGGCAACGTGATGACCTACGAGCACGGTGGCAAGCAATACGTCGCCATCCTCTCGGGCGTTGGCGGTTGGGCCGGCATCGGCCTCGCGGCGGGCCTGACGGATCCGACCGCCGGCCTGGGCGCCGTCGGCGGCTATGCCGGCCTGCGCAACTACACCTCGCTCGGCGGCCAGCTCACGGTGTTTGCGCTGCCGTGATATTGATCCGGTTGGTCGCGGACTGAAGGCCACAAAGGTTCCCGGCGCGTCCTCAAGGCGCGCCGGGGCGCGTTTGCGATCCGGCTGTGACGCGATCAGCGCAAAAGGCGATGCCTGTGAGAGATTTCATCGCGGCTATCATGCTGGCCGGCGGGGCGCTCGTTGTCGGCGCGGCCGGTGCGCTCGGCGACGGGTCGGGCGATCCGACCTCGGTCAAGAGCGAGGACAGCAAGTACTACGACAAGCAGGGCAATCCGACTTACAAGGTCCAGAGCGACGGAACGGTGGATTGGTTCACGTATTCAGGATTCCGGCGCTATCACTCCGAATGCCACGTGTGTCACGGTCCCGACGGGGAAGGCTCGACCTATGCCCCCGCGCTCAAGAATTCCTTGAAGACGCTCAGCTTCCCCGATTTCACCAATGTGGTGGTCAACGGCCGCAAGAACGTCAACACGGCAGAGGAAAGCGTCATGCCGGCGTTCGGCACCAACCGCAATGTCATGTGTTATCTTGATGACATTTTCATCTATCTTCGGGCGCGTGCCAATGATGCCATTCCTCGCGGACGACCGCAAAAGCATGAAGACAAGCCCGAGTCGGCCACGCAATTCGAAAACGCCTGCCTGGGACCGGCTGGCTGAGCGGTCGCGCGTGCCGGTGCGCAAGCTCGGCGGCCGCGGCGCTCCGCTCGCGCGCGCGGACCTGACGGTGAAGCCCGCGATCGCGCGTCGCTTTGCTCGGCTTGGTTTTGGGACGGCCTGCGCGCTGGCCGCATTGGTGCCGGTGGAATTGCTGGCGCAGCAGCGTCTGCAGTCGCCGCTCGAGCTCGTCGACCCCAAGGTCCTGCGCGTCTGCGCCGACCCGCACAATATGCCGTTCTCGACCGAGAAGGGCGAAGGCTTCGAGAACAAGGTCGCGGCGCTGCTCGCTGACAAGCTGGGCAAGGGGCTTGCCTATGCCTGGTATCCGCAGGCGACCGGCTTCATTCGCAACACGCTCGGCGCCCACCGCTGCGATGTCGTCATGGGCGCTCCCCAGGGCGATGACCTCGTGCAGGTCACCAACCCCTATTACCGCACGGCTTATGCGCTGGTGTTCAAGCGTGGAAACGGACTCGACGGCGTAGGCACGATCGAGGATGCCCGCCTCAAGGGCAAGCACATCGGCGTTGTGGCAGGGACCCCGCCGGCCAACAACATGACGGCGAGCGGGCTCATGGCCAATGCGAGACCGTATCCGCTCGTCGTCGATACGCGCGTCGACTCCTCCGCAGCCGCCATGATGCACGACATCGAACGCGGCGAGATCGACGCCGGCATTCTGTGGGGACCGATGGCCGGCTACTACGCGCGGCAGGCCAGTTCCCCAATGACCGTGGTTCCCCTGGTCAAGGAGACGACGGGTCCGCACCTCGACTATCGGATCGCAATGGGCGTGCGGTTCTCGGATCAGGAATGGAAGCGTCTGCTCAACCAGCTGATCGCGCAGAACCAGCCTGCCATCAACAAGATCCTGTTGAGCTATGGCGTGCCGCTGCTCGACGAGAATGATCGACCGATCACCGAGGATGCGCTCGCCAAATAGTCCATGGTCGGCCGCCGCCGTTGTCGTCGCCGTCGCGTGCGTGCTGGCAGGGACGTGGGCCGGCGGCGAAGAACAGGCGCTGCCAGAGCCCGAGCAATTCCGCAACCAGGACTATCGGGCGCCCACGCCCAAGACTTTGAAGGGTGCGCGCGTGATCACCACCGCGCAAGCCGAGGCGCTCTGGCAGTCGCGCACGGCAGCCTTCGTCGACGTGACCCCGCACGTCCCGCGGCCCGCCGACCTTCCCCCCGGAACGCTGTGGCGCGACAAGCCGCGGCGCAATATTCCCGGCAGCGTCTGGCTGCCCGATACCGGCTATGGCGCGTTGTCGGCGGCCACCGAGGAGTATCTGCGCAAGGGGCTGCGGCAGGTCACAGGCGGAGATCGCGGCAAGGTGCTGGTGATCTACTGCCTGCGGGATTGTTGGATGTCATGGAACGCAGCCAAGCGAGCCGTTGCACTGGGCTATGCGGCCGTCGCCTGGTACCCCGACGGCAGCGACGGCTGGCAGGACGCCGGGCTGCCGCTCGCCGCCGCCACCCCCGCGCCGCGTCCGCGCCAGTGAATCTCATTCGAGCGACTGTTGAATCGCGCGCGCCAACGCGAACAGGCGTCGCTCGATTGTAACCGGGACCTCGCAGACATAGCTGATCGCCTTCTGCCGATCCTCGAAGATGCGCGTATTCCATTCCACGCGGCTGGCCAGTTCATCGACCTTCTGCTCATCACGGTCGGGGGCATCCTGAAGCTCGTGAAGTTGGGAAACCGTCGATCGGATCTCGTCGGCGAGCCCTTTCTGCTTGCGGGAAAACCGCTCGATCCCGTTCATCACCTCGCTGCGCTCCTGATTGAGCGTCTTGAACAGGCCGGCGAAGATGAGCTTCGCCTTCTGCTGCCGCTCAGCCGCGCTTCCCGTGATCGCATCCGCAATGGCCTTCTCGGCGTCCGCGAGCGGCGTCCGCCGGGCGGCCAGCCGCGCCACCAGATCGCTGATGGCGGGATCCTGTTCCCAGGCGTCGCCGACATTGTCGATCGGCGGGCCCGCCCATACCGCGGCCGCCGAGATTTCAGGCACCTTGATCTGATTGCACGGCCAATCGGGATAACGTGGATCCGCGGCGAGCGCGACGCCACGCAAGGCAAGGCCGACAATGGTGGCGATTAACAGCGAGCGGCGGATCACGCCGGGCCTCCCTGCTCCCCACGCCGCGCCAGCAGCCCGCGCGAGGGATCGTAGGCGAGAATCGCGCCGATCATGAACAGCGCCGTGCAGCCGACGACCACCGCGAGCGAAATCCAGTTGATCTGCGCATAAAGCGCGAAGCGGACGAGCTCGACCGCGTGGGTAAACGGATTGAGTTGGCACACGTAGTAAAGCAGCGGGCTTCCCTCCTTCACGCGCCACAGCGGATAGAGCGCGGAGGAGGCGAAGAACATTGGGAAGATCACGAAGTTCATGGCGCCGGCGAAATTTTCGAGCTGCTTGCTGACCGAGGACATGAGCATGCCGAGCGCACCCAGCATCAGGCCGGAAAGCACCAGGGCCGGCAGCACCGTGACATAGCCGAGCGGCGGCGGCTCGATGTCCCAGAACCAGGCGATGGCCAGAAAGGTGTAAACCTGCGGCAGCGACACCGCCATTCCTGCCACGAGCTTGGCGGAGAGCAGATACCAGCGCGGCAGCGGGCTCACGAGGAGCGTGCGCATGTTGCCCATCTCACGGTCGTAGACCATCGACAGCGACGACTGCATGCCGTTGAACAACTGGATCAGCAGCATCAGCCCCGGCGTAATGTAGACCTCGTAGAGCACGTAGGTCTCATATGGGGGAATGATCGATACCCCGAGCACCTGCCGGAAGCCGGCGGCGAAGATGAACAGCCACACCAGCGGACGCACTAGCGCGGCGACGAAGCGTTCGCGCTGGTGCAGGAAGCGCAGTGCTTCGCGCCAAACGATGCCTTTCAGGCAGATCGCGTACTGGACCGGCGAGAAGCCGGCGCGCGAATAGGTTGCGAGTTCGACGGTCATCTAGGCTTCGCTTGCGGCCTGCTCCTGCGTCAGCCGGGTGAACGCGGAGCGGATATCCGGTGCGCCGGTCGCGGCCACCACGCGTGCCACCGGCCCATGCGCCAGCACGCGCCCGTGATGCAGCACCACGACATCGTCCTCGTCCGCGACCTCATCGATCAGGTGCGTGGCCCAGAACACCGAGACACCCTCCGCGAGCACCAGCCGGCGCACCTGGCCGAGGATATCGGCGCGCGATTTGATATCGAGACCGACCGTGGGCTCGTCCAGCACGAGCAGACGCGGCCGGTGCAGCAGGGCGCGGGCAATCTCGACGCGGCGCATTTGCCCGCCGGATAAGGTGCGCACCTTGTCGTTCGCGCGCTCGGGCAGCGCGACGCGCGCGAGCACGTCCTGCGCGCGCTTGCGGCCTTCACGTTTGCCAATGCCGTGCAGCGCCGCATGATAGGTCAGGTTCTGGATGACCGAGAGATCAAGGTCGAGCGTGCGCGGCTGAAACACCACCCCGATCATGCGCAGCGCCTGGCTCGCGGCGCGGTCGATATCGTGCCCGAAAATGCGGATGTGTCCGCGCTGAACGGCGTAGAGGCGCGTCATCAGCGAGAACAAGGTGCTCTTGCCGGCTCCGTTCAGGCCCAGGAGAATTGCGAATGTCGACGGCGCGATCGAGAAGTCCACGTCGTCGAGCGCCTGGCGTGCGCCGTAGAAATGGCTGACGCCCTCGATCGCGACCGCCGGCGCCCCGCTGGTATTCATTCCATGCATCATGAACCCCGCGCTGCTCGCAAAGCAAGCGGCGTCACCGTTGCGAGATGGCGATGCCCCACGGCAGCTCGCCGACCTGGATCGTCTTGATCACCTTGAGGCTCGCAACGTCGATAACAGAGACGTCATTCGATACCCCGTTGGTGGTCAGAAGATATTTCTCGTCCGGGGTGAACGCCATGTGCCAGACGCGCTGGCCGACGAGAAGATACTTCACGACCTCGTGGGTTGTGCCGTCGATCACGGCGATGCGATTGGCGGGTCCGAGCGCCACGAAACCGGTCTTGCCATCCTTGGTGATGCTGACCCCGACCGGCTGGATGGCTTCCGAGCGCAGCCCGGGAATCTGGAACGTGACCTTCTTCTTCACCTCGTGCTTGACGGGATCGATGATGCTCACGGTTCCGCCGACTTCGGACGAAACCCACAGCTCCGAACCGTCGCGCTTGAACTCGGCGAAACGTGGGCGCGAGTCGACCAGCACATTGGCGACGATCTGGCGCGTCCCGGTGTCGATGAAGTGCGCCATGTTGGTTGTTTCGGAGGTATTTACCAGGATCTTGCCGTCGGGACTGATGCCCATGCCTTCCGGTTCGACGCCGACCTGCACTTCGCCGAGCGGGAGGCGCTTGTCGATGTCGATGACGGTGACCGTATTGGCGTCCTCGTTCGCCACATACAGGATCTTGCCGGCCGGATCCTGCGTGAACAGTTCCGGGTCCGGCCCGGAAGGCAAGGTGGCCACGATCTGGTGGGTGCCGGTGTTGATCATTTGAATCGTGTCGTCGTCGCCCACCGCCACCAGCAAGAACTTTCCGTCCCTGGTCAACTCGATGCCGCGAGGCCGCTGACCGACCTTGATGGTGCTCACGACCTGAAATTTGTCGGTGTCTATCACGCTGACCGTGTTGCTCTTCTCGTTCGACACATAGGCGGTGAATGCGCGCGCCGGACCACCGAGCGGGATCAGCAGAATCGTGCCGAGCAGGCTGACGCGCCAGATCTTCGACGTTGTGATCATCTGCTATTTGAGCCTGCACTGGGTTTCAGGTCGGTCGAAGCCGAGCGTATCCAACTCCGAAAACTGATGCTGAAATCCCTCCTGGGGGGACACCGAAACGATCATGCGGCCGTCGGTGAGCAGTATGGGTTGACGAAGCTGAAGGTTCCAATCGCGCAAGGTGAGACGCTGGCCCTTGAACGCGGCCAAGGCGAAATCCGGGCCTGTCAGGAAATCAATCATGGCCTTGGGATCGGTCGAGCGCGTGCGCGATGTGCTTTCGCCGACCATGCGCACGGCGGACCATGCCTGCATGTCGCGCGCCGTCATCCGGCGCGAGAACTGCTTCATGAAGCGTTCCTGCAGCTGCACCGCGCCCCATTGATCGTGTGACGCGTGCCAGCTGGTCGGGACGAGACCGGCCGATCCCGCAACCGGTCTCGGATCCCACGTTCGGTACGGCAGATAGGCGGCGAAGACGTCGCTCTCATCGGCGGCCACCAGCACGTCGTAGGCGGGGGCGCCTTGCGTGAACACGGGCAGCTGGCGTTGGATCTGCACGACGCCGCTGTCGGTCCGCCGCGCTCCGCCCGTGTCTTCGAACACCTTCTCCTGCACGATGCGGGCACCGAAGCGTTTGGCGGCGCGCCGCAATGCATCGCCGTAGAGCTTGTCCTCGGGATGGGAGCCTACGACCAGGAACCATCTGCGCCATTGCTTCCAGATCAGATACTGCGCCAGGGCGTCGGCCAGCATCGAGCGTGTGGGCGCGGTGTGAATGACGTTTGCGCGACAGTCCTCCTCGCGCAGCCGGTCGTCGATCGCTCCCACGTTGAAAAATACAACTCCGCGCGGCCTGCCGGCATCCGCTGCCTTGAGCAGATCGTCCGGGGGCAGATCGGCGAGCACCAGCGCGACGCCGCGATCCGCGAGCGCGACGGCCGCGGCCGCAGCATCGCCCTTGTCATCGAGCCGCACGTCCTCGAGCGAGAAGCGCTGATTCAGGAACTTGCCGGTCGTATTGTTGTCGTTGATCGCGAGCTGCGCGCCGGCGAGGCCGTCGTTGTCGGCCGGAATGTCGAGCAGCGAAAGGCGGCTCTTCGACTCGATGGCGCGCAGATATCCGAGCTTGATCTCGGCAGGATCGGCCGACGCTGCGTTCCATGCAAACAGAAGAATCCCGGCCAACAGAAGGCGGATCAAAGGAACGCTCCGGCACCGCGCCCAATCGATGAAAGGGCCATTGTTTGTTTAAATCATGATGGGTTCTGCTTATGTTACGCGGGACGCCGCGGACGCAGGATGCGGCGGATCGCCTGCCGGCGGGAGCGAGCCCGCACGCATCCGGCGCTACCCGAACCTGGCTCAGGGGTACTATAGCACCGGCAGTCTGAGGTGTGAAATGACTTTACTGCTCGCGAGCGTATCCGGGCCGGACGAGGCCGCGGTCGCGCTCGCGCACGGCGCCGACATCATCGACTTGAAGGACGCTGCGCGCGGCGCCTTGGGCGCCCTCGACGAGAGTGTGGTGCGCGCCACCGTCGCGACGGTGGCTGGCCGCCGGCCGGTGAGCGCGGTCACCGGCGATCTTCCGATGCATCCCGAGGCGATTGTGGCGGCCGTTGCACGCATGGCCCAGACCGGCGTCGATTACGTCAAGGTCGGATTGTTTCCCGGTCGCCGACGGCGGGACTGTATCCGCGCGCTGGCAGCGCTGGCCCACACCAGCAAGATCGTCGGCGTGATGTTCGCCGACCGCGGAGCCGATAGCGGCCTGCTGCCGCTTATGGCGGAAACCGGCTTTGCCGGGGCCATGCTCGACACGGCCCAAAAGAGTGCCGGGCGCTTGCTCGACCATGCGGATGTTGCCGGCCTGCGCGGTTTCGTCGACGGCTGCCGCGGACACGGCCTGATGGCAGGTCTCGCCGGCTCCCTTGAGGCGCCCGATGTTCCGCGCCTGCTCTTGCTGGAGCCCGACTACCTCGGCTTTCGCGGTGCGCTCTGCGTCGGACGCGACCGCACCGCCGGACTCGACCCGCAAGCCCTGGCGGTTATTCGCGAGCTCATTCCTTTCGATCAGCGCGGCGGGGCGGCGCGCGATCCGGCCGTGACCAGGGTCGACTACCGCCTGCTGGCGGCGCGCGGATATTCGGTCGATCCGAACAGCAACGATGCCACCACCGACCGCATTTTCGTGCGCGACTTCGTGCTGCCCGTGCGCATCGGCGCTTATGCCCGGGAGCGCGATAAGCCGCAGCACGTTCGGTTCAACGTCGACGTCAAGGTGCGCAGCACCGGTCATGCGGTCGAGGACATGCGCGACGTGTTCTCCTACGACGTGATCACCGACGGCATCCGGCTGATCGTCGCTCAGGAGCATATCGCCTTTCTGGAGACCCTGGCCGAACGCGTGGTCGCCGTGGTGCTCGGCCATCCGCGGGTGGTCAGCGTGACTGCGCGCGTAGAGAAGCTCGATGTCGGACCGGGCGCGGTCGGGGTTGAGATCGCTCGCGAACGTCCGCCCGAGGTCGCCCAGGTGCACCAGCTTTATCCGGCGGCCAGCCGGCAGCCGAAAGCCGCTGAGTGAATGGGCGCTGCCGGTCCGACCGTCGTCAAGCTGGGTGGAAGCTATGCCTTCTCGGCCGCTTTGAAGGCCTGGATCGACGCCGTGGCCTCGGGCGCAGGGCGCGTGGTGCTCGTCCCGGGCGGCGGCCCGTTCGCGCAGGCCGTGCGCGAGGCGCAGCCGAAAATGGGCTTCGACGACCGCGCCGCCCACGAGATGGCGCTGTTCGCCATGCATCAGTACGGCTGCGCGCTCGCCAGCCTGCGAACGGAACTGCGGCTCGCCGATTCCGCGGCCGCTATCCGCGACGTGCTGCTTGCGGAAGGGGTGCCGGTCTGGTCGCCCACCGCCATGCTGCGTGACGCCAAGGACGTTCCATGGTCCTGGGACGTGACCAGTGATAGCCTCGCGGCCTGGCTGGCGGGACGGATCGGCGCCACGCGCGTGCTGCTGGTCAAGCATCTCCATCCGCCGCCCGGTCGGCTGCGGAGCGCGGAGCTGGTGGCGGGTGGCATCGTCGACCCCGCCTTTCCGCGCTTTCTGCGCGCGAGCGGGGCCCATGCCGCCATCGCCGGTCCGGATGGACACGCGGCGGCGGCGATCGCCCTGCGCAATGGCGCCATGGTCGGCACCGCGATCGAGTTGGATTAACGTATGTTCCGGAGAAGTGGGCACCGGTTTTCCGATAAGGACATGCGCAAATCAAAAAGACCTAAAGCGCATCCCGATTCGATCCAATCGGGATGAGCCCTTGTCGCGACAAGCGCGTTGGACGTGCTCACGATGGCCAAGGTCAAGACGCCGCGCTGGGGCTGGGCGCTCACGGGCTCGGGACACTTCTTCAAGGAGTGTCTGGTCGCCATCCGCGCGCTCGAGCACGTCGATCTGTTCGTCAGCAAGGCCGCCAGCGAAGTTCTGCGGATGTACAAGCAGGACCTCAGCCTGCCCAAGGCCACGCGCATCTTCCGCGACACGGCGGCGAGCTCGCCACCGGTCGGATACTTCTATTACGGCGTCTATCACACGCTGGTGCTTGCGCCGGCAACCTCGAATACGGTGGCGAAATGCGTGTTGGGAATTTCCGACAATCTCGCCACCAATGTGTTCGCGCAGGCCGGCAAATGCCGGGTGCCGACCATCGTTTTCGCTTGCGATACCGCGCCAGAGTTGGAAACCGAGGCCCCGAAGGGCACGGTCAAGGTCTATCCGCGGCGGGTCGATCTCGACAATACCGAGCGGCTGAAATCGTTTGACGGGACGGAGGTGGTCGAATCGCTGGTCGAGCTCGAAGGGGCCTTGGCGCGCCGTAAACTAGAGCTCGCCGCGAATGCCTGAGCGCATCCTCTTTCTCACCGGACACCTCGCGCGTCCCCGACTGGAGAAAGTTCTCGCAGGCCTCGAGAACGCGCCTTTCGACTGGTCGATATTCGACATCGGGGTGAAGGTCGCCGCGCTCATGACCGAGACCATCATCGCGCGCCGATTGCCGCGTCCGGTCGAAGCCGAGCGCGTCCTGGTGCCCGGCCGCTGCCGCGCCGATCTCGATCGCCTGAGCGCCGAATTCGGAGTTCGGTTCGAGCGCGGTCCGGAGGAGCTCAAGGACCTACCGGGCTATTTCGGCCGGCATGGCCATCGCCTCGATCTTTCCCGCCGTGACATTCGTATCTTCGCCGAGATCGTGGATGCCTCCGGGCTGGGCGTCGATGAAATTCTTGCGCGCGCGGCCGCCATGCGTGCGGCGGGTGCCGACGTGATCGATCTCGGCTGCCTGCCCGACACCCCGTTCCCGCATCTCGAAGACGCCGTGCGCGAGTTGATGGCGGCGGGGTTAGCGGTCAGCATCGACTCGGCGGCGCCCGACGAGTTGCGGCGCGGCGCGCAGGCGGGCGCCTCCTTCCTGCTCAGCCTGACCGAAAAGACGCTCGACATCGCGCGCGACACCGCCGCGACGCCCATCCTGATTCCGGCCGACCACGGCGACGTCGCCTCGCTGTTGCGCGCGGCAGAGGCTGCAGAGAAGCGCGCGATAGCTTGCATCCTCGATCCGATCCTCGACCCGATCCATTTCGGCTTCATGGCCTCCCTGCAACGCTATGCCGAGGTGCGCCGTGCGCTGCCGCAGGCGGAGATGCTCATGGGCACTGGTAATCTGACCGAGCTGACCGATGCCGACTCAGGAGGAGTCACCGCGGCCCTCCTGGGGATTTGTTCGGAGCTGCGTATCTGCAACGTGCTGGTCGTGCAGGTAAGCCCGCACACGCGTCGCACGATCCAGGAACATGACGCGGCGCGTCGCATGATGTTCGCCGCGCGCGAGGATCGCAGCCTTCCGCAGGACTATGGGGGCGCGCTGCTGCAACTACACGACCGCTCGCCGTTTCCGGCCACGCCGCAGGAGATTGCCGAGCTCGCTGCGCAAGTGAAAGACGACAATTTCCGCATCGAGACAGCGGCCGACGGCATCCACATCTACAATCGCGATGGGCATCACGTGGCGCAGGATGCGTTCTCGCTGTTTCCGAAGCTCGGCGTCGGAGGCGACGCGCCGCATGCCTTTTATCTCGGCGCCGAGCTGATGAAGGCGGAGATCGCGTGGCGCCTGGGCAAGCGCTACGTCCAGGACGAGCCGCTCGACTGGGGCTGCGCGGTGGAGCGTCCCGCAGAGGACCTCACGCGCCTGCGCGCGCTCGGGCATACGTTGCGCGAGCGGGTCTCGAAGGGCTGAGGCGATGTCGATGATCCGCGAAACGATCCTGACCACAATGAGCCGGGACGGCCGGGTCCATATCGCTCCAATCGGCATCATTGCCGAGGGCGAAGGGTGGATCGTGGCGCCGTTTCGTCCTTCGGCGACGCTCGACAATCTTCATGCCGTCCCATTCGCGGTGGCGAACCATACTGACGACGTGCGCGTGTTCGCCGGTTGCGTGACGGGACGGCAGCGGGATTGGCCGACCGCTGCATCCGACGCGGTGCCCGTGCCTCGCCTGCAGGGCGCCTTGGCGCATGCCGAGCTCGCGGTTGTCGGTGTGAGCGAACACCAACAGCGGCCGCGCTTCCATTGCAGCATTGTTGGCCGCGGCCTGCACGCGCCATTCGAGGGCTTCAATCGCGCCAAGGCGGCCGTGGTCGAAGCCGCGATCTTGGTGAGCCGTCTGCCACTGCTGCCGCGTGAGAAAGTCGAAGCCGAGATCGCCTATCTCGGCATCGCCATGGAGAAGACCGCCGGCAGCGAGGAAATCGAAGCCTGGAGCTGGCTTATGGAGCACGTCCGGGCGTATTACGCCGCGACCGCCGCGAACGTCGCGGCGAGCACCTGATCCCTCCAATCGGCCGCGCCGCGTTGCGCTGCCCTCGCGGCGCGACCAACCAGCGACGACCCACGCGCGATTCGAAACTGGTCCGGTTCTTGCTTGGCGAGATCCCGGCATTGCCCTTCGACCGGCAAGGCCCCACACCAGGAGGAGGAGGCGTCCATCACGCGATGATGGGAGCCATTCTGATGCTGACAGCCTTGATCTTGGTTTGCTCGCTCGCGGCCGTTCGCGATCTCAGCGACTGCACGCGCGACAATGCGATCGACGTCCTGAAGGTCCCGGCCGCATTCGCCAGCCCAGCCGCCTGCTTCATGCACGGACAGGCCTATGTGGCCGACAGCTCGATTGGACGGGATCTTGCCCCGAACGAGGCCATCAAGGTGGTCTGCGTGCGCGGCGCGAGCGATCGCATCGACCAAGCGGGGCGCCATCCATGACACCCTGGTTCACGCCGCCGGCGTCAGCGCGCTCGCCCTGGCGCCGATCGCCACGCCGAAAGCCGGCCGGGCGTCGATCGCGGCTTGCCAGCGCGTGAGTTCGCCGTAGGGAGGTCGCTCGATCGGAAATTCCAGGCAGCGCTTCACGATCGGCGCGAGCGCAACGTCGGCGATGGTGAAGCGATCGAGCGCGAACCATTCGCGGCCCGCAATGTGACCGTCGAGGATCTTGAGCTGAGCGAGCAGATCGGCGCTGTGCCCCGCGAAATCCGCAGCGCGCTCGGGCGGGGCTTTCTTGGCATCCTTGAATACCGCAACATAAGGCGTGTTGAGGGCGCCGAGCAGCCAGTCCATCCAGCGCTCCACCATCGTGCGCTCGGCCGCCGTCGCTCCGGTCAGCGTCGGCCCGTGAAGGGCTGCGAGATAGCGCAGGATCGTGTGCGACTCCCAAATCACCACATCCCCGTCGATCAGGGTTGGGACCTTGGCGTTGGGATTGAGCTTGCGATACGCGTCGGTCGACGTGTTCCCGAACTGGCGGCCGTAGTCCTCGCGAATGTACGGCACCCCCAACTCCTCGAGACAGAAAATGACCTTCTGCACGTTTCCCGAAGACTGTCGCCCGAGCAATCTGATCACGTTGGTTCTCCTCGGTTCCTGCGGGATGGAAGGCGTGCGAATCCGCCGCGGCGATAGGCTTGTAAGCGCCGCGAGCGGTCAGCGCCCGCGCGGTTTGTAGGCGATGGCGTCCATTTCGATCTTGGTATCGATCACGGCGCGTGCCTCCACGGTGGTGCGCGCCAGCACTGCATCCTTGAAGTGCTCCGCGAAAACTTTGTTGTAGCGGCCAAAGTCGCGGGCGTCCCCGAGATAGGTGGTGACGCGCACGACATCGGCCAACGCCGCGCCTTCCTCCGCGAGGATTCGACTGATCGCCTCGATAGTGCCCTGCGTCTCCTGCTCGATGGTCCCTGCGATCATGTTGCCGTCAGCGTCCTTTGCGACTTGCCCGGAGACAAAAATGAAGTCGCCGGCCCGCACCGCGGGGTGGAACGGCAGGTTCGGGTTCTTTTTCCCGATCGGATACACGTCGCCGCGCCGGCTGCCTGCATCATTCATGGCTCTGATCCCTAGCTCAATGCCTTGGCCTCGATGATGTCGACGCCGCGTACGCGATCAACGAGATAGATCAAGCCGCGGCCGTCGACAGTGACGTCGTTGGAGGAGGGACGATCCTCGCCGGCGGCGGGATCGGGACGATAATGACCGACCTCGCGCGGCGCGAACGGATCCGCGATATCGACGAGGCGCAGCCCCTGCGCGAACCACGCGAACGGGATGACACTGCCGCGGAACCGCTCCGCAGGCTGGTGACAGCCGCTCATCGGCCGCTGCGGGCTGCCGTCGACGTCGAGCCCCGGCGCCTGGAACGTCGCGATCGGCACTGGCAGCTGCTCGACGCTGATATCGTAGATCCAGGCGAAGGAGGGCGGCGATGGCCGCAGCTTGGCCACGTCCTCGTCCGCCACCACCATGATGCGGCGTTGCTTCAGCGGCTGCGGGATCGGCAGGCAGGTGTGCGTGGGATGGGAAAAGGCCGGGCTGGTGTTGGTATGAGCGACCGTTTTCGGCCGCGACATGTCGGAAATATCGAGAATGAAAAGTCCGTGATGCCAGTAGCTGACATAGAGGCGATCGCCCAGGCGCAGCGGATGATGGCAGCGCGGCGCGGGCCCGTCGTCCCAGGGATAGGGCTCGCCGCCCGCCTTCCACTGTCCGGGGATCCACCAACGCCCGACCTCGACGGGGCGGGCGGGATCGGCGAGGTCGAGGATCAGCATGATGTTGCCGACATAGCCCTCGGCCGTCGGCGACAGATAGGCATACCGCCCATCGAAATCGTAGCGGTGCACGCCGCGGCCCGCGGTGCGCCACTTCGTGATCAATTTCGGCGCGCTCGGGTGCGCGACGTCATAGATTGCGATGCCGCCGCCGAAGTCGGCGGCGCCGCTTTGGCCGAGCTTTTCGTGATTGACGATCATCAGCCCGCCGGCGGAACGTACCTTGTGGGAATGCCACCCTTCCGGCACGTCGATCGCTGCCAGCAAGCGCGGATGGCGGGGGTCGGCGATGTCGACGATGCTGGTGCCGTGCGGGGCGTGCATATGCCCGATGAACAGCGTCGTGCCGTCGACCCAGACCTGGCCGCCGCCCGGACAGTCGAAGTGGGATACGAGGCTGGTATTGGATCGGCTCGCCACGAAACGCTCGATGGGCTCAGCTCATCTGAGTAGGAGTGGCCGTCCGCATTCCCGCGGCGTTGCGCGTCAGACGATCTTCACCACGTCGCCGGCTTGGCTGCGGCCCCACTTCTTGAACAAGTGGAAGCACTTCAAGGCCGGCTCGTCGCTGGCGACGAACAGAACCGCTGGGCGCTTGTCATCTCCGTTGACGTGCTCGAACCAAGAGCCGCCGGGGACCGCCAGGTTGTCGAACGCCTCCCAGTCGAAACGCTTGCCGTCGACGATCGAGTGCCCCTTGCCCTCGAACGGCGCGACCAGGAGGCTTGCGGTCTGCCGCACCGGCAAGGTTTTCTCCCCCGGCCGCAGGACCTGGACGAAGAACGTCATCGTCTTGAACACGGGACCGCCGTTGAGCGGGTCGATGTACTCGATCGAGAGCGCCTCGTAGGGATCGCCATCCCAGTCCTTGAAGCGTTCGATCAGCTCTTGCATTCGGTCCCAGCGATACACGTACATCGGCGAGGAGAAGCCGGCGCCGCGACGATGCGCGAGGAAGCGCGGCCTCAGCCCGCCGTGGTCGTAGGCGCGGGCGGAATAGTCCGGCGGCACGGTTGCGGTCTGCTGCTTCTTCTTGACCGGCTTGCCTTCCACAGGCTCGGTGTAATCGTGCTCGAAGTAGACCGCGTTCAGGGTCTCGACCAGTGGCAGGTCGAGCACCGAGAGATTGACGGCCGGCTCGTTCCCGACATTACCGTGGTTGTGCCAGGTGTCGACCGGAGTAAGCACCATGTCGCCTGGCCCGAAGGTGATGTCCTCGCCCCCGACCCCGGTGAAATTGCCCTTGCCAGTCAAGCCGAACCGAATGGCATTGGGTGAGTGCCGGTGCGGCGGCATCACCTCGTTGGCGTCGTTGAGCCGATATGCCGTGTACATCGTGCTCACGGTCGCGCGGCGCGGCGACAGCCCGGGATTCACCAGGATCAGCGAGCGGCGCTCGGAATCGTCCATGGTGACGAGCTCGGCGGCGCGAAACAGGATCGGCTCGATGTCGTCTTTGTAGCTCCAGCGATGGGGAACCGCCCTCTGCGCGCCCATCAACTGCTTGATTTCATCGTGGGCGACGTCGGTCGACGTCGCCCAGAACGGAAACATATGCTTGGCTGAAATCTCGCTGTAGAGATGCGCGAGGGCTGCTTCCCGGTTCGGAAGCCGATGCGCTGCGCTTGCGTTGCTCTTGCCTGCCGACATGATGGTGTGCTCCCTCGCGAAATTGCAGTGCACCCTTTGTTTCAAGGTAACATAGGGCGGCGTGCGGTCAATCGGATGCGCCGGCGGGACGCAGGTCAACGGGCTTGGCGCCGGGCATGCTCACCCCAATGCTGAGCACCTGCAAGCCGACGACTACGCCGAGGCGCTTCTTGCGCGATGTGAATATGGGCTTCCGCCTTCGGCTTGGGCCGAACCGACTCGAGGGACATCCGATCATGTCCGAAACTGGCACGGCCTTCTCGCGTGAGGCCTGGGACCGCAACGCACGCGTCTACGAGCTGATCCGGGCGATGCCGTTCAATGCCGAGCTCGCGGCGGGGACGTTGAACGAGGCGCGGTTCAAGCATTACATCATCCAGGACGCGCACTACCTCGTCGGCTTCGGCCGCGCCCTGACCCTTGCCGCTGCCAAGGCGCCGGATGCGGACCGGATCGTGCAATTCGCGAACTCGGCCGAGGGCGCGATCGTGGTCGAGCGGGCGCTGCACGGTTCCTTTTTCCAGCGCTATGGCATCACCTCGGAGATGTTCGCGCAAACGCCGTTGTCGCCGGCTTGTCACCACTACGTCTGCTACCTGCTGGCGACCGCCTATGCGGAGCCGTACGAGGTGCTGCTTGGCGCGCTGTTGCCCTGCTTCTGGATCTACGCCGAGGTGGGACGCGATATTCATGCCCGCGCGGCGCGGGGAAATCCTTATCGGGCCTGGATCGACACCTATGCCGGGGAAGAGTTCCATGCCGCGGTCCGTTCCGTGATCGCCGCAACGGACGCCGCCGCCGCCGACGTCTCGCCAGGGCTGCGCGGGCGCATGCATGCCGCCTTCACACGGGCGACCCAGTTGGAATGGGTGTTCTGGGACTCGGCTTTTCGCCTGGAGGACTGGCTGATATAGGTGCGGGCGCCGAGCACGGCGCGCTTGGAGCATGGCTGACGGCGCGGCGCGCGTTCATGCTGTGCATCTCGGGCGCGAAGAGCGCTCGCTTCCCCCGACTTGCGGCACAGCGCCGAGCCAGGAGACAAGCCATGTACATCGCCATGAACCGTTTCCGCGTGAAGAGAGGCTCGGAAGAGGCCTTCGAGGAAGTCTGGCTCAGTCGCGATTCGCATCTGGCCAAGGTGCCCGGGTTTATCGATTTCCACCTGCTCAAGGGCGCCGAGCATGACGACCACACGCTCTATGCCTCGCACAGCACCTGGCAGAGCCGCGCGGCGTTCGAAGCCTGGACCAGGTCGGAAGCGTTCCGCGCCGCCCATCGTGACGCCGGGCAGAACAAGCCGCTCTACCTCGACCATCCGCAATTCGAGGGGTTCGAGGTGCGCCAGACCGTGACTCGGGGCAAGGCCGCCGTGGCGTAGAGCGCATCCCGATTGGATCGCATCGGGATGCGCTCTGGCTTTTTTTGATTTTGCGCATGTCCTTTATCGGAAAGCCGGCGCCCATGTTTCCGGGACATGCGCTAGCAGGGGCTTTCACCCGCCCCACACTCGCCGCGCCACCTCGACCACGCGCGCAAGCTTCGCCTTCTCGACCGCCTCGCTCACTGCGACGTGTTCGGCGGCGCTGGTCGAGAAGCCGCACTGCGGGCTCAGGCCCAATTGCTCGAGCTTGACATAGCGGCTCGCCTCCGCGATCCGCCGCTCCAGGAGCTCGATACTCTCCAATTCGGAAACCCGCGAGGCGACCAGCCCGAGCACCACGAATTTTCCCGCAGGCACGAAGCGCAGCGGCGCGAAGCTGCCGGCACGCGCATTGTCGTATTCGAGAAAGTAATTGTCGACCTTCATCGCATTGAACAGTGGCTCCGCGATGGGATCATAGCCGGTGTCGGCCTGCCAACTCGGATCCTGGCTGCGGCAGATGTGTATCCCGATCGTCATGCCCGGCGGCGCGGCCGCGACGACGGCATTGACCGCCGCGATATAGGTCCGCAGCAGATCGGACCAGTCGTCGCCGCGTTCCGCCAGCAGGCGTCGTACGCGCGGATCGCCGAGCTTCACCAGCGAGGTCTCGTCGATTTGCAGATAGCCGCAGCCGGCGTCCGCGAGCGCGCGCATCTCGCGGGCATAGGCTTGCACCAGGTCGGACCAGAACGCATCGAGGTCGGGATAGGCGTCGCGGCTGATATTGGCGCGGCCCGCGCGGTAGTGAATATAGCAGGGGCCGGGGAGCGTGATCTTGGGCGTGCGGGTGGTGACCGACTTGAGGAAGCGGAAGTCGTCCGCGTTCTGCGGCCCGGCCCAGGCGATGCGGTCCACGACCGCGGGAATCCGCCGCGCCATGCGGTGGCCGCGGATTGCCGATCTGGTCCAGCCCTGCTCCTCGGTCAGCTCTATCTTCACGCCGGAAATGCCGGCGCTGGTGAAGGAATCGGAGTAGGTCCCGCGCCGGAACTCGCCATCGGTCACCACCTCAAACCCGATGTCCTCCTGCAGCTTGACGACGCCCCGGATGGCGTCGTCCTCGATCGCGCGTAGCTCGTCGGGGGCGAGCCTGCCGTCCGCATGCTGGCCTCGCGCCTGCAGCAGTTCCGGCGGCCGCAGCAAGCTGCCGATGTGCTCGGCGCGGAAGGGAGGAGGTCGACTCATCGGCTAACGCGCAGTCGGTTGGCGGCCCTTGTTCAAGAGCTAGCACGCCGGCGGCGACCCCGTCGTACCCGCGGCGACTGTGATCGACCTGTGTCCACTCGCCCCATTCCGCCTGCTCGCACGCTCGGTGTATCGTCCCCCAAGTCGCCGGCCTTCGCAACCAGGAGGTGTTCCATGTGGATGCTCCGATCGACCGTCGCCTTCGTCCTGACAGCGCTCATTTCCCTCGGCCTCGGCGCCGCCGATGCGCAAACGCCGGTTACCATCGGCAAGGTGATCGGGGGCAATGGCTTTCACATTCCCAGCTACGTGGCCATGGATCAGGGTTACTTCAAGGCGGAAGGTCTCGATGCGCGCTTCGTCTCATTGACCGGCAAGGCGCTGGTCACTGCCGCGCTTTCGGGCAATGTCGATTTCGTGCCGATCCCCTCGGGCGGCGCCCAGGCGGCATTGAGCGGCGCGGAGATACGTTACGTCGTCGGCGAGTCGCTCAAGTCGCAATGGGTCATCGTGGTGCGCAAGGAAATCAGCAAGCCCGAGGACCTGAAGGGCAAGACGGTGGGCTACGGCCGCGCCGGCGCGGCCGACTACGATGAAGGCGCGACCGTGCTCGAGCGGTTTTTCCACATGACCGTCGGCAAGGACTACAAGGTGATCTCGTTCCAGGGCGAGGCGGAGCGGATGGCGGCGCTGATCAACGGCGACATTCAGGGGGCACTGGTCTCGACCCCGCGCGTCCCGAAAGCATTGGACGCCGGAATGAAGGTGCTGTTGCGGACCGGCGATTACATTCCGCGCGCCGGCGGCACCATCTGGACCCGCAAGGCGTATGTCGATCAGCACCCCGACACCGTCAAGAAGGTCATCCGCGCCATCGCCAAGGGCGTGACGTACTTCCGCGACAACCGGGCGGGGTCGATTCCCATTCTGAAGGGAAATCTCGGTATCCAGAGCGATCAGGAGGCCGGCGTGATCTGGGATCAACTGCACAACACCTTCGGCGCCGAAATCCCCAAGGAGCTGTTTCGCGAAATCTTCGAGGCACGCCGGCAAACCATGATTGCCGCGAACCAGTGGGCGAAGGACAAGCCGCTGCCCGATCCGGAGCAGTTTTTGACCCGCGACCTGCTCGACTCGACCCTCAAGGAAATGGGCTACGTGCCGACCAAGCTCGCTGCACCGAGCAACTGATCGCTAGGGCAGGCCGCCCCTCGGTGAGCCGGGCCGCAGAGGCGGCAAGCGCGCGGACCGCTTTTCATCCGCACCGCGTGTGTCGCGCCCGGCCCGGCTCTTGCGCCCGCGGGCACAATCGCGCGGAGTGGGAATGCTCGCCCGCGGCGGGCGATTTGCGCAGCTTGCGCGCGCCTCCAATCGATCGATCACTAGTCCGCGGTGCGCTGCGGCCGCCAGCGGCTGAGTCGGTCCTCGAGCAGTTTCACCAGTCCGGTCATCAGCAGCGACAGCGTAGCGAAAATGATCAGCCCCGCGAAAACCACGTCCACTTGATAGCGGCCCGAGGCTTGTACCATCAGCACGCCGAGCCCCTCCTCGGAGCCGAAAAATTCGGCCACTACCACGCCGAGGACGGCCCGGCCGATGCCGAGCCGCAGTCCGGCAACGACATAGGGCAATGAATTGGGCAGCACCACCAGGCGCGCCACCGCCCACTCGCCAGCACCGAACGAGCGCACGACGTTGATCAGGGTCTTGTCGGCATTGCGCACGCCTTCATAGGTGTTGATCAGGATCGGAAACAGCGCCCCGATGAACACGATTATAACCTTCGACCACAGCCCCAGTCCGAACCAAAGCAAGACGAGCGGCAGAAACACCAGGCGCGGCGTCGCGTTGAACGCGGTGATGAAGGGATCCGCCATCGCATTGAGCGTGCGCCAGCGGCCGAGCAGGACGCCGAGCGGCAGTCCGACCACGATCGCCAAGCCGAGCCCGAGGGCAAAGCCGGATGCGCTGACGCCGAGCGGCGCCCAGATCGTCCCGGTCGCAAACATTTTCCAGAGCGTGCCGGCGATCTGGCTGGGCGTGGTGAAGAACAGTTTGGTGCCGGGGGAAATCGTGAAGACGTAAGGCACCAACTCCCACGCCAGAAGAAGGAGCGCGATGCTGCCCGCGCCGAGCATGCTCGCTTCCCAGCGCCGCCACGGGTTCGTGCTTGGCGCGCCGGCCTCCTCGGCCGCAATCGCGATGTTGGCCTTGATGGCGCCGGTCTCGCTCATCTTCTATTGCCCGCTTCGCCAGGGAAACGCCGCGCGTTCCGCCCACCGTACCGCTTCCGTGAGAGCGACCGCGATCACCATGACGGTCAGAATACAGGCGAACATGCGGTCGAGAGCATACAAGTCGCCGAACCTGGCAATCGCGTAGCCGATTCCTTCCGAGGCCGCGAAGAACTCGGCGACGAGGACACCGACGAGTGCCCGGCCGACGGCGAGGCGCGCGCCGGCGACGATGTAGGGCAGGGTGCTCGGAAGGATGACCTTGAGGTAAAGATTCATCTCGCTGCCGCCGAGCGAGCGCACGACGTTGATCAGAAGCGGGTCGACGGCGCGCACGCCGGCATAGGCGTTGAACACGAAGGGAAAGACCGCGAGCGAAAAGATGATGATCGCCTTCCCCGCCACTCCGACCCCGAAGAACACGACCAGGAGCGGGGCCAGCGCGACCAGCGGGCTGGCATAGAGCGCGGTCATCAGCGGGTCGAGGGCGTAGCCGACCCGCGCGCGCCAGCCCATGACGATGCCGACCGCCACCCCGACGACGATTGCTGCGGTAAAGCCGTAGAAGAACGGGATCGCGCTGACGCGCAGGTCGTCCAATAGTTGGCCGCTCGCGATGAGATCGAGCAGAGCCTTGGCGATCAGGCTGGGCTTGCTGATGAACAATGGATTGAACGGAACGACCAGAAACACTGCCTGCCAGGCGGCAAAGAACAGCGCCACCGCCAGGCAGCCGAGCAGGAGCTGGCGGTGGCGCTCCACAAAGCTCTGCCGCCCCGCCCCGTCCTCGGCTTCGACTAGACCGAGATTTCGTCCTTCAGCGTGTGCCATATCTCGAGCTTCAGATCGTTGAATCGTGGCGTCACCCGCATCTCGTAGTCGCGCGGGCGGGGAAGATCGACGGCGAAGATTTTCTTGGCCCGGCCCGGGCGCTTGGTCATCACCATGATCCGGTCGGAGAGATAAATCGCCTCGTCGATCTGATGGGTGACGAACAGCACCGTCTTGCGTGCGGCCTGCCAGATGTGCAGCAGCTCGACCTGCATCAGGTCGCGGGTCTGGGCATCAAGCGCGGCGAACGGCTCGTCCATCAACAAGACGTCGGGATCGGTCGCGAGCGCGCGGGCAAGCCCGACGCGTTGCTTCATGCCGCCGGACAATTCGTGCGGGTAATGGGTCTCGAAGCCGATCAGGCCGACCATCTCGATCAGCCGGGCGGAAATCTTGCGACGGGCGACGGCCGCGACACCCTTCAATTCGAGCCCGAGCTCGACGTTGTTCTGCACGGTCCGCCACGGCAGCAGACCGAACTCCTGGAACACCATGGCGCGATCGGACCCGGGGCCGGCGATCCGGCGGCCGCGCATGGTGAGCTCTCCCGAGTCCGGCCGCAGCAAGCCGAGCAGGACGTTGAGGAAGGTGCTCTTGCCGCAACCGGATGGCCCGACGATCGAGAGGAATTCGCCTTCGCCGATATCGATGTCGAAGCCGCGCAACGCCCGGACCGGCCCGCGGTTGGGCGGTCGAAAGGTGAGATTGATATTGCGGCCTTCGATATAGGCTTGCATGTGAACCCTTGAAGTTCCGCCCGGCCTCCCGCGGCTCTGCACATCTTGAGATCAATCCGGCGGCCTGCAAAGACACCCAATGGTCGCGGTGGTGCGAATGCTGCAATGCAACTGCGAGGTCCGATCAGGGGCGCGCGTCCGCATGTTCCTGACCTGACCCCCCGCACTGCACAGCCGGCCGACGCGCCCGGGACAACGCCCAAAGCAGCCTCGCCGGTCGAACGATCAGCGCGAACCGTCCCGGGTTCCGGACGCTTTTTTCCGGAGACTTGCCGCCGCGACCCCATTAAAGAGGGAAACGCAAGGGGCGGCGACGCAGGCGGTACGCCGCCGCGAGTGAGGAAGCGCATGCTGGCGGGGGACGCGTCCGTTGATCCAGCGATCGTGGCCGAGGGCGCCAGCAAGCTCTTCCTCGACGGCGCCGTGGTTGCCTTTCACCAGTTATCGCTGGCGGTCAGGCGCAACGAAATCATGTGCGTGGTGGGGCCTTCCGGTTGCGGCAAGACCACGCTGCTGCGCTGCATCGCCGGCCTGACCGATCTCAGCGCAGGCCGGCTTCTGGTCCATGGCCAACCGGTCGCCGGGCGCCCGCCCGACGGCGTCGCGATGGTGTTCCAGCATTTCGGTCTGCTACCGTGGAAGACCGTCTATGACAATGCCGCGTTCGGGCTCGCCATGGCCGGCGTGCCGCGGCCTGACGTTCGCGCGCGCGTCACGCATTATCTCGAGCTCGTCGGGCTTACCGGCTTCGAGACGCATTACCCGTATCAGCTCTCCGGCGGGATGCAGCAGCGCGTAGGGCTGGTGCGCGCGCTCGCCATGAATCCGTCGATCCTGCTGATGGACGAGCCATTTGCCGCGCTCGACGCCCAGACGCGGGAGATCCTGCAGGAAGAGCTGCTCGCGCTGATGGAGCGGCCCGACGAGCGCAAGACCATGGTGTTCATCACCCATTCGATCGACGAGGCGATCCTGCTGGGAGACCGCGTCGCGGTGATGACTACGCGCCCGGGCCGTCTCAAGGAGGTGCTCGAGCTGCCGTTCGGATGGCCACGCAATCCCGATGCGGTGCGCTCCGACCCGCGCTTCGCCGAATTGCGTTTGCATATCTGGCGGCAGCTGCACAGCGCGCGGCCGCAGCGCCTGCGAGCGCCAAAGGAGGTCGCGTGACCACGCTCGAACAGGCCGATCATGGCGTGGCCGGCCCTCCTGCCGACCTGTCCGGCGATCAGGCGCGCGCCGAGCGCGCCGCAGCGGCGCGCCGGAATCGCCGCCAGTTGATCAATCTTGCCATCCGTGTCGTATCGCTCGCGCTCGCGCTGGCGTTATGGGAGCTGGCGGCCTGGAACGTCGACCCGGTGTTGTTCACGTCGCCGAGCAAGGTCGCGGTGGCGGCCTATCACATGGTGCTGAGCGGCGAACTTTGGACCTATCTGTGGCCCAGCCTGGTCGTGCTCGCCATCGGTTTCGCCCTCGCGGTGGTGGCGGGCATCGGCATCGGGCTTCTGCTCGCGCGGTTCTGGGTGCTTGACGTCGCGCTCACCGTCTACATCACCTTCCTCTACTCGATCCCGTCGGTCGCGCTGGTTCCGCTGATCGTGCTGTGGGCCGGGTTCGATACCACCGCCAAAGTGATCATCCTGTTCCTATTCGCCTTCTTCCCGATGGTGATCAACACCTATCAGGGCGTGAAAAGCGTCGACCCGAAGCTGCTCGAAGTCGGGCGCGCGTTCCGCTGCTCGGAAGGACAGTTGTGGTGGAACATCGTGCTGCCGGCGGCGCTGCCGTTCATCGTGACCGGGCTGCGGCTGGCGCTCGGACGCGCCCTGATCGGCATGGTGCTCGCAGATCTCTATACCGCGATCTCCGGCATCGGCTATCTGATCGTGCGCACCGCCAGTACCTACCAGGTGGACAAGATGTTCGTGCCGATCGTGACGCTGGGCCTGCTCGGCGTGACGCTCACGGCGCTGCTGCGGGTCGCGGAGAAATATGTGGCGCCCTGGACCGCGGCGTCGCACGACGACTAATCGAATCGCGCGGCGCGGGCATACGACGAGGAGCAACCCATGTGGAACGTTTATCGATCAATCGCGGTGTGGGCGCCTATTGCCTGCGCGCTTGCGATGCCGGACCAAGCGGACGCGCAGACCTGCTCCGCGATGCGCAAGATCAATATCGGGGTCTCGGTGGCGCCGCCCAACGTGGTGCACACCTCGCCTTATGTGGCAAAGGAGTTGGGGTTGTTCGCCAAGCGCTGCATCGAACCCACCATCATTCAGTTCGAAGGCGGCCAGTCGGCGGCCTCGACCGCTGCCGCGGCGCAAGGCTCGGCGATCGTGAGCGTGAGCGACGTCGCCGTCGGCCGCGGCCTGAAGGTGCAGCAGTTCTGGGGCCTGGCTCCGCGCATGCCGCAGGCCTACATGGTGTCGCCCGACGTGAAGACCGCGGCCGACCTCAAGGGCAAGAAGCTCAGCGCCACCGGCGGCGGCGTCGGCGGCTTCAACTGGCGCATGGGGCGCGAGGTGCTCAAGACCGCGGGACTCACGGTCGACGATGCGCACTTCATCGCCTCGGCGACGGCGGGCCGCCTGCCGGGCCTCGTCTCCGGACAGATCGACGGCGTGGCGCTGCATCCGGAGGACGTCTATCTCGCCAAGAAACAGAAGCCCACGCTCAATCTGCTGGTCCAACTGGCCGACCTGATGCCGAACTACATGTTCAACGCCTACGGGGCGTCGCTCGACTGGATTGCGCGCGACCGCGCGCTGTTGCGCGACACCGCGGCCGCGATGATCGAGGCCAACCGGGCGATATACCAGGACCGGGCCAAGGTCCTGCCGATCATCGAGAAAGCCACCGGCAAGCCGGCCGAGGCGGTGGAGTACGCGATCGACGTGTTGACCAAGAATTGCGTATGGTCGGTCAATGGCGGCCTGCACCGCAAGCGCACCGCCTGGTCGATCGACAACAGCGCCGAGAACGGCGACATCGACAAGGACAAGAAGCCGACGCCGGAACAGGTCGCTAACTTCGCGCTCGCCAAGGAGGCGGTCGAGGCCGCCGGCGGCCCCGTCACCATCGGCAATTGCAAGGACTAGGCCCGCCTTTCAGAACTGCTGCGCGGATCTCGATCGGCAGCAAAAGCCGGTATTCCGGAACAGCATACGCAAGGGGAAGGAGACACCGCCATGAACATCCAGACGCAGCCCCCGTCCGGGCACCGGGGCTGGGAGGAGGTGCGCACGCGCCTCGATCAGAACGCGCCGTTCTCCAATATGCACGATACGCCCTATTACCGCGACGCGGTTTACGACCATTTCTCCAAACAGGAGTATGCGCGGCGCTACCGGGCGCTGCGTGACAAGATGCGCGAGCACAAGCTCGATTGCGTGATCGTGCCGGGCGGGCCCAGCCACTGGAGCTTCGGCGGCGGCATGCAGTGGCTCACCGGCCACTGGGAATGGCACGCGATCGCCTCTTACGTGTTGGTGCCCCTCGACGGCGAGCCGACCCTGATTTTTTCCATGGGTGGCACCCACGCCGAGGCCTGCCGGCGCGAATGCGCCAATGCGCTCTCGGACGTGCGCCACAGCCGCAGCGGCAAGTACGCCGAGGTGATGGTCGAGCGTCTCAAGGAACTCAAGCTCGAGCGCGGACGCATCGGGCTCGTCGAGATCGACGCCCGCCACGCCGACTATCTGCCGGTCAACCAATACAACGTGCTGCGGCGGTCGCTGCCGGACGCCGAGCTTGTATTCACCAAGGGGTTCATGCACGAGCTCGTTATCGTGCACAGCGAGGAGGAGCTGCGCTGCGTGCGCAAGGCCGGCGCGCTGTGCCAGCGCGCGATGGAGGCGATGATCGCGCGCGCCAGGCCGGGTGTGCCGGAATACGAGCTGCGCGCCGCCGCTGGCGCCGCCATCCTGGACGGGGGCGGCGACATCGACTTCCTCATCATCGGATCGACGCCGATGGCCGACCCGGCCATGGTGTTCGGCAATCCGCGTCCGTCGCACCGCAGGCTCAAGCCGGGCGACATCATCAACATGGAGCTGGCCGCCGGCTACAACGGGCTCTCAGCGCAGATCGGCTCGCCGATCACGCTCGGGCCCCCGACCGACATGGTGCGCAAGTTCTGGGAGGAGATCACGCTGCCGGGCTACAAGAAGATCGTGGCCGAGATCAGGCCGGGCAACGCCACCGACAACATGCGGCTCGCCAGCCGCTTCTTCCGCGAGCACGGCGTGCAGTCGCGTCCTACCCAGGTGCACGGCATCGACATCGTCACCGACAAGCCGCATGTGTTTGCCGAGCGCACCGAGGCCGAGGAGATCGACAAGGTGCTCAAGCCCGGCATGATCATCATGGCCGAGCCCAACCCGATCACGCCTGACGGCATGTTCGGGATCTTCCTCGGGCATACCTTCATCGTGACCGAGCGCGGCCACGACTGCGTCGACGCCTTCCCCCTGGAGATCGCGGTCGCGCCTTGCTGAGCGAGGGGAGACGTCGCAGGCTGGTGAATACCCAAGCCCATATCCGGAAGAGGGGGAGCGCCCGCGGCGGCTAAGGAGAACGAGCATGAACACGCAATGGGATTACCAGATCCGGATCTATCTGGGTGACGAGCTTGCCGAAGTGGCGCGTCAGGATCCCGACGATCCGGCACTCAAGCCGCTGGCGGATATCCTCGGGCGGCACCACGCGACGATGAAGTCGCAATTCGATGCCTTCGCCGGCTACGTGGCGGAGGCGGAAAAACGCGGCACCGCGGACTATCCGCTCTACGCATGGACCAAGGCGACGATCGAGAATCCGGAAAAGAAGGCGAAGTATCTCAAAGCCTTCACGCTCTACGTCGACGGCAATGAAGTCTACGCCAAGCCGCTGGCGGACGCACTCGAACGGGACCTGCAGCCGCTGGTCGGCGGCAAGCTGATCACGCGGCTCTCCAAGCACGATACCAACCCCGCGAACAACCCGCAGCCGCCGGCGAAGTATCGTAAATAGAGTTGCCGGGCTAAATCTCGCGGTCTTTCCGCGCGGAGCACCCTGCGGGTGGCACAGTTCGCGATTCATCTCTGAAGCGGCATTTGAAGCGATGCGAAGACCGGGTCCACTCGTGCTGACCAAGGCTGAATCGAAAGAGATCCGGCGCGTTTCCGGCGCCACGCTGCGTGCATTTCTCCTCGACGCGATGCGCGCCTGCGGGCTTGTCGAGGATGATGCCGCCACCGTCGCGGGCGCGATGCTGGAGGCCGACCTCACGGGCGCGGATGCCCATGGCGTGTTTCGGCTCGCGGCCTACGTCCGCCAACTCAAGCGCGGCATCATGAATCCCCGTGCCAGCATCACGGTGGTCGAGCGCTCGCCCGCAACCGCGCTCATCGACGGCGACCACGGCATGGGCCATGTGGTGATGACCCGTGCCGCCAAGCTCGCGGTCGAGTTGGCGCGCGCCGGCGGCATCGGCTGGGTCGGCGCGCGCCGCTCCAATCATGCCGGCGCCGGCGCCACCTACGCCGCCATCCCGGTGGAGCACGGGATGATCGGCATTTACGGCGCGGCGTCGAGCGTCAATCACATGGCGCCGTGGGGCGGCACCGAGCCGCTGCTCGGCACCAACCCGATCGCGGTCGCGATCCCGGCGGGCACGGAAGCGCCGGTGATCCTCGACATCGCCACCTCGCTCGCATCGAACGGCGCGATCAGGACCCATGAGCTGGAGCGACGGCCGATGCCGGAGGGCTGGGTGCAAAACCGCACCGATGGCTCGCCCATCACCGATCCGCGCCGGATCAATGAAGGCACCTACCTGCCGATGGGCGGCTACAAGGGAAGCGGGCTCTCCATCATCATCGGATTGCTCGCGGGAACGCTCAACGGCGCGGCGTTCGGACGCGATATCCGCGACTTCGCGCTGGCTCCCGGCGGCGAGCTCAATGTCGGCCAATTCGTGGTCGCGCTCGATGTCGCGCGCTTCCTGCCGCTGGAGGTGTTCAAGGCCGAAGTCGACCGCCACATTCGCGAGTTGTGCTCATCCCGCCGGCTGCCGGGGATCGACGAGATCCGCGTCCCCGGCCAAGGGCGGTGCGCGCGCAGGCAGGAGCGGGAACGCGACGGCATCCCACTCAACGCGGTGCTGTTGGCCCAGGTGGACGACGTCGCCACCTCCCTCGGCATCGCGCCGCTCAGCGCACGCGCATGAGCACGGCGGAGCCGCGGTCGCAGTCGCAAGGATCGCCGTTCTGGCGGTTCTCGCTGCGCTTCTACCGCGAGCCTGACGTCGCCGAGGCCTGCATCCGGCTGCAGGAGGAGGCCGGCGTCGACGTCAACCTGCTGCTGTTCGTGCTCTGGCACGCGACTCACAAGCGCGCGCTTTCCGCGACCGAGGTCGCCGAGCTCGAGCGGCGCATCGGGGCATGGCGCGATGCAACCGTCGTTCCTTTGCGCGCGCTGCGGCGCGCGCTCAAATCGCCGCCAGCGCTGGTCGCGCCCGCCGCCGCGGAGCTCTTCCGCACCAGGATCAAGGCGGTGGAGCTCGAGGCCGAACGGCTGCAGCAGGAGGCGATGTATGAATTCGTTCGCGCGGCGCCGTGGGGCCGCGCCGCCGCCTCGCCTGCCGCGGCGGCGCGCGCCAATATCAGCGCCTATGAAGCGATCGCTGGCGCGGCGTTTCCCGGGCCGGCAGTCGAAACTCTGCTCGCGGCGCTGCGCCGCCTCGAGCTCACAACGGAGGAATGACCATGGACAAGGACGTCTACGACCGCGGTCTGGCGATGCGCCGCAACGTGCTGGGCGCGGACTACGTCGATCGCGCGCTCAAGAGCGCCGACGATTTCAACCGCGACTTCCAGCGCATCGTCACCCAATACTGCTGGGGCGAGGCCTGGGGCGATGAAACGCTGACGCCGCGCGAGCGCTCGATCCTCAATCTCGGCATGATCGCCTCGCTCGGCAAAATGGAGGAGTTTCAAACGCACGTGCGCGGCGCCCTGCGCAATGGACTGACCCCGAACGAGATTCGCGCGGTGCTCACGCAGATTGCGATCTATTGCGGCATCCCGGTCGGGGTCGATTGCTTCCGCCTCGCCAAGGCGGTGCTGAGCGAGGGCAAGAAGGGGTAACATTTGCCGCAGGTGGCCGATGCCGTGCCTCCTAAGTCGTTGAATCCCGCAGAGTTCCATTACCGGCCGTTATCAATGGCTTGGTGATTTTTTCTGCCTATGGTCTTGAATGTGCCTTGTTCGTGGGTGACCCATTTGCCACGAAGGGATCGCGTGAGGGGGAGGGGGAATGGTTTTCCGCACAGCTGGTGCCGTTGCGACGCTACTGATCGGGCTCGGGGCTAGCGGTCAAGCGCTGGCACAATTTTTCCCGCCCCCCCAGGCCTATCCGCCGCCGCAGCCTTATCCGTCGGGGCAAGCCTATCCAGCCTATCGCGTGGCGCCGCCGGTTGCGGAGGCGGACAACGCTGCGCCCATCAACGACGCCCAGGTCGAGAGCCGGCCGCTGCCGCCGCCGGCCGCGATGGCGCCGCAGGCAACCGAGCCGCTGCCGCCCGCCGGCGTCCAGTATGGGCGCCCGGCCGCTGCGGAGGAGACGGCGCTGCCACCGACCGGAGGCTATCGCGAGGTGCCGCCGGGCTACCGCGACGGCTATCAACAGAGTTACTTCCGCGAGGCTCCGCTCCCCGGCCCGCAGGGTTATGAGCCAGCGGCTGCCGGCAGCCGTCCCTATTACGGCGCGCCGATGCCGCCGGCTCCGGTCGAGGAGGCGGCCCGGCCGCCGCTGCCCATCGGCCCCGGCCAGATCGATCCGCGCGCACCGGGATCGACGCAGGGCGACCCGCACGCCATGGCGGCGCTGCCGCCCGACGTGCGCCCGGAGACCGGTCCTAAGAAGGCGCTGCCGCCGCGGTTCCAGCGCACCCTGGTCGACTACGTCACCAAGGAGCCGGCCGGCACGATCATCGTCGATACGCCCAACACCTATCTCTATCTGGTGCTCGGCCACGGCAAGGCGCTGCGCTACGGTATCGGCGTCGGCCGCGAGGGCTTCACCTGGACGGGTACCGAGCGGGTTACCAGGATGGCGGAATGGCCCGATTGGCACCCGCCGGAGGAGATGATCGATCGGCAGCCCTATCTGCCGCGTTTCATGGCGGGCGGCGAGACCAATCCGCTGGGCGCGCGCGCGCTTTACCTCGGCAAGACGGTCTATCGCATCCACGGCACCAATCAGCCTTCGACCATCGGCACCTTCGTGTCCTCGGGCTGTATCCGGCTCACCAACGACGACGTCATGGACCTCTACACGCGGGTGAAGGTCGGAACGCGCGTGGTGGTGCTGCCGGGCAAGCCGCCCGCGCCTACCGCGTCGGCGGCGCCGCCGCCTGGCGCAACCACCGCGCCCACGTCCGAGGCATCCGCGGCGCCGCCGCCCAGCCCGCCCGCGCCCCTGCCGCCTGCTGGTGGCGGTGCGCAGTTCATGCCTCCCGCGTTCGTCCCGCCGCCCTCCGCCATGGCGCGCTGAGCTGCCGCTCCCGGCAATTGTCGTCGCCGCACGCGCGCCGCTTGCGGCGCGCGGCGCGATCGTACCGTGTGCGGGGACGCCGAGCCTTTAGATCTCAGTCCAGCACGCGCACCGGCTTGCCGTCGAGATACGCGCGGATGTCGTCGACCACGCCGGCGAAATAGGCGCGGTAGTTCTGCAGCGCGACGTAGCCGAGATGCGGCGTGAGCACGACGTTATCCATCTTGCGCAGCGGATGATCGAGCGGCAGCGGCTCGATGTCGAAAACGTCGAGGCCGGCGCCGGCGATCTTCTTGTCGCGCAATGCCGCGAGCAGCGCCGCTTCCTCGATGATCGGACCGCGCGAGGTATTGATGATGTAGGCCGAAGGCTTCATCAGGCCGAGCTCGTTCCCACCGACGAGCCCGCGCGTGCGCTGCGACAGGATCAGGTGGATAGTGACGAAATCCGCTTGCCGGAAAAGCTCCTCCTTGCTCACGTAGTCGACCCCGGCCGCCTGACACTTTTCAGGCGTCAGGTTCTGGCTCCAGGCCATGACCTTCATTCCGAACGCTTGCGCGATCCGGGCGGTGCGGGTGCCGAGCTTGCCGAGGCCGAGGACGCCGAGGGTCAGTCCCTCGAGGTCCAAACCGATGGTGCTCTGCCAGGGCACGCCCGCTTTCATCCGTGCGTGCTCGTAGCCGATGCGGCGGGTGAGCTCGAGCATCAAGCCGATCGCGATGCCTGAGGTCGGGCTCCCGGTCGAGGGGGTGCCGCAGACGATGACGCTGCGCTCCCTGGCGGCGGCGACATCGATCGAGGCATTGCGCAGACCCGTGGTGATGAGCAGCTTCAAATCCGGCAGCTTCTCCAGGACCGCACGCGGAAACGCCGTGCGCTCGCGCATGGCGCACACGATCTCGAAGTCCTGCAGGGCCTTGATGACATTGTCCTGGCCGCCGAGATGCTGCTGGAACACCTTGATCTCGAGATCGCCGGACACCTTGGACCAGTCGGCGACTTTCAGCGCAATGTCTTGGTAGTCGTCGAGGATCGCGCAGCGGCGGCGAGGCATGGCGAATATCCGTGGTTGACCGGTTGGGGCCGGGCGCGGGGCGGGGAACCGAGGAGCCTTCCCTATAGCACAGGCGAGGCCGCGCGCCGGGTTGGTGCCGGACCAGGGGACGCGGGCGTGCGTGTGCGATCGGCTTGGAGAAACCGGGCCTGAGGCCTAGCGGGCGATCAGCGTTTTGCCCGGACCCTCACCGGCACAAGCGCCGGGACGGCCCGGTAGGCGACAGCGACGCGGGCGTGTTTCGCGTGCCATTTCGGGCCGGGGCCACGCATATAATGCAGCTCCGGGCGGTAGGAATCGAACAGGCTCCGTGCCAAGTCCTGAACGAACCCGGCGACGTCCGCCAGCACGCTCGGCCTCTTGCGATGGCCGCCTTGCATTGTCTTGCCCATGACCCCCTCCGGTCGACTTGCTCGATACCGGTCGCGCCTCCGCTCCGCCGATTTGGCTGGAGCGCCCCATTCGCACCGCCATTTTCCGGATCAATGTGTTAAAAACCAGTAGGAATTTGCCTGGAATTTCAATTTTCTGGCGCTCGTTGCAAAAAGGGCACTATTAGGGTTAAGAACGGCTGCAACAGGTCACAGTTCGGTCCTGAAATGGCTGCACGCCCAGTCGGCCGGAAGTCCCGGTGCTATTGGCTGGCGCGTCGCAGGCCGAAGGCGATTAGCGCCAGCGCTGGCGCCTTGTTCTCGGGGACCGGCGGCCGGCCGTGCTTGGCGTGCCATCTGGGGCCCGGTCCCCGCATATAGTGGAGCTCAGGCCGGTACGGATCGAACAGCGCCCTCGCGAGATCGCGGGCGAAATCCACGAGACCGCGGGCCAGGCTGGACGCCGCGCCGTCGGCGACCGTCCGAGCTGTAGTCCTGGCTTCGATCATGCGCCGTACTCGGGCTGGTCTTGTAGCTACTGGATTCGACCGTTGGTCATCGCGCAGCGCGCGTCGGTTCAAGCAACTGCCGCCGCCGCGCGTTAAACCTTGGTAAGACTCGCCGTTGGAATCGCGCGAGGGATCGGCGTCATCGCTTGCTTGCAGGTTACGCGGACGGCGCCGGCGCGGATGTGATGAAGGTCACGTTCGCGGCGTGGGAACGTCATCGTGGCGAGGCGGCGACCTTGCCCTTCGCGCCTCGCCTCGCTACATCAGGTCCGACTTCCCGACATTCCGGCGCCGATTGGGGTGCCCAACATTGCGAGCAGGGCGCTGATGGCCCGTCAATTCATCTATCACATGCAAGGCCTCTCCAAGACTTACCCGGGCAACCGGAAAGTGTTGGAGAACATCAACCTGTCGTTCTATCCCGACGCCAAGATCGGCGTTCTCGGCGTCAACGGCTCCGGCAAATCCACACTGCTGCGTATCATGGCCGGCATCGACCAGGAGTTTAGCGGCGAGGCCTGGGCGGCCGACGGCGCGCGGGTGGGCTACCTCGAGCAGGAGCCGCGGCTCGATCCGGAGAAGAGCGTGCGCGACAACGTGATGGAGGGCGTGGCGCCGCAGAAAGCGATCCTCGACCGCTACAACGAGCTTGCCGTGAACTATTCGGACGAGACTGCGGACGAGATGACCAAGTTGCAGGACGAGATCGAGGCCAAGGGGCTGTGGGATCTCGACTCCAAAGTCGATCAGGCCATGGACGCGTTACGTTGTCCGCCCGACGATGGCGAAGTGGAGAGGCTCTCCGGCGGCGAGCGGCGACGCGTGGCGCTGTGCCGACTCCTGCTCGAGCGGCCGGATCTTTTGCTGCTCGACGAGCCCACCAACCACCTCGACGCCGAATCCGTCAATTGGCTCGAGGGCCATCTGCGCAACTATCCGGGCGCGATCCTGATCGTGACCCACGACCGCTACTTCCTCGACAACGTCACCGGCTGGATCCTCGAGCTCGATCGCGGCCATGGCATTCCCTATCAAGGCAACTACTCCGCCTGGCTCGAGCAGAAGCAGAAGCGGCTTGAGCAAGAGGGTCGCGAGGAGGAGGCGCGCCAGCGCACGCTCGCGCGCGAGCGCGAATGGATCGCGGCCTCGCCGCGTGCCCGCCAGGCCAAATCCAAGGCGCGCTATCAGCGCTATGAAGATTTGGTCAAACAGGCGGCGGACAAGACCACTCAGGCCGCGCAAATCATCATTCCGGTCGCCGAGCGGCTCGGCCAGAACGTTATCGAATTCGGTGGTCTCACCAAAGGCTTCGGCGACAACCTCCTGATCGACGATCTCACCTTCAAGCTGCCGGCGGGCGGCATCGTCGGCGTGATCGGCCCGAACGGTGCCGGCAAGACCACGCTGTTCCGCATGATCGTCGGACAGGAAAAGCCGGACAAGGGCACGATCAAGATCGGCGAGAGCGTGCACCTCGGCTACGTCGACCAGTCGCGCGATACGCTCGACGGCAAGAAGACCGTGTGGGAGGAAATCTCTGGGGGCCAGGACGTCATCCTGCTCGGTAAGCGCGAGGTGAACTCACGCGCCTACTGCGCCAACTTCAATTTCAAGGGCGCCGACCAGCAGAAGAAGGTCGGCTCGCTCTCTGGCGGCGAAAGAAACCGGGTGCATCTCGCCAAGATACTCAGGTCGGGCGCCAATCTGCTGCTGCTCGACGAGCCGACCAACGATCTCGACGTGGACACGCTGCGCGCACTGGAGGAAGCGCTCGAGGATTTCGCCGGCTGCGCGGTCATCATCAGCCACGATCGCTGGTTCCTGGACCGCATCGCCACGCACATCCTCGCGTTCGAGGGCGACAGCCACGTCGAGTGGTTCGAGGGCAACTTCCAGGATTACGAGAACGACAAAATGCGGCGGCTGGGGACCGATTCTGCAATTCCGCACCGAATCAAGTACAAGAAATTCTCGCGCTGAGCGGCGTGCACCTGCCCCACGCGCTTTCGAACCGTTTCGCCCCTCTGTCGGAAAACGCGTTGATGGCTGAGGACTGGAGCGCGCGCCAATACCTCAAGTTCGAGGACGAGCGCACGCGTCCCCCGCGCGATCTGCTGGCGCAGGTGCCGCTGACCGCGCCGCTGCGCGTGTTCGATCTCGGCTGCGGCCCCGGCAATTCCACTGAGCTTTTGGTGCGCCGCTATCCGCGGGCCGAGGTCGTCGGCTTGGATTCCTCACCCGACATGCTGCGCCAGGCGCGCGCGCGGCTTCCCGGCTGCACGTTTGTCGAAGGCGATCTTGCGCATTGGCGTCCGCGGGAGCGCGTCGATCTGCTCTTCGCCAACGCGGTGTTCCAATGGGTGCCCGACCATCCCACGGTGTTGCAGCGGCTGCTGCAAGCATTGCCGCAGGGCGGCGTGCTGGCGGTACAGATGCCAGACAACACGGCGGAGCCGGCGCTCGCGCTGATGCGCGAAGTGGCGAAGCGGCCGGCCTGGGCCGCGCGGCTGGCGCCGGCGGCGGCTGCGCGCGATGATCTGCCGACGCCGTCGGAGTATTACGACTTGCTCGGCCCGCTGTGCGCGCATGTCGACATTTGGCACACTGTCTACAACCACGTGATGGCCGGGCCCGACGCCATCGTCGAATGGTTCCGCGGTTCGGGGCTGCGGCCTTTTCTCGCTCCGCTCGACGACGACCTGCGCCGCGATTTCATCGCCGATTACGGCGCGCGCATCGCGCAGGCCTACCCCGCGCGCTTCGACGGCAAGGTGTTGCTGCGGTTTCCGCGGCTGTTCATCATCGCGGTGAGATAACTGCAGCGGCAAGCTCCGGCGTCGTCCCCGCGAAAGCGGGGACTCGTATCGCAGAGTTGGTGTTCCCGTTTGCGCGCGAGCGACCGTGCTAAGCGGCTACTCGGAGCCAGAATTTCTCGGCTTCACCCGCACCTTGCTCGCGATCGGGCCGGTGTCGCCCACGTCCTCGTTGTAGTAGACGTCGTCGCCGCGCTCGAGCGCATCGAAGTCGCCGCTGAGCAGCGAGTTGCGGTGGAAGTAGAGGAGGCCGCCTTCCTTGGTCATCAGGAACCCGAAATCCTGCTCGGGCGTGATCTCGGCGACTTGGCCGAGCGACTGGTTTTCGGTGTCGTGGTCGCCGGCCTTGGTGCGACCGTCGCGCCGCTCCTTGAGGTCGAGCAATTGCCGCTCGGCGATGCGGAAGGCCTCGTTGATCGCCTTGTGCAGGTCGGGATGCCGGTATTTCCGCAACAGGTGCTCAGGCTCGTGACTGACCACGAGGTCGACGTGGCCGGGAACCCCGAGCTCGATGTGCACGACGGGAGGAATGGTGCCGGTCAGGTCCTTGGCGCGCTGGTCCACGCGCACGCGGCAGGAGACCAGCCGCCCGTACAGCCTTTCGAGCTCGGCGACGCGGGCGCGAATTTCCTGCTCCGCCTGCTCCGAGCTTTCGATATTATGAAAGGCGATTTCCAGCGGCACCTGCAGCATCGAGGACTCCACATATTGGGCGCTTTTTTACGGTCTTTGCTAACGCCCGGAAAGGTCGAATCGTTGCAGCGGCTTGTTCCCGCGCCCCGGCGCCGGGGGGCTTGCAACAGCTCGAAGGGATGAAGCGATGATTGGCCGGTTTAGAGCTCGTGCAGTCGTTGTTCTCGGGGCGTGGCTGCTGGTAGCGGTGAGCGCTACCTGCGCGTCGGCAGCCGACCCGGCGTTCCACAAATGGCTCGCCGATCTTTGGCCGCAAGCACAGGCATTCGGCATTTCGCGCGCCACCTTCGATCTGGCGACGCGTGGGCTCGAACCGGATCTGACCTTGCCCGATCTCGATCTGCCGGGACAAAAGGCCGCGCCGCCGCGCGGGCAGGCCGAGTTCGTGCAGACGCCGGCCGACTACATCAAGGAATCGAACATCGCGTATCTGGCAGGGCAAGCAAAGAAACTCTCGGCGCAGTACAATCGCACGCTGGCGGCCATCGAGGAGAAATATGGGGTGCCGGGCAACGTGCTGCTCGCCATTTGGGGACGCGAGACCGCGTTCGGCGGCTACAGGCTGCCGAAGAACGCCATCGCCGTGCTCGCCACCCAAGCCTACTACGGCCGCCGCAAGGAGATGTTCGGCCAGGAGCTTCTCTATGCCTTGAAGATGCTGGAGGAAGGCCACGTGAAGCTTGCGGACATGCGCAGCTCCTGGGGAGGCGCCATGGGCCTTACTCAATTCCTGCCGTCCGAGTTCTACAAGTACGCCGTCGACTTCGACGGCGACGGCAAGAAGGATATCTGGACGTCGGTACCCGATGCGCTCGCGTCCGCGGCGCAACAGCTGGTGGGCAAAGGTTGGCAACGCGGCACCCGATGGGCCTACGAGGTGCACGCGCCGCACGGCGTCGATTGCACGATCGGCGTGCCGGAAGTGACGCGTCCGCTCGGCGAATGGCTCAGCCAAGGATTTACGCTCGCGTATGGACGTAAACCCGCTGCCGCGGAGCTCGATCAGCCGGCATCGCTTCTTCTTCCGGAGGGTATCTACGGGCCGGCGTTCCTGACGCTCAAGAACTACTACGTCATCAAGGAGTACAATTTTTCCGATCTCTACGTGCTGTTCGTGGGTCATTTGAGCGACCGCATCGACGATCCGCGTCGATTCGAGACACCCTGGAGCAAGAACACGCAGCTGCGCACCTCCCAGGTCGAGATGATGCAGCGCACGCTCGCCAAGCTCGGTCTCTACAACGACAAGGTCGACGGCAAGGCCGGCATGCTCACGCGCTCGGCGCTGGGCGCCTACCAGAAGGCGAATGGGCTCAAGGTGGATTGCTGGCCGACCACCGCCGTGCTCGAGGACATGCAGCGGCGCGCCGCCAAGAACTAGCGCATGTCTCCGCAAAGGTGGGCACCGGTTTTCCGATAGGGGACTGCTCCAGGCGAAAAAACCGGCGGGCCTGCGCCCGCCGGTTTGTCGTTCGCGCGAGGTCGGATCGTGGGCGATCCGACGCCGCTCAGCTCAGGGGCACACCGCCACCGGACGGCCGCGCCAGCCGACCACATTGCCGTAGGCGTCGTAGATCGGCATGCGCGTCCAATAGCAGTTGGGCCCGGGCAATGCGGCGGCGTAAGCCGGATAGGCTACGTAGCCGGGTCCCGGCGCGACATAGGCCGGCCGCGCCGCATTGGCGGCCGCGCTACCGATGATGGCCCCCGCGACCAAGCCTCCGACCACGCCGGCGCCGACCGCGCAGCCGAAGCAGCGGGCGTCTGCTGGCGTCGGCGTCGAGACGGTCGCAGTCGCCAGGACCGCGGCCGCGGCGAGAGCAGTAAGCATTGTCTTCATGAGTGTCTCCTTGGCGTCGGCTCGCGCCGAGCAGTTAAGCGTCGGCTCGCGCCGAGCGCAGGGATGCAGGGTTGCGATGCGCGAATAGCCCCGAACTCAGCCATATTCCCCGATACAGCCAGCGCTGCATCATGCCGGTTAATTTGTCGGAATTTCGTCAGCCCCGGGCGCCGCACCCGAGCGGATTGGAGGCGAAAACGAGGCCGGGAATCGCGAGCAACCACGTACGGGTCCGCGCAAGTCGCCGTCCCGTCGCCTCAGCACACGCGGTAGCGATAGCCGTGCCGCCAACGCCAGCAGCGGTAATATGGCCGGGGTGCGTAGTAGCCGGTGTAGGCGGGCGCATAGCCGTAATAGGCCGGCGCGTAACCGTAATAGGTCGGCGCGTAGTAGCCGTAAGCCGGATATCCGTACCCATAGTAGCCGTATCCGTATCCGTAATAGGGCCGTGCCAGCGCGCTTCCAATGATTGCGCCGATGGCAAAGCCGCCGAGGGCGGGTCCCCACCAGCCCCAGCGGGCATCCGCAGTGGTGGGCGTGGCGATTGCCGTGCCGGCGACCGTCGCCGCTAAGGCAAGGGCGGTCAGGGATTTCCTCATGGCGTCACCTCGGTGCGAACTTGAAAGAGGGCAGCGGTCGAACGTGTCCGTCCGGGCAAATGTTCCATGCCGGAAATGAATGCAGCCTGAACAGCTGGGTTGCCCGGATGCGCCAAAATCGATTCTGCACGGCGCTGCACGCCGCGAGAACTCGCCGATTCGCCGACCGGCGAGTGTGAACTGCCGCCATTCAACCGCTGTCACTGCGGGGCAAAGATCGCCTTGAGCAGGGCCGCCAGACGCACGCCGGCTTTCGCAAGCTGGACCTTCGCCTGCGCCTGCGCCCAGTCCTCGTAGCCTGCGTCGATCGTCGTCGTCCAGCGGCATGCCGGAAACGGATCGGAGCGCTTGCGGATTGCGAGCCGGGCATGCGCTTCGGCCGCCAGCGGCAGGACCTCGCTCGCCCATTGCGCCGGCCATGTCTCCGGCGCACCCGTCGTTTCCCAGCCGCTCGGGGGCGCGCCGGCGAGCAGCCTGGCGAAGTCCTGCTCCGATTGGCCGACGCCGGCCGATTGCATGGCGTGGACCACGGCTGCGCCGTCCCAGTAGAAGTGCAGATTCTCCGCGGGCGGCACCGTCGGAAACGGTGCGACGAGCTCGATCAGGTTGCCCCCTACGGTCGCCGCGACCGTCTCGCCGATGCCGAATTTCGGCGGAACGCCACCCCGATTCGGATCGACCACGCTGTCGCAAGTCTGGTCGAAATACATTGCCCCGACATGCAGCGGCTGATGGATGTCGCCGACGAGATGCGCCAGCAGCCACGCGGCTTCGGTATCGGTCAGCTTGACGTCCTTCTTTGTCGGCTTGTTGCCGCGCAGTTGCGCCACCGCATAACCGATCATCTGCACGACGTCGGTGTCGTTCGTCCCGGCGCTGCCGGCAACGTATGTCGTCTCCTGGAGCGGCACGTCCGTGAAGTGGTAGCTGCCGTGATGCCGGTTGCGCTCGGCATAAGCCTTCTCCTCCTCGGACGGCGGGCGGCCGCAAAACGCCACGTTGTTGGGCTTGGCGCAGTCGGGGAACACCGCGACCTCGCGCAGGGTTCGCTTTTGCCAAAGCCCATTCGGCAGCTGGATCTCCAGAAGCTCGCTGACCCGCTTGTAGGTCGCGGGGTCGTGCTGTTGCAGCACGAGGTCGGCAATCGCTCCGACGATGCGATGGCCCGGATAGTCCCATGCCGCGGCGGGCATGGAAGCCGCCATGGCCGCGCAGGCGACAAGGATCCCAGCGCGAATCCGGTTCGACATCGCGGCTCCTGCAGTGCGCCGTACACAGAAGACGTGCAGGATAACACCGATGATCGCAATGCGCGAGGAGGTTCCTCCGGACAGCGCAAACGCAAGCGGCTCGGCCGCTTGGCCGGCGCCAATTCTCAGAAATAGCGGTTCGGCGGACGCGGCAGGCCCAGATTCTCGCGTAGCGTCCTGCCCTCGTATTCGCGCCTGAACAGTCCGCGGCGCTGCAGCTCCGGGACGACGCGCTCGACGAAATCGTCGAGGCCGCCTGGCAGATAGGGGAACATGATGGTGAAGCCGTCGGAGCCCTCGCTCCCGAGCCATTCCTCCATCTCGTCGGCGATGCTGGCGGGCGTGCCGACCATGGCGAGCCCGGAATAGCCGCCGAGCCGCTGCGCGAGCTGGCGCACGGTGAGCCGCTCGCGGCGCGCCAGGTCGATCGCGCGCTGGCGCCCGCTCTTGCTGGCGTTGCTCTCGGGGATTTCGGGCAACGGACCGTCGGGGTCGAACTTTGAGGCGTCGTGGCCGAGCGCGATCGAGAGCGATGCGATGGCGCTCTCGTAGTGCACGAGGCTGTCGAGCCGCGCGCGCTTGGCGCGCGCCTCCTCGATGGAGTCGCCGATCACGACGAAGCAGGCCGGCATGATCTTGAGTTGATCGCGCGCGCGCCCGGCCTTTTGCGCGCGGCTCTTCACGTCGGCATAGAACGCGCGCGCCGCGGCCAGGTCGTTCTGCGCCGTGAACACCATCTCGGCGGTCTCGGCGGCGAGCTGGCGTCCGGCGTCGGAGGCGCCGGCCTGCACGATGACCGGCCAGCCCTGGATCGGGCGCGCGATGTTGAGCGGGCCGCGCACCGAGAGATATTTGCCGTTGTGGTCGAGCACGTGCATCTTCGCGGGGTCGACGTAGATGCCGCTCTCGACGTTGCGGATGAAGGCGTCGTCCGCCCAACTGTCCCACAAGCCGGTGACCACGTCATAGAACTCGCGCGCGCGGCGGTAGCGCTCGGCGTGCTCCATGTGGTCGGTCAGCCCGAAATTGCGCGCGGCGTCCGGATTGGAAGTGGTGACGATGTTCCAGCCGGCGCGGCCGCCGCTGATATGATCGAGCGAGGCAAAGCGGCGCGCCACGTGATAAGGCGCGTCGAAGGTGGTCGAGCCGGTAGCGACGAGCCCGATGTGCTCGGTCGCGCCGGCCAGCGCCGAGAGCAGCGTGAACGGCTCGAACGAGGTCACGGTGTGGCTGCGCTTGAGCGCCTCCATCGGCATGTTGAGCACCGCGAGGTGGTCGGCCATGAAGAAGGCGTCGAACCTGCCGCGCTCCAGCGTCTGCGCGAAGCGCTTGAGATGGGCGCAGTTGAAATTGGCGTCGGGAAAGGCGCCGGGGTAGCGCCAGGCGCCGGTATGGATGGTCGCCGGCCGCATGAACGCGTTCAGCCGCAGTCGACGCGATGCGCTCATGGCAAACCTCTTGCGCGGCGGTTTCCGTCGCCATCATTGAAGAAAAAGTATGCGGCCGCCAGCGGGCTCGCAGCAAGGGTCCCGGCCCCGCTATACTTCACTGGGCAAGGGGGCAACCGACCTCGCGTTGGAGGATCCGACCATGAAGGCAGTTTTGAACGATCGTGTGATCGCCGAAAGCGACGACATCGTCGAGTGCGGCGGCTATCAGTACTTCCCAAGCTCCGCCGTGCGCCTGGACTGGCTCGAGAAGGCGCCGAAGACGGAGTCCGATCGCGCCTGCCCGCACGGCGTCCAGTTCTACGACGTGGTGATCGACGGCCGGCGCCACGCGCGCGCGGCCTGGTCCTACGAGGCGCCGCGCCCGGCGATGCAGCAGGTGGCTGCCCGCTTCGGGTTCTGGCAGGACGTCAAGGTGGCGTGACGGTCCACTTGCGAGAACGATCCGCAGGCCGGGTCGAGCTCACGGCCCGCCGGCCCACGGCCTCAAGGCGGCTGCGGCGGCGACCCTTGCGGGGTCGGGCGAAGGTTGATTTCGCGCCGGCGCTAGAACGGCTCGAGAAACCGGAGAAATCGCCCCCTCGCCAAAGTCCGCCCGGAGGGCGGAGGCGATTTAATGCGCGAGGGCGCTCAAGACCAGGCTGAAAGTGAATATGCCGCCCAGGATCAGGCCGAACAACTGGGTAATCCGACGCTCGCTCATAGCACCCTCCAGCACCCTGAGATTTAGTCGCGCGAGCGTGGGCTTCGGTTCAATACGCCGGGGTCCGGGCCGCGCGCTCGAGCCCGCGCGGAATAAGCGCGTGCCGGCGGCCAATGCCGGCCGGAACCAGCGCCGCCAGCACGCGGTTATTGCCGGGGGCCCGAGAGCACAAGCCATGTCCCTGATCGAGAGCGTCAAGAAAACGATGGAGCAGGTAACCGGCCGGGGCCGGCCGAGCGAGCGCGATCTCGACCGGCTCGTGCGTCCGCGAAAAGCCCACGCCTGCCGCTTCAAGGACGACGGCTTGGTGCCCAACCATCCGAAATGGCCGCTGATCTTGTATCGCAGCCCCGTGCGGCTGGTCGATTCGTTCGATCCCGCCGCCATCTTCGAGCAGCTGTTCGAGCGCAACGGCTGGGGCGACAGCTGGCGTGACGGCATCTACGATTACGTGCACTATCATCCCCGCACCCACGAGGTGCTGGGAATCGCGCGTGGCCATGCGCGCGTGCAGTTCGGCGGAGCCAAGGGCCGCGAAATCGAGGTCAAGGCGGGCGACGTCGTCATCCTGCCCGCGGGCACCGGCCATCGCCGGCTCTCCGCCAGCAAGGACCTGCTCGTGGTCGGCGCCTATCCGCCGTCGGGACAATACGAGGAGTTCCGCGCCTCGCGCGACGAGCATGATCGCGCCCTGGCGGCGATCGCGCGGGTGCCGCCGCCCAAGGCCGACCCGGTCTATGGCCGCGATGGTCCGCTGATCCGGCGCTGGCGCTGATGCGCTGAATTTGCGGGCGTCGGCTCGCTCGAGGGATCCCGAGATCCGGATTACACGCCACGCTCGCTCGCGCTGCGCACGCCGTGGCGCCGCACCGGCCGTGGCCGGCCGGAGTATCGCAGGGCCTTGCGCGAGGGCGACGATACCGAAAGCCGCAGCAGCCGGTCCGCCCGCGTCATGTGCGCCGACCTTACCAGGAGAGGCTCGCGCACCGCAGGCCGCAGTCGGGCGACGGCCGCGGGTTTGGCGGTGGGCACCGCCGGCGGCCGGCTCGCCTGCGTGGCGGCCGCGAGACGTGCCCGCTGCAACAGCCCGAGACGAGGGACGGCCGCGCTGGCAAACCGGTGCGCGGACGCGGAGGTGGCCTGCGATTGCGCCGCGCGCGCCAACTGCGGCCGCAGGATGCGGTAGAGAACGAAGCGCTCGCCGGCATAGAGCGGCTCGAGCCGCAGCGGATCGGGATTGACGTAGTCTGGATCGGTGAACAGCACGTACAGATAGTCGTAGTCCTGGCTCCAGCGCGACCAGTAGGGCGGTTCATCTTCGGGATCGTCTTCGTCGGTCTGCTTCGCGGACTGCAGCAGCTGTTTCACCGATGGCGGCGTCCCGTCCTCGGTGTCGACGCGGTCGCGATAATATGGACGCACGTGCATCACCTGCTTGCCGAGCACCGTGAAGGCGGTGGTGACCAGCGCCGAGCGCTCGATGATCGCCAGGCAGGCGGCGTGCAGGAGCCAGAGCTCGCGCGCGTTGTCGCCGCTGTCGGGATCGGCATAGGCCACCAGCACCTTGGAGCCGCGGTCGATCTGGCGGACCGATTCGCCGAACGAGGCGGTGCCGCGCGACAGCTCGCGCCAGACGCTCTGCACCTCGAGCGCGCGCACCGCCAGCAGCAGCACGAGCACGGTGGCAAAGCCGCGGCGCACGAAATCGTCGCGCAGGTCGAGGTGCGTGCAGGCGATGATCATGAACGCGAGCGCGATCGGCAGCCGCTGGTCGGCCATGTAGGTGTCGAACAGCACGCGCGGGAGCACCAGATAGGTGGCCCCGCCGACCGCGAGCAGCAGCCAGCCGAAAGGATGAAACCGCAGCGCGCGATGGCGGATGGCGAGGGCGCCGGCGATCGCGACCACCGCGGCCAGGAACACGGTCGCGGCGTGCGAATAGACCTCGATGGCGAACAGCAGACCCTTGATTTTGCCGTGCAGCTCCCAGGTGAAGTCCCAGCGCAGCGTCCAGGTCGGGCTCATCAGCAGCAGCGGCAGCACCGGCAGGAACGGCAACCCGCTGGCGACGAAATCGAGCAGCGGCGGCAGCCGGCGGCTTGCGGCATGCTCCGAGGGCGAGCGCTTGCCTGGCCACAAGGTCATCAGCCGCCACAGCTCGAATGCGAGCAGGCCGAGCCCATAGACCCCGACCGCGTACAGGTGGCAGAAGAACAGCCCGAAGACGAACAGCGTCGAGACCGCCAGCCGCACGACGAGCGCGCGCTCGCGCAGTGCCGCCCATGCCGCCAGTGCCCACAGGGCCACCCCGATGCCGAACAGATAGTTCATCGTCCCGACGAGGAAGACGAAATTGTAGAGGAGCGGGAAGGCAATGAGCGGCAATACCGACCAGCGGCCGTAGAGCTGGCGGTTGAGCGCCAGCGTCCCGGACAGGATCAGCACGAAAGTCATGATCGTGTAGATCTGTCCGGCGAGGTAGACGTTCATCAACCGCTCGAGGGTCGGAACGATCAAATCCATCGTCAGGTTCGGGATGACCTGCCAGCGTATCTCGTAGAACAGCGCGAGATCCGGGTCGCGATCGATGGTGGCGATCACGTGCATGCGGGCCAGGTGATTGATGTAGTCGCCGAGCGGCGCCCAGGGGTAGAGCAGGATCGGAATCGAGGCGATGGCCGCGAGCACGCCGAACAGAGCAGCGATCTGTCGACTGCTGAAATGCCCGGCGCCCGCCGCCGATTCGAAGTCGCCGGCGACCACGCCTGGCGGGGTCACCGCCGGCAGCGACTGGCTCGCCGGCTTGGCCGCGCGGAACCCGAGCAGATGAGCAAGAGCAACCATTTCGGGCTACACGCTGAGGCGCCGATGCATCAAGCCGATGGATGGAAGAAACGCAGAACCGCGCGTGGGCACGCCGGCAGGAGCGGGATGGAGACGTCCACGTATCACGCCGACCGACCGTAGTCCACGACTGCCGCGCCCCGTCGCGGCAGCTGATTCAGCATGCCACAGCGAAGCGGATCACACCATATCGTGGCGCGATCGCAGAGGAATACGTCTCGCTACTGTGTCCTGGGTGCCACGGCGGCGCGATCGCGATCGATGAAGGCGACGAGCTCCTTCGCCAGATCCGTGAAAAGCTGGAGTTTGCCGGTGTCCAGCGGCTCGCTGAGCGACTGCAGCAGGAAGGTGTCGGCGCCGCCGGCGAAGGCCGGGCCCAGGCCGCAGAAGAAAAAGCCGAGCGCGCGGGCGGCATCGCTCAACAGCGCAAGGCCGGGATCGTCGATCCGGGCGGAAAGCTGGACCGATTTCGCCCCCAGCGCCCGCACGTCGCGCAGCGCCTGGGCGAGCTCGATCGCCGCGTTGGGGCCGATACGCTCGAACGAGATCGTCCCGTAGCCGCGATCGTTCACCTTGATGCCGGTGCGGGAATCGGCCGCCGGCTGAGCCGCCGCGACGGCCACCGACACTGCGACGTCGAGCTTGGCGTAGAGCTTGAGCAGAATGTCGCGATAGGGCGCCGGCGCCTGGATCGTGCGCGCGGGGGGCCGTCCCACGAAGCGGAACGTGCGCAGGTAGCTCTGGCGCTGCCCCGCAGTGGGGCAGGGCAGGCCTTTGGGCCGGAAATCCTCGGGATTGGCGCCCAGCAGCACGGCGCAGACCGGCATGCCGGCGCGCTCGTCGTTGCGCTGCGAGAAGGTATGGATGGTGAGCGGCTCCGCGTAAATTCCATGCAGATCGTGCCTGGGCGCTTCCTCGCGCAGGCGGGCGGTCATGCGCTCGAGCAGGCCGTGGCCGCGATGCGCCGGCAGCACGACGGCCTCCCCGCGCTCGGCCACCAGCATGCCCAGCTCGCGCTCGAGCGCGACGTGGCCGACCACTTCGCCGTCGCCGTTCCGCGCCACCGCCGGAATGAGCTCGCCGGTCTCGACCTTCTCCCAGTAGCGGCGCGTGGAGAACACCTCCGAGTGCACATAGTGATGGCCGTAGACCTCGAGAAAGCAGCGGGCGATCGCCGCGGCGTCCTTCTGCTGCGGCAGGTCGACGACGTAATCGCCCGCCGCGTGCGGCGACGTGGGCGGCGCCTGTGGCGGAGATTGCTCGAGCGCCATGACGCTCCGGGGCGCCGCCGCCAGGCTGCGGTGCAGGCTGACCTCCCAGCCGTCGATCCCGTGCTCGTGCCAGGCAATGCCGCCGTCGCGGGCGGTCAGGCCGGCGAGCGATGCCGCGATATTGGCAAAGCGCGAATAGCCGTGCAGCAGGATGCGGGCCTTGACCTCGCGCTGCGAGCACAGCGCGACGACGCGGACGCGCTCGCGGCCCGATCCGGGCGTGCAGAGCGCCTGCCAAAGCTCGGCGGCGTCGTTGGCGAGCAGGCTTGCCGCGGCGGCCGGGGCGCTTTCGGCGAGCGTGGCCTCGCGCACGAAGGCGCGCACGAGCTCGCCGCGTTGCGGCTCGAGCACGAGCTCGAGCTCGGACGAACGAGAGACCGAAGGCTTCTTCATGCCGGCACCCCAGCAAATCGCAACAGGACCATCCGCCTCCCCGCCGGCGGAGCTGCGTATTGCGCCGAGGGACGGGGCGCGCTTCTGCGGGCTTGATCGACCACCGCTGCTATAGGCACACTCGCCGCAAGGCAACTGCCTCGTGAACACGATGTCTTGTGCGGCGCTGCGGCTAGCCTGCCAAGGCGGGATCGCTGCGGCTTCTCTGCACCAAGCGCGTTTGTTCCATGAATTACGCCGTTTTCGTCCCTTGTCGCGATCGAGGACGTTCCCTCGCAACCGCGGCGGCCGTGGGAGAACATCATGCAAGCAGTCGACTTTGCCCAGGGTGGCTACCGCTTCCTGCCGAGCGTGTTCCAGTATTCCGCCGGCGCCGCGGCGCTGCCGGGTCATGCGATCAAGCGCGTCCGCTTCAGGAACCCCGTGCCGCTCGCGCAAGGCTTCGCCCGCATCGAAGAGATCATCGGCGCGGCTGGCCGTCCGCTCACCTCATTCTGTGGCTGCGAATTGCGCTCGCCCGCTCCCTTCAGCGAGGAGGGCTTTCGCGCGTTCAACGAGGTCTACGTGGTCACGCTCCAGAAGTGGGGCTTGTTCGACGGGAAGGTGAACCCGGTAGCGCGCAGCAATGTGTGTCCGGCAGTCGATCCGCCAGGCGAGCCCTCGTTCCACGCGTTCTGTTTCACGCTTGCCGCTGACGAGGCGGCGCCGAGCTTCGTGATCGCGGGCGGCGCGGAGGCGCGCGAAGGCGGCGCGAGCTACCGCGAGCGAACCATCCGGCACGGCGAAACCACGCCGGACGCCATGCGCGAGAAGGCGCGCTACGTGCTGGGCGAGATGGAGCGCCGGCTCGCTGCGCTCGGCTTCGGCTGGGCCGACACCACCGCCACCCAGGTCTACACGGTGCAGGACCTGCATCCGTTTCTGGCCGACGAGATCGTGCGCCGCGGCGCGGCTCGTGCCGGCCTCACCTGGCATTACGCCCGCCCGCCGGTGCGCCAGCTCGAATACGAGATGGACTGCCGCGCGGTGGGCCGCGAACGGGTGGTCTAGCGCCCGCGGCATCACACTCCGCTGTCGCCCCCCGCTGCGGGGACCCGTCCCGCCACGAGCTGCGGCCCGTGGAATGAGCCGATGGCGCGAGTGATCACCGCGCCGGCTGCAGCACCTGCTCGAGCCAGTCCCACATATAGGCGGAGCAGATGCTCTGGTTGTCGATCTGGCAGTGGTGATAGCCGCCTTCCTCGCGGGTGAAGACCTTCATGGTCTTGCGCTTCGAGCCGACGGCGTCGAAGCATTTGCGCGCCTCGGCGAGCGGGATCTGCTCGTCGCCTGCCCCGTGCAGCATCAGGAAGGGGCAGGCGATCTTCTGCACCACGCCGTCGAGCTTGAACGGCGCGAGTCGCTGCAAGGTCTCCTCCTGCGAGGTTGCGTTCACCACCCACAGGATGTGCTGCGAGGCGACCGAGAGCGCGGGGGTATCGGCGCGCGCCAGCCGCTCGAAGCGCGCGCGCCAGATCTTCTCGTAATCCCACTGCGCGCCCCAGGCGATGCAGCAGGCGTAGCGCGGCTCGAATGCGGCGGCGCGCGGCGCGTAGTAGCCGCCCAGGCTGATCGCCATCACGCCGATGCGCTTGGAATCGATCTCCGGCCGCGCGGCGAGATATTCCCACGCCGGTGTGGCGTAGCGCTCGGTCTCGTGATGCAGATAGAGCTTGCGGAACCGGATGCTCTCGCCGTTTCCCGGTCCGTCCACAATCAGGCAGGCGATGCCGCGCGCGACCAGGTCGGGCACGCCCTTGAAGTATTGGATCTCCTTGGTCACGTCGAGCCCGTCGAAGAACACCATGGCCGGCACCTTGCCGGTCGCCGTGGCGGGCTCGGCATGCACGTAGATGGCGGGAAGGCTGGTGCCCTCATAGGGAATTTCCACGTGCTCGAGCCGCGGGCGCTTCATATGCGCGGCGGCGTCGCGCAGACAGGCGACCCCGCGCATATAGGCGTCGAGCCCGTCCTTGCTCTTCGGCTGCAGGAAGCGCTCGCCCACGTGGTAATAGGCGCTCGCGCGCTGGAGATACTGCGCGCCGCTCCGGCCGCGGCCGTCGGCGATGTGCTCGCGGCCACGCTCCTCCACGGTGCGCGCCTCGCGCTCCCATTCGCGGAACCAGGCGTCGTCGTCGCCGACGCAGTGCTTGAGCCGCAGCCCGATGCGATTGACCTCGCCGATCTCGGCGCCGCCCCACGGCGCCATGTTGAGCCCGATCAGCAATCCGTGCGACCAGCGATAGTTCTCGGGAAAATAGGTGAACGACAGCTCCTCCTGCGCGGCCTGCATGCGGCTCCCCTCCATGCGACAATGGCGTGTCAGGATAGGTCGGCGCGCCGGGCGAGGAAACCTGCGCCGAGCGTCGGTCGCACCCGGCCGCCGAAGGCGGTCACACCCGCGCGAGCGCCGGACCGCCCGAGCTTAGCAGCGGCGCAGGCGGGACTTGCGCGTGGCGTAATCGGCCGTCGTGGCAGCCGATGCGCCACGCGCCGTCTCGATCAGCCTTCGCCTGCACAAAATCGTGCAAACGCGCTATGAAAAGCAGCATGAGCGCGGCGCCGCAGCCGCAGGCGCGCACGAGGGCGGAACCCGCAACCGCCGCGGCGACTTGTTCCGGTGTCGTGGCCACCCCAGGATGACGCGATGCATGCCAACGATTTCGAGCTCCTGCGCCGGCAGATGCTCGCAGAAATTTCCGCCGGCGCGTTTCAGGCCAGCGGCTTGACCGGCCGCGCGGCGTTCGACGAGCGCGTGATGACGGCCATGGCCATGGTGCCGCGGCATGACTTCGTTCCGGTCGAGCTGCAGCCCTACGCCTATGCCAATACGCCGCTGCCGATCGGGTTTGACAAGACGATCTCGCAGCCCTTCATCGTCGCCCTGATGACCGATCTGCTCGAAATCCGCGCCGACGATACGGTGCTCGAGATCGGCACCGGTCTCGGCTATCAGGCCGCTGTGCTCGCGCAGCTGGCGCGGAAAGTTTACAGCATCGAGATCATCGAGGAGCTCGGGCGGCAGGCGAAGCAGCGGCTGCAGCGGCTGGGCTGCAGCAATGTCGAGCTCAGGATCGCCAACGGCTATCACGGCTGGTCGGGGCCTGCCCCGTTCGATAAGGTAATCGTGACCGCGGCTCCCGATCTCATTCCGCCGCCGCTGCTCCACCAATTGAAGGCAGGCGGCAGAATGGTGGTGCCGGCCGGGCTGCCCGACGCGCAGCAGCTCGTGCTGGTCGAGAAGGACGCCGACGGCAGGGTGGCGACGCGGGAGATTCTGCCGGTGCGGTTCTCTCAGCTCGAGGAAACCGAGCCGGGTTGAGCGCGCGCGCGAGTGCCGCGGGCTCGCTCGCGCGTCCCCGCCGCCGCCCGCTGGAGCATGATCCCGAAAAGTGGGTACCGGTTTTCGGAAAAGATCATGCTCCAAGAATTAAGGTAGAGCGGGATGACGATTCCAAGAAAAGTCATCCCGCTCCAGGCAAGGGTACGGTCATGATGCTCGAATTCACCGTTGGCATAAACCTCGCCGGCAGGCGAATGAGCGTGACGGTCCCGGCCGAGGATGCGCTGATCGCCGCCCTCAAGGTCAAGAGCGAGCGGCCGGAAGCGGTGATCAACTACGTGCGCCGGCGCAACAAGCGGGGCGACCTGCGTCATCCGCACGGCGCGATCGGCGGTAAGCCCGGCACGTGATCCCGAAAATCCGATGATCGACAGCATCAATGCCGTCACGCTCGCCACCCACGACATGGCGCGGGCGGTGCGGTTCTATCGCCTGCTCGGGTTCGAGATCATTTACGGCGGCGCCGAGGCGGCGTTCACCAGCTTTCGCGCCGGCCGCAGCCATCTCAATCTCGTCGCCGAGCCCGCCGAGCGGACCTGGTCGTGGTGGGGGCGCGTCATCTTCTACCATTCCGATCTCGATGCGCTGCACGCGCGCGTGGTCGCGGCCGGCTATCACCCCGACACCGCGCCGCGCGATGCCGAATGGGGCGAGCGCTTCTTCCACCTCACCGATCCGGACGGACACGAGCTCAGCTTCGCCTGGCCGCTGCGCTGAGACGAGAGCGCCGCGTGGCGATGCGGGTGTGACAAAAGGTTAACTATCCCCGGTCAATCGCTAGAGCAAACACCTGTGCCGCGGTGCCATTAGCGGGGAGCGCAGAACAAAAGCAGGACTCCAACCTCGGCCTGGAAATTGTTATCTAAGCATGATCCCGAAAAGTTGCAGACTTTTCGGTGCAATCGTGCGACCGAACAGCGCCTGGAGCGGACCGCGCTTCCACCGGAGGCGATGTCGCCTCCGAGCGCGTTTCCCGGGACCGGTTTTCGTAAGGAGCGTATGTCGTGGCGCCGCGTGCATATTGGAAGGGCTATCTCAAACTCTCGCTGGTCTCCTGTCCGATCTCGCTCAGTCCCGCCACCTCGGCCTCCGAGCGCATCTCGTTCCGGCAGATCAACAGGAAGACCGGCAACCGGCTGCGCCAGCAGCTGGTGGACGACGTCACGCGCGAGCCGGTCGAGGCGGACGACAAGGCCAAGGGCTACGAGGTCGACAAGGGCGTGTATATCGAGGTCGATGACGACGAGCTTGAGGCGATCGAGGTGGAGAGCAAGCACACCGTCGAAATCGACCGCTTCGTGCCGGCGGCGCAGATCGACAAGCGCTACTATGACAGCCCGTATTACATTGCGCCCACCGACACCGTGGGCCAGGAAGCGTTCGCGGTGATCCGCGACGCCATGCGCGGCAAGGGCATGGTCGCGCTCGGACGGATCGTGCTCGCCAAGCGCGAGCGCGTCATCGCGCTCGAGCCCTACGGCAAGGGGCTGCTCGGCACGACGCTGCGCTACGCCTACGAGGTGCGCAAGCCGGAGGAATATTTCGACGGCATCCAGGACATCAAGGTGCCGGGCGAGATGCTCAAGCTCGCCGAGCATATCCTCGATACCAAGGCGGGGGATTTCGAGCCCGCGCAGTTCGAGGATCACTACGAGACCGCGTTGATCGAGCTGCTGCGCAAGAAGCAGGCGGGCTTCAAGCCGCCCAAGCACAAGGAGCAGGCGGCGGCGCCGCGCAATGTCATCAACCTCATGGACGCGCTGCGCCGGAGCGTCGCCGCCGAGCGCGGCGCGGCGCCGGCGCAAGGCAAGAAGGGCCGCAAGCGCGTCGAGGGGCAGCGCGAGATGCTGCTGCCGATCGAGGGCGGCGAGCGCGCGCCCCAGCGCGCAGCCGCCAAGAAGCCGGGCACGCGGCGCAAGGCCGGCTGACGCACCTGTCTTTGCCGGCGAAAGCGCCGGCTCGGCATAATCGACGAAGCAGGGCCGCATCCGCCCGGCCGTCGAGCCGCGCTCATCCCCCTACTCACATGCCGTCGCTGCCGTTGGCCTTAACCGCAGGTTAAGTATGGGAGCACCAATCCGCCTCTTGGCTGTGACAAAACGATCACACCGAAGCGAATTCGGGTGCTCGCCGCATCTTCGGCCGCCGTCAGGCCACGTTTCCCCGCTTTCCACTGTCGCATCGGAGTTGGATCGGGGGGTGCAGTCTTGTCTTCCATCGGTTGTGGAGTCGGGTCCGTCCGCGTCAGGGCGTCCCTTCGGTTGCTCGCCGCCGCCGTGACGGCGGCGACATTGGCGGCCTGCGCGCAGTCCGGCGTGGTCACCAATCAATCCGCCTCGTTGACCGGCAGCCGCCAGGCTGCAACCCGGGCCGATCGCTGGGCGCAATCCCACGCCAGGCGGTCGGCTGTCGCCGCCAGGCATGCGGCGGCCGCGCACAAAGTCGCTTCCGCCGACGCCAACGACGGGCCGGCGTCCAAAAGCGGCGATGCCACCTACGGGCTCGCCAGCTTCTATTCGCGCGACCCGCACACCGCGAGCGGCGAGAGGTTCGATTCCCATGAATTGACCGCCGCGCACCGGAGCTTGCCGTTCGGCACCCGCGTGCGGGTCACCAACGTGGCCACCGGCCAGTCGGTCACGGTGCGGGTCAACGACCGCGGACCGTTCGTGCCCGGGCGCGTCGTCGACGTCTCGCACGGCGCCGCCGAGGAGCTCGGAATCGTCAAGCGCGGTGTCGCCAAGGTCAAGGTCGAAGTGGTCGAATAGCCGACGCAGCGGCCGGCAATCCCGATTACGGAACGGAAGGCGGCGCGCCCAGCCGGCCCTCGCGCCGGCGCGAGCCATGCACGCCGGTGCTTGAGGTGTCGCGCAGCACGCCCAGGGTCGATGCTCTGGCCGTCGCACGCTGCGCCTGCGGTGGCGCGGTCTTGCCGTTCGTCGCCTGCTTCGACGCGCCTGGCGCGAGTTTTGCCGGTAGCGACTTCGCGGCCGCGGCGCGATAGACCTTCGCCGGCTGCGCCGGCGCGCCCGGACGGGCGCTGTCGTCTGCAACCGGCGGGAACGGACTGACCGGGTCGGCGGCGCGCACGAGCGTGCCTTCCACCACCACCGGCGCCGTGCGCGCGATCGAAGCGTCGACGATGTAGGTCTCGATCAATTGCCGCATGCGGGCATCGCGCGCGCCATTCGAGGTGCCGCCGAGCACCACCGCGACGATGTGCTTGTTGTCGCGGCGAACCGAGGACACGAGGTTGTAGCCGGAGGCTTCGGTGTAGCCGGTCTTGATGCCGTCGACGCCGTTCACCTGGCCGAGCAGGCTGTTGTGATTGTGCATGTCGACCCCGCGGTAGCGGAAGTTGGGGGTCGCGAAATACTGGTAGTAGCCGGGAAACCGGTGCCCGATCAGGCAGCCGAGCAGCGCCTGGTCGCGCGCGGTGGTGATCTGCTCGTCCGCCGGCAGTCCCGAGGCGTTGACATAGGTCGTGCCGATCATGCCCAGCGCGCGGGCCTTCGCCGTCATCAGCTTGGCGAATTCCTCCTCGCTGCCGCCGATCGCTTCCGCCACCACCACGGCGGCGTCGTTCGCCGACTTGGTGACCAGCCCCCTGATCGCATCCTCGACGCTGAGGGTCGAATTGGGCTTGAGCCCAAGCTTGGTCGGGGGCTGGATGGCGGCGTGCGCCGAGACCGGAAGCGGCGTGTCGAGCGCGAGCTTGCCGGCCTCCAGCTGCTCGAACAAGAGGTAGAGCGTCATGATCTTGGTCAGCGATGCCGGATGGCGCGGCTCGTCGGCGCTGACCTCGTACAGCACGCGCCCGGTTTTGTCGTCGAGCACGATCGCGGCATAGGGCGGGTGATAGCCGGGGCCGTGGATCGCGTGCTGCGGAGCATGCTTGCGCGCCGCGCGCGCCTGTACCTGATCGCCGCCGCCAATTGCCAGCATCGCAGCCACGCCGACAAGCACGAAGCATCGCACGGCGCGAAGGTGGGCCAGGCGCATGGCAGGCGATCCCGAGCAGAGCCACGAATCGAGTGAAGCACTAAAACCCGAATCCACGTCCGTGGCTGTAGTAGCGATGCCACACCCGGGCAAAATCGTGCGCGGCGCATCGGCCGCCCCGGCTGCGTGGACAGCTCGCCGCGCTGCGGCCGCGCATCGCGGCGTCACCTTGTCGAGCGGACGGCCGAACCTCGGCTATCGCCGGGCTTGCGGTTGGCATAAGCTCGCCGGAACAAGCGCGGGCTCGCGCCGCTCTCAATCAGCGCAGTGAGGGAGGAAGACGTGATCAAGGTGAGCGTGCTCTATCCCAACACCCAGGGCTGCAAGTTCGACATGGGCTATTACCTCAGCAAGCACATGCCGATGGTGCAGCAGAAGCTCGGCGCGGCGTGCAAGCGCATGGCGGTCGAGGAAGGCATCGCCGGCGGTGCGCCCGGGGCGCCCGCGACCTATGTCGCCATGGGCCATCTATATTTCGATTCCACCGACGCCTTCCAGGCCGCCTTCGCTCCGCACGCGCAGGCGATCCTCGCCGACATTCCGAACTATACCAACACGCAGCCCACCATCCAGATCAGCGAAGTCAAGATGTAGGGCGCACTCGCGCCGCCCGCACTTCGCTCCCACACCGAGAGATCGGCATGCGCGCGATCACCCGCCTGTCCGCCGTCGTCGCCGGTCTCATCCCGCCCATCGCCACCTTGCTGTGCGAAACCGCCGCCGCCCAGGACTGGCCGACGCGGCCGGTGACCATGGTGGTCCCGTTCGCCGCCGCCGGCGGCACCGACGTGATGGGACGCATCATCGGCCAGCGGCTTTCCGAGGTGCTCGGGCAACAGGTGATCATCGAGAATGTCGGCGGCGCCGGCGGCATGCTGGGCTCGGCGCGGGTGGCGAAGGCGGTGCCCGACGGCTATCAGTTCGTGCTCGGCAGCCGCGCCGACGCCATCAACCAGACGCTCTACAAGCGGCCGCTCTACAATTTCGTGACCGACCTGGCGCCGGTGGTGCTGATCGCCGAGCAGCCGACCGTGCTGGTCGCGCGCAAGGACCTGCCCGCCGACGATCTGCCGGCGTTCATCGCCTATGCCAGGAAGAACCAGAACGCGATGCAGTTCGGCTCCGCCGGCGCCGGCTCCACCGGCCACGTCGACTGCTCGCTGCTCAACGCCACCATCGGCGTCAATATCGCCCATCTTCCCTATCGCGGCGGCGGCCCGGCGATGCAGGACCTGATCGCCGGGCGCTTCGATTATTTCTGCACGCTCAGCGGCACGGTGGCGGCGCAGATCGAGGGCAAGCTGGTGAAGCCGATCGCGATCCTCTCGCGCGATCGCTCGCCGATGCTGCCGGACCTGGCCACGGCACAGGAGCAGGGACTCAAGGATTTCGAGGCCACGACCTGGTTCGGCTTTTTCTTTCCCAAAGCCACGCTGGAGCCGATCATCCGCAAGCTCCACGACGCCACCGTGACGACGATGGAAACGCCCTCGGTGCAGCAGCGGCTCAAGGAGGTGGGCGCGATCGTGGTCGCGCCCGAGCGGCGCTCGCCGGAATATCTGCAGAAATTCGTGGTCAGCGAGATCGCCAAGAACGCCGCGCCGATCAGGGCCGCGGGCATTTCGATCGATTGAGCGGGCGCGTCCGGCGCCAATCGTATTGCTGGCGCCGGGTGCGGTCGGATAGCCTTGCGCCTTCTCCGTCCGGCCGTTTGCCGCCGCTGCCGCGGTCCTGGACCCTGACCGTCTGCCCGGCGCGCGCGATCGGACCCAACACAAGGGGGTGATCATGTCGCGCATGTCCAGAAGCCATACCGCGCTGCTGCTCGCCGTCGGCGCCATTGCGCCGATGCAGTTGCTCGATCCGCGAGCGGGGCTCGCCGAAACCCTGGGAAACGGCGCCGCCAACGGCTTTGCCGCCATCGCTATCAGCGACTCCGCCGCGGGCTTTGCAACCACGGCGGCCATCGGCGGCATCGCTATTGGTCCTGACGCCCATGCATTTACACAAGACGCGACACATCCCTGCATGGGTACTCCCACCACGAATTGCGGACACGGTAATATCGCGATCGGAATCTCGGCCAACGCCAGCAACGACTTCGGCGTTGCCATCGGCTTCACCAGCGCGGCCAGCGGCCTCAACGGCTCGGCCTACGGTCCCACCAGCGCCGCGCGCGGACAGAACAGCTCGGCCTTCGGCAGCGGTGCGAACGCCGTCGGCAACGGCAGCGTCGCTGCCGGCAATGCCGCGACTGCGAATGGGCTCATCTCGGTGGCGGTCGGGCCGAACTCGTTCGCCGCCGATGGAGCGATTGCCCTCGGCAGCCAGTCGCGCGCGGGCGGCGACCGCAGCATCGCCATGGGCCAGCTCAGCGGAGCGAGCGGCGCGAGGTCCTTCGCGGTCGGGATCGATGCCGTTTCGGCGGGGGGCGACTCCATCGCCATCGGCAGCAATGCATCGACCTTGAATCCTACGACCAGGATCGGAGCAGATGGCGCGATCGCTATCGGCAACAAGGCGCTCGCAGATGGCGGCCAAGGCACAGCCGTCGGAACGTCAGCGAGCGCCAAGCGTCTCAACAGCTCCGCCTACGGCAACGGCAGCACTGCAGACGAGTCCAACAGCTCAGCCTACGGCAACGGCAGCAAGGCAAACGGGTCCAACAGCTCTGCATTCGGCAATGGCAGCAGGGCAGGCGCGCCCAATGGCTCGGCCTTCGGCAATGGCAGCGTCGCAAGCGGGCCCAACACGTCTGCCTTCGGCAGCGGCAGCGTCGCAAACGTTGACAGCGGGACGGCCGTCGGCACCCAAAGTCAGGCCCTTAGCAGCTCCACCGTGGCAATCGGCAATACCGCCCATGCCTTGGGACCGAGCAGTCTGGCTTTAGGCCTAAATAGTTCGGCGAACAACACTCGCAGCATAGCGTTCGGCCAGGATACCAAATCGAGCGGCCTCAGCAGCTTCGCCGCCGCGTTCGCCGCCCAGGCCACCGGCGATGGCTCGATCGCCCTCGGCGCCGCCGCGCAAGCGCTTCAGCCCGGCGCGCTCGCCATCGGCCTCAACGCCCAGTCCGGGGTACCAGGCTTGATCGCTTTGGCCCCGGGCGTGAGCTCGATCGCGATTGGGGCCAACTCGATCGCAACCCAGTCGGTGGCGGTGGGCTCCGCCGCCTTGGCCTCGCATGGGGGCGCCGCCTACGGCGACGGCGCGGCGGCGACGGGATCGCTTGCGACCGCACTCGGACCCAACGCGAGCACTACGGCGGCGAACGCAGTGGCGATCGGCAGCGGCTCAGTGGCGAACGAGGACAACAGCGTGTCGGTCGGCGGGGCGGGCAATCAGCGCCGCATCACCAACGTCGCCGCGGGCGTTGCCGCGAGCGATGCCGCGACCATGGGTCAGCTCGCGAGCTTGCGGGCGCAACTCGAGGAGGTGCGGCGGGAATGCGGCCTGCCGGCGCGCACCGCGCGGGCGAACGGCGAATAGCGCGTGATCCCGAAAAGTGGGAACCGGTTTTCGGAAAGGATCACGCGCAAAGCAAAAACTTGGAGCGGGATGACTACTCGAAGAGAAGTCATCCCGCTTTAGGCGCTCGTGTTTCGGCCGAAGCGAGCGCGCCGCTGCGCAATGTCGGGCACGCGGCGCAATCGCGGGCAGGGGCCGGGATGCGTGTACGCACGCAGGGCGCTCGCATTGGCCCGCGTCGCTCGGCAGCGCGACGCGATCATTTGACCGTAATATTCGCCTCGCGAATGACGCGGCTGTATTCCTCGACCTGGCGGCGCATGTAGGCGCCGAACTCGGCGCCGCAGGTGCCGACCGGAACGAGCCCCTGCTTGGCGAGCTTGGGCTTCATGTCGGGCGCCTTGACCGCGCCGCCGAACCAGCCGGCGAGCGACGCGAGCGCCTCGGGCGGCGTCTTCGCCGGCGCCACGACGCCGTAGAAGATCTCGGCGTCGTATTTGCTCACCCCGGTCTCGCCCAGGGTCGTCACGTCCGGCAGCATCTCGTCGCGCTGGCGCGAGGTGGTGACGAGGCCACGCAGCGTGCCGGAATGCAGATGCGACACCACCGTGGGGTAGTCGGCCCACACCGCCGCCACGTGATTGCCCATCAGCGCGTTGATCGCGGGCGCGGTACCGCCGAACGGCACGTAGGTGACGCTGATGTCGGCGGCGCGCTTGAGCACCTCGATCGCCATGTGCAGGGAGGAGCCGGGCCCGCCGCTGGCGAATGCAAGCTCGCCGGGCTTGGCGCGTGCGGCAGCGATCAGATCGGCGAGCGTCTTGTAGGGCGAGGAGGCGAGCACCACCAGCACCATCGGCGTGGCGGCGAGATAGCACACCGGCTCGAAGCTCTTGGTCGGATCGTAGCTCGCGCGCTGCAGGGGCGGATTGATCACGAACGAGTTCGCGACCAGCAGCACGGTGCGGCCGTCGGGCTCGGCGCGCTCGACCGCCTCGGTGCCGATCACGGTGCCGCCGCCGGGCCGGTTCTCGACCACCACGGTCGGTCCCTGCGCGGCGCCGATCTGCTCCGCCATCAGGCGGGACAGGATGTCGGGGCCGCTGCCGGGCGTGTAGGGGACCACGATCTTGACCGTGCGCGTCGCTTGCGGCCACGCGCTCGCGCTCGAAAGCGCAAGCAGCGCCGCCGCCAGGAGCGTGAGGGCTGATCGAGTGCGTGCGGTCATGACTGCGTCTCCCCGGCGCGTGTTTGTTGCTTGGCGCCGCGGCGCCGAGCATACGCCAAGGCGGACGGCGCGGGAACCGCGCCGGGGCGCGGCCGGCGAAAACCGCGCCGCCGCGGAGCGCTCCCCAGGACGGTCGCGGCGGCGATGACGAGGGCAGGTGGCTTCGCTTCGCGCAACTCGCCTATACGCGCGGCGGCGCGCAGGCCGCGGCTACTTCCATCCGGATTCGCGGTCGCAGGCGCGCCGCGCCGCCGGGTTGGCCTTTTCCCATTCGGTGATCGAGCGCGTCTCGTTGTTGTCCATTTTCTCGTTCATGCAGATGCAATACTTGCGCACGACCGCGTCGCTGGCGCCGCCCTTGTTGTCCTTGATGCACTCGTTGATCCATTTGAGGTCGTCCGCGTTCATCGCCTGCGCGAAGGCGGCGTTGCCCGAGAGGGCAAATCCGAGAAGACCAAGCACAAGGG
>DATBKV010000127.1:0-18605 GCA_036555745.1 Xanthobacteraceae bacterium | reverse complement strand
TTTTTCGAGCGCAGGCCGGCCGAACACGGCCAAGCTGTCGTCGAGGCCGTCGGCGCGCAGCTTGTGAAACTCCGAGCCGTATCCGCCGTCGTTCATCGCGCAGATCAGGATGCGAAATCCTTGCCGCTTGAGCGTCTCGAGCTCCTGGATATGGAACAGGAGCCCGCCGTCTCCTTCGAACAGCACGATCTTGCCGTCCCGGCCCTGCCGGCGCGCAGCCGCAACCCCGAGCGCATACGACAGGCCGTTGCCGACCGCGCCGAATTCGCGGACCGTCGTGTAGCGCTCCGCCGGCCTGCCACGCATCTGGGTGTTGAAATAGGCCTGATGGCCGCCGCCGACGACGATGTCCCAGTCCTTTGGAACGACCCCGTCAATGGCTCGGATGGCCTCGCGTGGATCCAGCACCCCGGGCGCGATCTCAAACGGCATCGAATCCGCTGGCTCGGTCGCGATGCGATGCGCCAGCTCTTTCGTGCGTATCGCCGCCGCCGTCGGCTTGCCGACACCCAACTTCTTGTCGAGACCGGCAAGGATTGCCTCGACGCCGACGAGCGCATCTGATCTGACATAGATGTCGGCGGCCTTCTGCCCATCGCGCAGGCCGCGTGGGGCATCATCCAACTGGATCTTGCAGGCCTTCGTGAAGTAGTGCCCGCCACCGACGTAGTAGGATAGGCTCGTGCCGACCGCGAGCACGACGTCCGCGGACTCGTACATCTCCCTGCCCAACGACGTGAAGTAGCTGCCGGTGGTGCCAAGCCCGAACGGATGGTCGTGGAACAGACCGCGCGCCGGCAGCGTATTGGAGAGCAATGCGCCGCAGCGATCGGCGAGCTTGATCACCGCATCCCGTGCGCCCGACCACAACACGCCGCGGCCACCAAGGACGATAGGCCGCTTTGCCGCGGCCAGCCGCTCGACCGCCTCGGCCACGATCTCGGGATCGGGGTGCATGCGCCCGACGTTGGGCTGGTACATCGCCGAGGTCTCGTAGGGCTGGTTGGTCATGTGCTCGACCTTCTGCAGGTCGTAGGGAATGCCCAGCACCGTCGGCCGCCGCTCGTACTTGGCGACGTGGAAGGCCTCGCGCACGTAGTCCATCATGCGCGGCACGCTATGCGCGGCGATGTAATGCGCCCCGGTCGCTGTCACCAGCGGCGCCTGATCGATCTGCTGATTGTAGAATTTGGCGTTGATGGGCGACTCGCCGGCGAACACCACCATCGGCAGGCGGGCGCGAACCGCGGCTGGCAGCGCCGTCATCAACTGGGTCACGCCAGGGCCGCACGTGACCGAGGCGACGGCGATCTTGCCGGTGGCTACGTTATAGGCGGTCGCCGCCGCAACGGTGCTGTGCTCGTGCCTGACGTGGACGGTATGTACCCCCGGCAGTTTGGCGAAGGCGGTGGACCAATGCATGTTGCCGTCGCCCATCAGGACGAACTGCGTGTCGACTCCCTCCGCCAGGAACGCTTCTGCGAGGGCTTCGTAGAGTTTTGGCATGGGCGCGGTACCCTTGGGTGGAGGCCTGCCGAGGGCACCCTTCCGCCGTTGCAACAATTGGGATCCGGCAGCTCCCGCTGGCGGCTTTAAGGAAACGCTACATTAGGCTTGCGCGCAGGCGGAAGGGGGCATCATCGTTTTTCTTGCCGCACCAGAGCCCGCTCCCGGCAATGCATGCGCTTGGCGCTGTGGGCGCAGATGTAATGCGCGCCGATGATGCCGCCATCGAAGCATGCACGGCCGGCAGACCGCGGCGGCATTCCCGGACCAATCGCGCTTGTTGCATTGCGTGCTCGGATGGCTGGTTAGGTCAGGGGACCGAGCTGGATCAGTGTGCGACCGGCGCGGACCCACTGAGCTTGACCTTGCGCAGCGTCAGCGTGAGGGGGATCGTTAGAAGGGAGACCAGCATCAGCATCCAGAACACGTCGATGTAGGCGAGAAAGGCCGCCTGCGCCTGCACCTGCTGCCCGATCCAGGTGATCGCCTGCTGGTGCGCCTGGGCGAGCGCGCTGCCGTGCGCGACGAAATAATTGGTGACCTGCGCCAGCGTGTCCTGATATTGCGGGCTTGACGGGATCACGTTCTCGACCAGCCGGCTCTGATGGAATTGCTCGCGGTGCGCCAGCACATTGGCGGCGAGCGATATGCCGATGGAGCTGCCGATGTTTCGCGCCGCATTCAGCAACGCCGAGGCCTGGTCGGTCTTCTCGGGCGCAAGGCCGTCGTATGCCGCGGTTATGATCGGTAGAAAGATCAGCGGAAGCCCGACGCCCATCAGCATGCGCGAGCGCGCGAAGAACCAGAAGTCGAGCCCAGCGTATACGCTGGTCATCTGGTACAGCGATATCGCTACGAGCACGGCCCCGATGATGATCAGGTATTTTGGCTGCACCCTGCCGGACAGTCGCCCGGCGACCAGCATCATCACCATGGTCACCACGCCGCCAGGCGAGAGCACGAGCCCGGCCCACGTGGCGCTGTAGCCGAAATTCTGCTGCACGAGCTGCGGGAGCAAATTCGTCGTGGACAGGACGAGGCCGCCTGCAGCCAGCATGACGATGAAGCTGGCGCCGAACTGCCGCGTCGCCACCATCCGGATGTCGATCATTGGATTGCGGCGGCTCATCTCCCAGGGGATCATGACCACGAACGCGACGGCGCAGATGATTGCAAACGTCAGGATGAAGGTGGACGCGAACCAATCGTCGATCAGGCCGCGGTCGAGAATGACCTCCAGCGCGCCCAGAAAGGTTGCAACCAACAGGAAGCCGACGAGATCGAGCCTGTCCCCCTGTTCGCTGAAGCGTCGGCGCTGGTCGATTTCCGACTGCGGCTCGCGCAGGACGACGGCAATGAGCGCCATCGCAACCAGTCCGACAGGGACGTTGATCAGAAAATTCCAGTGCCAGGAATAATTGTCGGAGATCCAGCCGCCGAGCGTCGGGCCAACGACCGGCGCCACAACCACCGCAATTCCCCACAACGCGAACGCCTGGCCGCGCTTTTCCGATGGAAAGGAAGCCGCCAGGATCGATTGCGAGACCGGCACCATGCCGCCTCCGCCGAGCCCCTGCATGATGCGAAACAGCAGCAGGGAATCGAGGCTCCAGGCGATGCCGCAGAGCAGCGAGCTCACGGTAAACAACGCCAGCGAAACCAGGAAGAATGCCTTACGGCCGAACTTCTGGGCCAGAAAGCCGCTGGCGGTGAGGATGACCGCGTTTGCCACGAGATAGGTTGTGACGGTCCACGACGCCTCGTCCTCGCTGACGCCCATCCCGCCGGCGATGTGAGGCAAGGCGACGTTGACGATGGTCGTGTCGAGAACCTCCATGAAGGTCGCCACCGCGACCAGGACGGCAATCAGCCATGGATTTGCCCTTGCGCCGCCGGTCGCCGCGGGCGCCCCGGCTGTGGTCGCAGAGCCGCTCACAGCCAGGCCCTCAGCCGCTCATAGAGCGATAGGCTCGGATTCACCCGCACGTCCGGTTCGACCGACATGCCCGGGCCGAGCGCCACATCGGCGGGCGGATTGTCGATGATGATCTTGACCGGCACGCGCTGGACGACCTTGACATAGTTGCCGGTCGCGTTCTCGGCCGGCAGCAGAGAGAAAGCGGTGCCCGAGCCCGGCTGGATGCTGGCAACGTGGCCGCGGATGTTGCGCTCCGGATAGGCGTCGATGTGGACCGTCACCGGCTGCCCCGGCCGCATCTGGTCGAGCTGCGTCTCCTTGAAATTGGCCGTGACCCAGATGTCGTCGGGCACGAACATCGTGAGCGCCGTGCCCGGCTGGGCGTACTCGCCGACCGCGGCGCTGAGATGGACCAAACGGCCCGGCTGGGCCGCCTTGACGACGGTATAAGACAGGTTGAGTTGCGCCTGCTCGCGCTGGGCCTTGGCTTGCGCAAGCGTTGCTTCGGCACTCTTGCGCTGCGCGGCGAGCGACAGGAGTCGTTGCTGTGCGACCTTGAGGTTCGCCTGCGCGCTCTCCAGCGCCGCCTGTTGCTGATGCAGCTGTGACGTGTACTGCTGCGCGTTCTGAACGCTACCTGAGCCTTTCTTCGCCAGATCCTGATAACGCGCCGCCTGCTGTTGCGCGAACACCAGCGCCGCTTGCGCCTGGTCCACCTGCGCCTGGTTGGCGGCCACCTGCGCCTGCTGCACCGTGGTCTGCGCGTCGATATTCTGGATATTGGCCTGATCGACGCCGACCTGCGCGTCCGCCTGATCGAGCGCGGTGCGGTAATCGCGATCGTCGATGCGCGCGATCACGTCGCCGGCCTTGACGTGCTGGTTGTCGGTGGCCGGCACGGCCACGATGTAGCCCGACACCTTGGGCGCGACGGAAAACTGTCGCGCCGCGATGAAGGCGTCGTCGGTCGTTTCGAAATGCTGGGCGTGGTTCCAGTACAGGTATCCGAGTCCCATTGCCAGCGCCAGGAGCACGACGCCGAGCATGGACAGATACGGATGGCGCCGCAGCCACCATTTGCGTGGTTCCTCCGCGCGCTCGCAATCCTGTTGCACAGGCGGATGTTCCCGCTTGCGCGGCAGTTCGAGCATGCGCCGCTTGCCTGGCGCGCGCGGCGGCGGCGCCGGCGCTCGCGCGCGCGCGTCGTCGTCGCGGCTTTGCGTGGGCAGCCCATCGAACACCCTTTCCCAAGAGGAGAAGGAGGTCGGACCTGGTTGCGCGCGCTCCGGCGGTTGCTCGCTCGTGTCTCGGTCTTCTGCCAACGACATCGTGGAATCTCCCCTCGCATTGTCGGGCCGGCGGGGGGTTGCGGCCCAGAGCATAATGGAACGATACGGTTTCGTAACATTTATGTAGTGCCGCCCAGGGCCGTCAAGACATCCTATACGGCACCGTTTCGTTTATTTACTCGGGTGCCGGGATGCGATAGATTTCGTGCGTCCGATGAACGGGTTAAGGGTGTGAATCGGGCGCGGTCAAAAGGCCGTGAGGGCAGCCCATGGGTAGCGTTCCAGCGCGAGCGCGGTCGCGCAAGCCGTCTGCCGTGCGCAGCGGGCGGCCGCCGCGCGCGCGCGCCGGCGAAGTGGACGAACGCATCCTGGATGCGGCTCGCAGCGTGTTTCTTGAACGCGGGCTCGCCGGCGCCAGTATCGATGAGATCGCCCGCGTCGCGCGCGCGGGAAAGCCCACCATCTATGCGCGCTTCCCCGCCAAGGAAGCGCTGTTCACGGCAGTGGGGATGCGCAACGCCGCCAACGTGATCGACGGGTTCCGAGAGCACGCGCCGGTGGGAGCCAGGCTCGAGGAGCGTCTTGCCAGCGTGGGCAGCAGTATCCTGCAGCACCTGCTGGCGAGCGATGCGATCGATTTCATGCGCCTTTCCATCGCCGAGGCGCGCCGATTTCCGGAGGTGGCAAGCGTCGGCCGGATGGCGCGCGAGCGTGCGACGCACACCGTCTCTGCGCTACTGAGCGAGGCGGCGGAGGCGGACGCGATCCGCAAATACCCTGCGTTCGCTCCCGAGCACCTTGCGGCAACCACCCAGTTCTTCATTGACTTGATCATCTCGCGATTATTTCTGCGGGCGCTGTTTGGAGAGGATCTCAAGGCATTACGCGCGGAGATCGACACGCATGTGAGGGGCAGCGTCGCGTTCTTCCTCGCGGCCTGCCGCCACAGCGGTATCGATTGATCCGGGCCTCAATTTGCGAAGTCGCCTTCGGCGGCGAAGGCGTGGGGCGAGCGCCGGGCCGATCGGCAGCTTGTTCATGGCGCGGATCGCTGCGGTCGCCGGTGAGGTCGCGGCCCTCTCTCCGTCAGCGCGCCGGTTTGCTGCCGGCGCCCGTCGCGGTCGCGGGCTTTGGCCGCACAGTCTGGCGCAGTCGCCGGCGATGGTCCGAGCCCCTAGTCTAGCCGCTGCGATTCAGAACGATTCAGGCCCGCCGCCAAGGACCCGGCCGCGCCGTTGCGCTAGCTTTACGCCTGCGGCGGCCCGACCGCAGGGGGAGGACACCCCGATGGCTGCTATCCGACGTCGGGAGTTGATCGCATGGCTCGGCGCGGGGGCGGTTGCGCCTTCCTTCATCGGGCTGCACGCCGCGCGCGCGCAGCAGCCGAAAAAGATTCCCCGGATCGGCGTCCTGTGGCCCAACCCGCCGGCGACATTCGACTTCATGCGCCAAGGGCTGCGGGACTTCGGCTATGTCGAGGGCCGCAACATCGGTTTCGAGTTTCGCTGGGCGGAGGGCAAGCTCGACCAGCTGCCGCAACTCGCCGCCGACCTCGTCCGCCTGCAGGTCGACGTCATCGTGACGCTTGCACCCCAGGCCACGCTGGCAGCCAAGGACGCCACGCAGACGATTCCTATCATCTTCGTGGCGATGGGCGATCCTTTGGCGAGCGGGGTGGTGGCGAGCCTCGCGCATCCGGGCGCGAACCTGACCGGCACGACGCGGATGGTATCCGAGATGAGCGCCAAGCACGTGCAGCTGCTCAAGGAGGCGGTTCCCGCCCTCGGCAGTCTCGCCGTCCTGTGGAATCCGAGCAACTCGTCGCACCGTCCGGCGCTGCAGGCCGTCGAGGGCACCAGCCGCTCACTGTCGCTCAAGCTTCATCCGTTCGAGGTACGCGCGGCCGGCGAGTTGGACAGCGTTTTTGGTGCTCTCGCCCAGCAACGATCCAATGGCGTGCTGTTCATCGCCGATCCAGTTTTTTTCATCCAACTCAAGCGCATGGTGGAGCTGATCGCATCGCGCCGGCTGCCTGCGATCTGCAACTTCATCGAGTTTCCGAAGCTCGGGGGCCTTATGGGCTATGCGCCTAGCATTCCCGACGAATTCCGGCATGCGGCGAGCCTGGTCGACAAGATCATCAAGGGCGCCAAACCCGCCGATCTGCCGGTCGAGCAGCCGACGCGATTTCAGCTGGTGATCAACCTCAAGGCCGCGCAGGCACTCGGCCTCGAAGTGCCGGCAACGCTCATCGCCCGTGCCGACGAGGTGATCGAATGATCTGTCGGCGCAAGCTCCTGGCGCTACTCGGCGCCGCGGCAGCGGCGGAGCCACTCGCAGCAAGGGCACAGCAGTCCGTCAACGTCCACCGCGTCGGATTTTTGGGCTCAGCGACCGCCGCAGGATCGGCCAAAGCGGTAGCGTCACTCCGAGCAGGCCTGAACGAACTCGGCTACATCGAGGGAACCAACATCCGTATCGAGTTTCGCTGGGCGGAAGGGGTGTACGATCGGCTTCCCCACCTGGTAGCAGAGCTTATTGCGACGAATGTCGATCTCCTCATCACTCATGGGACGCCGGGCACGCGCGCGGCCAAGCAGGCAACGACCACAATTCCCATCGTGATGGCCATCAGCGGCGACGCCGTCGCGACCGGTCTCGTCGCAAGCCTCGCAAGGCCGGATGCCAACGTTACGGGATCGACGTTCTTTCTTCCCCAACTCAATGCGAAGCGATTGGAAGTGCTGAAGGAGGCGTGTCCGCGCGTCTCCCGACCGGTTGCGCTCTCCAATCCCGACAATCCCGTCAGCAGGCCAATCATTCCAGCGATGCAAGCAGCCGCCGCGCCCTTGAATTTGACGGTCGAAGTCGTCCGGGCGCAGGGCCCGAGCGAGTTCGATCTCGCTTTCGCTGCCATAGCCAAGAGCGAGGCCGACTCGGTGGTGGTGACCGAGGACGGGGAATTTGCGGCGAGCTTTGGAACGATCGCGGCGCTTGCGCTCGCGAACAAGTTGCCGTCGATAGGAGCCAGGGAATACGCCGAGGCTGGAGGACTCATTGGCTATGGCGTGAACATTCTCGGTCTCTATCGACGTGCGGCATACTTCGTGGATCGTATTCTCAAAGGAGCCAAGCCGGCCGACCTCCCGATCGAGCAGCCGACCAGGTTCGACCTCGTGATCAATCTCAAGACCGCGAAGGCGCTCGGCCTCGGCATTCCGCCTGCACTCCTCGCGCTCGCCGACGAGGTGATCGAATGACAACGTGTGCACTCGCGGTTCCTGCGAGCCAAGCAGACGCTGCCGTGGGCGCATAAATGGATATGATGTGCCGCGTCAGCCTTTCCGGCGAGGGAGGATGTGGTAATCTAACGTCGAAGCCGAGGACGGCCGAAGTCTCGGGCAGCAAGCGCAGCGGCGCGCGCTCGCCGCCGATCTTCGCAGCCCTTGGCGAGCAGGCAATCCCGACCTCTGCGTCAGCAGGAGAGAGCGATGGCAGACCAGGTTCAATGGCACCTGTCGGGCGACTATTTCGAGAACTGCAATTGCGACGTCGTTTGCCCCTGCCTGGTATCGAAGGCGGCGCCTTTGACCTCGCGGCCGACGCAGGGCGAGTGCAACGTGCCGCTGATCTTCCACATCGACAGCGGCCGCTATGGCAACGTCGCGCTCGACGGCCTCAACGTGGGGCTCGCAGTCCATACGCCCGGACCGATGGCGGACGGAAACTGGTCGGTCGCCGCCTATATCGATGAGCGCGCCGACGACAAGCAGACCGAGGCGCTGGGCGCGATCTTCACCGGCGCTGCCGGCGGGCCCATGGCGGCGTTTGCGCCGCTGATCGGCAAGAACCTGGGCGTGAAGAAAGTTCCGATCACCTATCGGATCGAAGGCAGGAAGCGTTCCGCGGAAATCCCGGGCATCCTGCATCTCGCCGTCGATCCGTTGCCGACCGCGCATCCCAGCGGTGAGATGTGGGCGAATACCGGCCATCCGGCCAGCCCGGAAAAGCTGGCGTTCGCGGTGGGCGCGGCCGGGAGCACGTTCAGCGATCATGGCATGCGCTGGGATAATTCCGGCAGGAACGGCCACTATGCGCCGATCCGCTGGTCGAACCAGTCGTGAGTGACCTCGCTGCGGCGCGCGCGGCGGGCCGGCGGCATCCCTAGCAAATGAGCGACGGCGCTTTGGAAGCGGTGCTGCGGCGAGACCGTCTCCTCGTCGCCGGCGCGCTCGCGCTCATCGTCGCGCTGGCGTGGGCCTACTTGCTCTGGCTCGCGGACGACATGGACATGGGCGGCATGGACATGGCCGGCTTCCGCATGATCCCGGCGGGCCTGGGAATCATGGCGCCGGTGGACGCGCCCTGGAGTGCGATCGAATTTGCCTTCGTGTTCGCCATGTGGGCCGTGATGATGGTCGGCATGATGGCGCCATCGGCGGCGCCCATGATCCTCATGTACGCCCGCTTGGGCCGGCAGGGCAGCGCCGATAGCAAGCCGTTCGCCGCGACCGGCTGGTTCGCAGCCGGCTATTTCCTGGCCTGGACCGGCTTTTCGCTCGCCGCCACCGTCGCGCAATGGGCGGTCGAACGGGCGGCTCTGCTCGACTCCCAGATGACGAGCGCCAGCAACGTGTTCGGAGGCATCGTGCTGATCGCGGCGGGCGTCTACCAATGGACTCCGCTCAAGGACACCTGTCTCGTCCAATGCCGGTCCCCGTTTCAGTTCCTCCTGAGCCACGGCGGCTTTCGCGGCGATCTGGCGGGCTGCCTGCTGCTCGGGCTGCGCCACGGGCTTTATTGCGTCGGCTGCTGCTGGGTGTTGATGGCGCTGTTATTCGTGGGCGGCGTGATGAACGTGCTTTGGATCGCGCTCCTGGCGCTGCTCGTCCTGCTGGAGAAGCTCACGCCGTTCGGCCGCTGGGTCGCGCGCGCGGCCGGCGTCGCGTGCGTCCTCTCGGGCGCTTGGCTGCTGACATTGCCGCCGCCGTGACGAGACTTGCGCCGACGCCAGGCCGATAGGTCATGCCGGGCCCGCGCGCGGCGGAGTCCGAATTTGCCCATAGGAATCGCCGGCCGCCCTGTGGCAGGCTGCGGCCGGGAGACCGCTGCACAATGCAAGCCAGACATGGAGCGGGGAACGTTCGTCGTGATCGCGTGAGACGGCGATCCCGGTTGATTTTGCTCGTCGGCGTCGCCGCGACGCTGGCATTTGCGGGGCGTGCCGCCGCGCAAGAGGGAGTGGAAACTGCAACGCTCGAGCGGTCCGCCAGCTTTGAAATCTCCCCCATCAGCGGAAGCTTGAAGGAGACCCGGCAGAGCGGACAGCAGCTCGTCTGGCTCGGCAAGGGCGGCCCGGACGATCGCCGATTTCAGATCACCAACATTTCGGTTGCGTTCCTGCGCAGCGACGCCGCGGGCGAGGTCAAGATGACATTCGCCGGCGACATCTCGTCGTTCGGCTATCGCCCGGTCGACGAGGCAAGGTTGAACATCATTGTTCGCACCAGGGGAGGCTCCTCGATCTACTCCTGGATCGCCGGCATTTCCGTGAGATGCACCGACAGCAACCGGCCGATTACGCTCAGCCAGGAAATACCGGGCGACGTCGCCGCCAACGTGTTCAACAACGTGGGAGCGGTCGAAGTCGCGGAATATCGCCAGCCGGACCTTCCGCCGGTCAAAGTGCGGCGCTGCCCTGGATGAGTCTCCGCTAAAATAAGCGCTGCCGCATTGCCGGCTCGCCCCCCAGCTCACGCATTCCATACTTTTCCAAGAGCGGCCCGCCACGTGATTTCGAGGCGGCCGTCGGGTTTAGTGCTGTTGTGGCCGAGGGAGCATCGGTTCAAGCTACGGAAAACAGCGCAACTGCAATAGAGGGAGGAAGTGACATGCCTGATCGCGTGAGACTGATGCTCGGCTTCGCCATCGCCGCGGCGATGACCATTGCGGCCGGGCGGGCGCAGGCCGAGGACCCCAATGGCGCGCCCAACCCCTATGGCGTGGTCGAGAATTGGGCGAAGCTCCCGCAGGGCCGCGCCTTTGGGCAAGCCATCGGCGTCGACATCGATCGCGACGGCAGCAGCGTGTGGGTTTACGATCGCTGCGGCGCCAAGACCTGCGAGGGCTCGAATCTCGCGCCGATCCAGAAGTTCGACTTGACCGGCAAGCTGATGACGAGCTTCGGCGCCGGCTTGATCAATTGGCCGCACGGGCTGTTTGCGGACCGCGACGGCAACGTCTGGGTCACCGACGGCAGAGGCGGCAACGGCAAGGGCCACACGGTCATCAAGTTCGGTCCGGATGGCAAGGTGCTGATGACGCTGGGCACGCCCGGGGTCGCGGGCGACGGGCCCGATACTTTCAACGGGCCGTCCGATGTCGTGGTCGCCCCCAACGGGGACATTTTTGTTGCCGACGGACATGGCGGGAAGACCAATGCGCGCATCGTGAAGTTCTCGAAGGACGGAAAATTCATCAAGGCCTGGGGCAAGGCGGGCAAGCAGCAAGGGGAATTCGACGTGCCGCACGCGCTCGCCTTGGATTCGGGCGGGAGGCTGTTCGTCGCCGACCGCTCCAACGACCGCATCCAGATCTTCGACCAGGATGGAAAATTCCTGGCCGAATGGCGGCAGTTCGGCCGGCCCAGCGGCCTCTATATCGACCGCAACGACATCCTCTACGCGGCCGATTCGCAGTCGGGCGAGAAGTTCAATGTGCCGTTCCGACAGGGCATCCGGATCGGCAGCGTCCGAGATGGCAAGGTGACGGCCTTCATCACCGAGGAGGGGCCGCATCCTCATATGCCAGAAGGCGTCGCGGCCGATAAAGAGGGCAACGTGTTCGGCGGATTTACCGACCAACAGACTCTGAAGAAGTTCGTGAAGAATTAGCCGTCGTGCCGCCGCGCCGGGGCAGGGCGGTTGCAGCCCCAGCGCGCTCGCTGAGCGGATATCGGCGCGTGACGTCTCGCATGGCGCGTGCGCACGTCGTAGCTTAGTATGGCATCTTGTCAATCTGGCCGTTCGAGCGCACGAACCAGTGCTCGCTCGCAAACGGCTTGCCGGCGAGCCGGTCCATCAGCCAGTCGGCAACCAGGATCGGCGGGAACGGTCCGAGATTGGCGGCCGGCACGTTGCCGACGGAATGGCGCGACTCCTGGTAGACCACCATCTGCTTTGGTCCCTTGACGGTCCTTACCAACCGCTCGGAGTACTCGATCGGGCTCAACTCCTCGTATTCGCCGGCGACCACCAGAAACGGCGCGCGGATCTTTTCGGCGTGGCCCTCCCAGGTGATGGTCTCCCGGAAGCGGTCGAACTCGTCCTCGTCGGTGATCCCCGACATGTACATGAAGCGCTTCTTGAAGGTCGGCGACGCCTCCTGGAAGATGGTGTGGCAGCCGGGCTCGTGGCACACCGAGGTGGCGGCGAAGGCGCGGATGCGCGGCTCGTGCGCGGTGAGGATGGTGCCGAAGAAGGTGCCGAAGCTCGTGCCGGAGCAGCCAATGCGCTCGCCGTCGATCTCGGGACGGCCGGCGAGCCAGTCGACCAGCGGCTTGCCGACCGCCATCCAGCTCTCGACCGCGAAATAGACGCCGATCATCGGCGCCTCGTACTGGCCGGGCCCGTCGATCGCCAGCACCGCCATGCCGCGGTTGAGAAAACGGTCGCCGTAGAGCGCGACCGAGATTTCCTTGAAGCTGTCCATGCCCGGAATGGCGATGACCGCCGGGATGCGCCCGCCCTGGTAGCCGGGCGGCAGATGGAACCAGGCCGGGATCGCCTTGTCCTTGAACGGCACCCAGACCGGCTCAACGCGATGGTCGGCGAGCGCGGCATATTTGCCGTAGCATTCGCGCTTCTTGTTGTTGTAGGCGATGTTCTCCGCATTGTTCTGGTCGTAAGGCCACTGCGCCGCGCCCCAGTGCACCGCCGCCATGAAGTAGTTGTCGCGCGCGGTCACGGCGTGGCCGGCTTCCTCGGCCGCCTTGGCCTTGGCCTCGCGCCGGCGCGCGACCGCCTCGAAGGCCGGGCCGATGTCCGCCATCTTCTTCACGCGCTCGCGGATGCCGGCGAAATCGGCGTTGGCTTCGATGCCGCAGGGGCCGTTGAGATAGAGGGAACGCGGCTGGTCCCAGTCGATGCCGTTGGCGCGGATGATGTTGTCGAGCAGCCAACGCTGCTCCTCGAAGCGGCGCACATGCGGCTCCCCGCGCTTGTCGAGGATGGGTTGCGGCACCTGGATCACGTTCATCGCATCTTCCCCTTGCTTTGGCGCCCGGCAAGCCGGCCTTCATCTGCGGCGCCTGGCCTGCGGCAGCATGATCTTATCCGAAAACTTTGCATGTGCGCCCGCTATGGCGCGCTCCCGGCGCCGGCCCGCGACTTGCCGTCCTGCATCGCTTTCCACACAGTGTAAGGCGTCGCCGGCATCTTGATGTCGCGCACGCCGTAGTCGCGCAGCGCATCGACGATGGCACTGATGACGACCGCGGGCGCCGCGGTGGTGCCGCCCTCGCCGCCGGCCTTGATGCCAAGCGGGTTGGTGGGCGAGAGCACCTCGGCGATCTCGGTGGCGAATGGCGGCACGGTGTCCGCGCGCGGCAGGCCGTAGTCCATGAGCGAGCCGGCGAGCGGCTGGCCGCTGTCGGGCGCGAGCCAGCAGCGCTCCCACAGGGCCTGCCCGACGCCCTGCGCGATCGCGCCGTGGGTCTGGCCGTGCACGATCAGCGGATTGATGCAGCGGCCGACGTCGTCGACGCAGGCATAGCGGGTCAGGCTGACCGCGCCGGTGTCGGGATCGACCTCGACCTCGCAGATGGCGCAGCCGTTGGGAAACACCGGCTCATGCATCTCGTTGTCGGTCACCACCGCGATGCCGTGCGCGACCTCGCGCTGGAGCGCCTCCGGCAGATCGTGCCGCGCCGCCTCCTGCGCCAACTCGAGGAAATCGAAGCTGCGATTGCTCCCGCGCGCGGAGAAGCGGCCGTCGCTGAACTCGACGTGGTCGGGAGCCGATCCCAGGAGCGCGGCGGCGATCGCCTTGCCCTTGGCGACGAGCGCGGGCACGGCCTTGGAAAAAACGGTGGCGGCGTGGCGCATGGAGCGGCCGGAATGGGAGCCGCCGCCGGCCTGCACCACGTCGGTGTCGCCGAGGATGATGTTCACCCGCTCGAGCGGCACCCCGAGCAGGTCCGACACCACCTGCGCGAAGCTCGTCTCGTGGCCCTGGCCGCTCGGCTGCGTGCCGATCACGACGTCGACGCGGCTTTCGGGGCGGACGCTGATCCGCGCCTGCTCGTTGGGCGCGCCGATCGAGGACTCGACGTAGTTGGCAAGCCCGCGGCCGAGCAGCCGACCGCGCTTGGCGGCCTCGCGCCGGCGCCGCTCGAAACCCTTCCAGTCGGCGAGCTCCATCGCCCGCTCCATGTTTTCCTCGTAGCGGCCGCTGTCGTAGGTCATGCCCACAGCGTTGCGGTACGGCATCGCTTCCGGCCGGATCAGGTTTCTGCGGCGCAGCGCGATGCGGTCGATGCCGAGCTTCGCCGCCGCGGTGTCGATCAGGCGCTCGAGCGCGAAGGTGACCTCCGGCCGTCCGGAGCTGCGGTAGGCCTGGGTCGGCATGGTGTTGGTGTAGACCGCCAGCGCCCGCAAGGTGGCGGCGCGAACGGCGTAGGGGCCGGGGATCAGCCCCGCGCCCTTCGATAAAGGCGAGAGCGACACGCAGCGCGCGCCGACATTGCTGATATTGGTGGCGCGCATCGCCAAGAAGCGGCCGTCCCTGGCGAGCGCCAGCTCGACCTTGGTCACGAGGTCGCGGCCCTGGTAGTCGCTGAGAAACGCCTCCGAGCGCGTGGCGGTGAACTTGACCGGGCGGCCGAGCTTGCGCGCCGCCCACAACGCCAGGGCGAATTCGACGAACACGCGATTGCGGGTGCCGAAATTGCCGCCGACGTCGTGCGAGAGCACGCGCAGACGCTCGGGCGCGATGCCGAGCACGGCGGCGAGCTCGCGCTTCTGGCGCACCGCGCCGCCGCTGCCGGCGTAGAGCGTGTAGCGGCCGCTCGCCGCATCGTACTCGGCAAGCGCGGCGCGCGGCTCGAGCGGCACCCCGGTCACACGGTCGATGTGAAAGTCCATCGCGACCACGTGGGCCGCGTTCGCGAACGCCTGGTCGGTCGCCTCGTGGTCGCCGAACGCGGTATCGACCGGAATGTTGTCGGGGACCTCGTCCCAAACCACCGGCGCGCCTTCGCGCATCGCGTCCTCGGAGTGGTAGACGCCGGGCAGCACCTCGTAATCGACCTTGACGGCCTCCGCCGCGTCGAGCGCCTGCGGCAGCGTTTGCGCCACCACCATGGCCACTGCCTCGCCGACGTGGCGCGCCTTGTCGGACGGCAGCAGCAGGTGCGGGCCGGTGAACACCGCGCCGCCGCCCCTCCCGTGCAGCTTCATGTCGTAGCGGGTCTTGGGGAGCGGGTCGTGCGGGATGGCGCCAAGGCCGTCGGCCTGGCAGTCCGCGCCGGTGAACACGCCGAGCACCCCCGGCATCGCCTTCGCGCGCGCCGTGTCGATGCCGCGGATACGCGCGTGCGGATGCGGCGAGCGCACCATCGTCGCGTAGGCTTGGCCGGCGAGGCTGAAATCGTCGCTGAAGCGGCCGTGGCCGGTGGTGAGCCGCGCGTCCTCCTTGCGCACGATCGGCTTGCCGATGAAGCGAAAGGCCGCAGGGCGCGTTTTCTCGTCGGTATCCGTCATCGGCGGGGAATTGGAGCGGTGTTCTACCCTTGCGCGAATGGATGCCCGTCGATTGCATCCGGCCGGGCCGAAGCTCCTTCTTTTCCGGGCCAAATGCAAATATACGTCGCGTCATCCCATGCATGCGAGCGGCGAGGGACTTCGATGCCGTATCAGGACTTCCGCCAGTTCCTCGACGTGCTGCGCCAGCACGGCGAGCTCATCGACGTCAACCGGCCGGTGGCGCTGAACGACGTCGGCAAGGCAATGAAGCAGAGCTATGTGCGGCAGGGCCCCGCCATCATGTTCAAGGAGAACGGCACCGACTACCCGCTGGTGGCCGGCGTCTACTCGACGCGCAGCAAGGCGCTGCTCGCGTTCGAGGCCGACGAGGAGACGATCTTCGACAAGGTCAACAGCGGGCTCGACCACCCGATCGCGCCCATCATGGTGCGCGGCAGGGCGCCGTGCCAGGACGAGGTCATCACCGGCTCGGACATCGACATCCAGCGCTGGCCGATCCCGACCTACAGCCCGAAGGACGGCGGTCCCTATATCACGCCGGGGATCGTGGTGTCGGAGGACCCAGAGACCGGGGTGCCCGACATCGGCCATTATCGTTTCCTGATCCTGGGCAAGGATACGTTCTCGTTCTCGGCGCAGCCGTTCCATCGCTTCGGCAAGCATCTCGCCAAGCACAAGCGCTTGGGCAGCGTGCCCAGGGCCGCGCTGGTGATCGGGGCCGATCCGATCCTCGCCTATACCTGCCAAGTGCAGGTCCCCGATGATACCAACGACTGGAACGTGGCCGGCGGGTTGCGCGGCGCGCCGGTCGAGCTCACGCGCTGCACCACGTGCGATCTCGCCGTGCCGGCGACCTCGGAGGTGGTCATCGAGTTCGAGGTCGACCTGAACGAGACCGTGCTCGAGGGGCCGCTCGGCGAATACACCGGTTACTACACGCGGCCGTCGCAGAAGCCGGTCGCGCGCATCACCGCCATCACCCATCGCAGGAAGCCCATCTTCCAGGGGCTGCTCACGGGCAAGCCGATCACCGAGAACCACATCCTCAAGCAGATTCCGTTCGAGGCCTCGTTCCTGCGCGCGCTCAAGCGCCAGTTCCCCACCATCAGCCAGATTTCCGTGCGCGCCTCGGCTGGCGTCTCGTTCTACGTGGTGATCGCCATGCAGCCGCGTTACGCGGGCGAAGCCCGCCAGGCGATCCTGGCGGCGATGGCGAGCAACATCCGCCCGAAATGGACCATCGTGGTCGATCCCGACATCGACGTGCACTCCTCGACCGAGGTGGAATGGGCGCTGGCCTTCCGCGTGCAGCCGCAGCGCGACGTGATCATCGTCGAGAACACGCCGGCCGGGCCGTCCGACCCTTCCGTCGATCTCAGCAGGGACCGCACCATGCGCATCTCGTCCTGCATCGGCGTCGACGCGACGCGCCCGTTCGGCGAGCCGTTCTACGAGGTCGCCGACGTGCCGGGCTGGCAGGACTTCGCCATGCCGGAGTTGGATTAGAGCCAGCCCGCGGCGCAGCCGGCACCTCTCACTCCGCCGCGCGCACCAGCTTCCGGCGCGCAGGTGCGCGCGCAGGCTCGGCCGCGCGCAGCACCTTGAAATTTTCGATAATTTGTCCGGCGATCGCGAACAGCTGCGCGACCTCGGCCTTGCCGAGGCCCTTGCTGGCGCGCCTGTTGGCGGCGGCGGCGCAGGCCATCAGCGGCCGCTCCAACGCCGCCCCCGCTGGGGTGAGAAAGACGTTGATTTTGCGGCGGTCGACCACGTTACGCACACGCGTGACGAGCTTCTCCGCCTCGAGCGCATCGAGGATCGCGGTCGAGGACGCCATCTCGATGCCGATGCGGCGCGACAGCTCGGCCTGCGTGAGGCCGTCCTGCACCCACAAATTGCGCAGGTGCTGGAACTGGCCGAAGGTGACGCCGTGGGCGGCAAGCCGGCCGGTCAGATAGCGGTTGAACGCGGTATCGGCGTCGCGCAGCAGCATGCCGATGCCGGTCTTCGGGGGCCGCGCGGGGACCTTGCGCCGTTTTGCCCGTGCCGCCGCCACGCCGTTGCGCCGTCTCGCCATCTTCCACCGCCCGTAATTCTAAGGTATCATATCATATGGTCCCATAAGAATAGGGAGCGCAGGCGATGGCCGAGCTGCTGGTGTGCCGGGATGGGGAGATCGCCGAGGGCGGAGTGCGGGTCATTCGCGACGGCAAGGTCGAGATCGGCGTCATTCGTCACGGCGGCAAATATTACGCCTACCGCAACCTCTGCCCGCACCAGGGCGGCCCCGCCTGCGAGGGCGTGCGCATGCCGCAGGTGAAGGAATTGATCGACGAGAACGGCGTCTATTGCGGCAAGACCTTCGACCATTCCGACATGCACATCGTCTGCCCCTGGCACGGCTACGAATTCCATCTGGCCGACGGCGTCCACGTCGCGGACAAGCGGCTGCGGCTGCAGAAATTCCCGGTGGTCGAGCGCAACGGAGAGGTCTATGTCGCGGTCTGACGCCGCTGCCGATTTCGGCGCGCTGGCGAGTGAAATTTCCGCGCGCTGCGCCGAGGCGATCGAGGCGGACCGCCTCGACGACATCCCCGACGATTCGCTCGGGCAGGTGTTCGCCAGCGTGGTGCGGCTGTTCGCCGCCAAGGCGCAGGCCGGTCCGGCGCCGCGGCCGTTCGGCCGCAACAGCGGCGTCACGCCGACCGACGTGGTGATCGGCGCCAGCGCCATGCTCGATGCCGCCGGGCTCGCGGTGTTCGAGCTCGGCGCCTGGCAGGCGATGTCGCGGGTCGGGCGCCAGCCCAATCCGCGCGGCTGAAAGATTTCAGGAAAGGATCGTGCGATGAACATTCATGCCGGCAACTTCCGCGACCTCGCCGCCGCCGAGTTCGATACCACCACCTTGCTCGCGCACGCGGCCGAGCAGGCGGTCGAGCGCCGCTACGAGGATTTCCTCATCGTCGACGTCGACTGCCACCACTACGAGACCGAGGCGTTCAACGAGATCCTGCAATACGTGGACGACCCGGTGCTGCGCCACGAAGCCAAGTATCAGGGCATGGCGCGCGGCGGCATCTCCTCGGCCGACGGCTCCTATCAGGAGCTCGCCGGCCGCATCACCCGCTA